>JAQWKP010000375.1 GCA_029247785.1 Novosphingobium sp.
GCGCCGGAATCCGGGCGTGGGCTTCCAGGCTCGCCCCGGTCATTTCTGCACGCACGAAACTGCCGATTAGCAGCGGCGGTGAGCTCCCCGCGCCATCACCATCGACGCGCACCCCGCCCCGCAGCGGGTCGGGCACCCGAAGGAATACGTCGATAGTGCGAGTTTCGGGATCGAGGATCGCATCCGCGCGGTCGACATATGCGCTCCAGCGATAGGTCAGCCCGCCATAATCGAAGAATACCGAGGCCGGCATCCGCGCCTTGCGCGCGTTAAGCAGGCCGGGAATCAGCGCAGCCTCGCCCTCGGTCAGCGACACGCGCACTTCAAAGCTAGCGGCAGAAACGATCGAACCAAGTTCCTGGCCCGGCTGGACCAGCTTGCCCCTCGCTGCGGATTCGCTGCGCACCAGCCCGGTGAACGGCGCGCGCACGGTGGTTCGGTTCAGGCCCAGGCGGGCATCGGCAAGCTGGGCGGCAGCGCGCTCGCGCGCCGCCCGCGCCGATCGCAATTGCGGCTCACGCGTAGCGAGGCGATTGGGAGCCTTGGCCTGGTCCGGGCTCGCCGGCTGTTGCGCAGTCTCGTCCTCAAGCGCGCGCGGCGGCAATATCCGCGACGCATAGTCATTTTCGTCGATCGTCGGGGCGACAGCGCCGCGCTGGGCCCGACGGTCAGCAAAACGGCGCAGCTCCTGACCGGCGATCGCGACCTCCTCACCAGCTTGCAAGACCGCGACATCCTGCGCCGCGACGTCAGCCTGGGCGGTGCGCACGCGATTGCGATAGTCCGCCGGATCGATCCGGAACAAGATTGCGCCCGCAGCAATCATGCTGCCCTCGCGAAATTGCGGATTCACATAGACCAGCCGGCCCGCCACTTCGGCACCGATGGTCACTTCCTCACGCGCCTGAACCGTCCCGGAGCCAAGCACTTCCAGCGGTCCAGAACCGGGTTTCAGGGGTATCGTCAGCACCAGCGGCGCGCGCGCATCGCGCGGCTTTTCCTCGGGAGCCGGCCGCAGGACAACCATCAACACGGCGATCAGGATCGCCCCGCCCAGCACGGCCAGAACCAGTTTCCTCTGGCGGCTCATTGCCCTTCTCCTTCAGGCCCGGTTGCTTCGGGGGCCACTTCCATTTCGACCGGCTCTAATGCCTCGCCAGTCGCCCAGTCGCCGCCCAGCGCTCGATGCACGCCGAGCCGCGCCAAGGCAACATCGCGGCCCGCTTGTGAAAGGCTGGAACTCACCTGGTAGACTGCGCTCAGAGCATCGAGATAAGCGATATAGCTCCCGACCCCGGCCTGGAATCGCCTTGCCTGCAGGTCGCGCGAGGCTTCGGCATCTCCCAGCTGGGACAGGATCAGGCGGTAGCGCTGGCGCTTCTCCTGGTAGTCGCCAATCGCAAATGCTGCTTCGCGATAGGCGTTGAGCACGGCCTTCGCATAAGCAGCAGCGCGCTCATCATAGGTTGCCCGGGCCACCTTGAGGTTCGCCGCAATGCGTCCGCCATCGAAGATCGGGGCGACGATGCTCGAAGCCAGAGAAACCGCCCAATTGCTGTTGAATTTGGTCGCACTTGAGGGATTTCCGCCCTGCGCGCCGACGCTGCCATTGATCTGCAGCGAGGGAAACCGCTCCGCCCTGCGCGCGCCGATGGTCAGCCGTGCCGCTTCGAGCCGCTGCCATGCAGCCGCGACATCGGGGCGCTGAGCGAGAAGCTGCGAAGGCAGCCCCGCCGGCACCGGATCGAACACCAGGCGCGGACGCAGCGGCTGCGCCAACCTGCCCTTCAACTCCTCCGGATAGTCGCGCAGCAAGACTGCCAGGCGACCATCGGCAGAATCCAGCGCGCTTTCCCGCAACGGCAACGAAGCCTCGATATCGCGCAATTGCTGGCGTACCTGATAGAGCTCGAAACTCTCGACGAGGCCGCGCTGGTAGCGCTCTTCTGTCCTCTCGACACGATCACCCAGAACATCGGTTCCCAGAACTGCCAGCTCAATCTGCCGACGCGCGTCGACAATCTCGAAATAGGTCGAAATCGCCTCGGCCGCTGCCGCTAGCTGGACCGCCCGAAAATCCTCAGCTGCGGCATAGGCATCGGCGCGGCGTGCCCTCCAGTCGTCGCGCGCGCGGCCAAACAGGTCGATTTCGTAGGATGCGCCAAGACCGAGCGAATAATTCTCGGTTACTAGCCGATTGGGACCGATCCCAAAGCCACCCAAGGCACTGCCGGAAAGCGGGGTGTCGGAATAGTTCGATCCGGCATTGGCATTGATCGTGGGAAACAATGTCGAGGCGGCAAGGCGAGCCTGAGCGCGGGCGCGGGCAAGACGGGCCGCAGCCTCGGCAATATCGAGATTGTCCCGCAAGGCCTCATCGACCAGCGCGTTGAGCGTTTCATACTCAAAGCCGTGCCACCAGGCTGCAGGGCGATATTTGCCCGCGACCTCAGCGGCGATAAAAGAAGACGGCAGCTGCGCTACGGCTTCGGGAACCCGCTGCCGGGGTGCCATCGAGATACAACCGGACAGCACGGCACATAGGCCCAGCGCCAGCAGAGCCGAAACCCAGTGCTTTCCCGGCGCAGGTCCGGAAGGAATATCCGCTCCGAGCGAAGTCACGCCGCCTCAAGTGCCGCTATCAACCGGTGATGCTGCAGCCCTACGACATATTGCCGGATCAGCGCTTCCGACAGCTGCGGGATGGCGATGCCGGCATCCGCACAGCCGGATTGAAATGTCTCGGCAGGCAGGGCCATTCCCATCCCGGCTGCCTGCGGGCGGCGATAGGGGCCAAGGATGGCCAGCATCGACTCCTGCTTCTGCTCTTCGGGCAGAGCATGCATCGCGGTTTCGAAATGGGAGATCCATTGGTCATAGGGCTCGATCCGTTCAATCGGGCAGCCCGCCGCGACCAGCCAGTCGACGATCGAATCAAGCGATGCTCCAACCCTCTGCCCGCCTGACAGATTATAGCTCTGGAAGCCCTCGGATCGACCCGCTCCGATCGCCGTGACTGCGTCGGCCAGAAAATCGACCGAGAGGCCGTCATAGCGGCCCTCCGGACGACCATCCGCCAGATCCTGCGCATAGAATGTCGCAGGCGCTACACCGGTCGCGACCAGGCTGAACAGCAGCCGCGTGAACATGTCGGGCACGTTGATCTGGCCGACATATCGGCTGTGCGCGAGGATCATACCGGGCCGGAACACCGCGATGGGCAGACCACACAAGTCATGCGCCTCGCGCAGCAGCACCTCGCCAGCCCATTTGCTGATGCCATAGCCATTGGCATAGCTCTCATCGAGCTGGCAGGAGGGGATCGCCTCGCGGATATCGCTATCCTCGTCGACCAGGGTCTTGGCGAAGGAATTGATGCCAAGGGTCGAGACATAGTGGAATTGCTTGAGCTGGCTGGTCAGCGCCAACCGGATCAGCTCGGCAGTGCCGGCAACATTGGCGGTGAACAGCTGGTTGTAAGGCAGCACGTGATTCACATGAGCGGCGGGGTGGACGATCAGATCGACCTCGCTGGCGAGCCGCGCGAATTCATCCTCGCCAAGGCCTAGATCGGGCAGGCCGAGATCGCCGGGCAGCACTTCGAGGTGCTTGTCGGCGAGGGCGCGGAAATGCGCCATCAGCGCCGGATCGGTATCGAGCGCGTCTTCGATGCGCTTGCGCGCGCCAGCCGCATCGCTCCCCCGGGCGATGCAGATCACCTTGCCGCCGCATTTGCCCATGCGCTCAAGCCAGGCAAGCATCTGAAAGCGCCCCAGAAAGCCGGTCGCGCCGGTTACCAGCACGCAGGACGTCTCTCCGGCGGATTGGGGCAAGCCCGGGGCCGCAGCCAGGGTTTCGGCATCGATAAACTTGTCGAGCGTCAGGTCACTCGCCGGGACAAGGTCGCTCTCCACGTCGTGCACTTTCGCAAATGTCGCTCGCGAAGAGGCCATGCCGCGCCCGGCCTCGATATATTCGGCCAGCTGCCGGACATTGCCGGCCGGGCTGATGATCACACCAACCGGAACCTCGACGCCGAAAATCTCCTCGAGCAAGGTCGAGAACGACAGCGCGGATAGCGAATCCCCGCCAAGATCGGCAAATTGCACTTCGGGCCGCACATCGTCCTGCGAAATGCCCAGCGTGGCCTGCAACGCCCGGCCCACCGTCTCCAGCACGGGCTGCTCCGCCCCGGCAAGCCGCAAAGCACGCAGCTCATCAAGCTGGTCGCCGGCGAGCTGCGTATAGAGCTGCTCCAGCTCGTCCATATAGCGCGCCCTGAGCTTGGGTCGCTGGTGCTTGCCGACTTCGGACAACAGCCCATTCTTCAGGCTGAACGGCACGGTCTCGACGATGAAGTCGCGCGGAACCTCAAAGCCGTTGAGCTGCTGCTCCTCGGCGATCTGTTGCAAGGCGCGGCGCAGCTTTGCCTTGACCGCACCGGCCCCGTCGCCCGTCCCGATCCTTGCTGCCAGCTCTTCGGACGGCACGACAACGGCAACCAGGAACGCACGTTCGCTGCTGCCATGGATATAGATCTGGCGGATATCCTGAGCATGGGCATAGTCCGCTTCCAACTTCGAAACGGCGACGAATTCGCCCTGGCTCAGCTTGATGACATTATTGACCCGGTCGAGAAACACGATGTGGTCCGGCCCCATCTCGGCCATGATATCGCCGGTGGCATAATAGCCGTCCGAGTCCCATTTTTCGGCCGTGAGTTCAGGTTGCTTGTAGTAGCCGCCGGTGAATCGATCGGATTTCACCAGCAATTCGCCGCGTGGATGCGGCTTGTCGGTGTTGAAATAGCCAAGTTCGGGAACGTCGCGTAGCTTGTAGTCGATCACTGGCGGGCGCTGGATTTTCCAATCGACGGTCACCGTGCCACCGGCAATCTCGGTCGAGCTATAGCCAATCGGGATATGGAAGCCGAGCATGTCTTCCATGAATGCATAGGTTTCCGGCGCCAGCGAGGCCGAGCCGCAGCCGACCGAAAGCAGCCTGCCGCCCAGCATTTCATCGCGCATCTCGCGCTTGATCTCGGCATCATGGGCCGCCGCATTGCCGCCTTGTGCAACCCTGCGATCGAGCTCGCCGAGGTAATGGTGATAGAACAATTCGCACACCCGCGGCACGATCGATGCTGCGGTAGGACGGGCCAGCGAGAAATCCTCGAACAAGGTCGAAAGGTCGCTTCTGGGCGAGCAGAAACTGGTGCCGCCATTGGCGAGCGCGCGGATCAGATAGCCATGGCCGACCAGATGGGCCATTGGCATGAAGCTCAAGGTGAAGGCCGGGACGTCGGTATCACCCAGCCAGGTGCCGACCGACAGGCTTTCGGTGAACACCGCGCCCTTGGGCGTGCCGGTCGAGCCTGAAGTGTAGAACAGGGCGGTCAGCGGGTCCTCACCGGCTTCGGCCACGTAGAGCGGCGGTTCTGGCAGATCTTCGCCGCGCCGCACCAGCTCGTCCAGCGTATCGACGACGATGGCGCTGCCAGCCTCTGCCAGGCGCTCGCGCGCTGCCTCAAGCGCGTCGCGCTGATCGTCATCGCGGCTGTCATAGTCAAACACGACAAGGCGTTGCGGCTGATAGCCGGCGAGCACAGCATTTACCGCAGCTTCGATATATTCGATGCCGCTGGCAAGAATTCGCGGCTCGGTCTCGGCGATGATCGCGCCATGCTGGGGAGTCGGCGCGCTGGTCTGTAGCGGCACGACCACGCCGCCAAGATGGACGATGGAAAGCAACAGCGAGCCATATTCCGGGCTGGTAAAACCCAGGGTGCAGACAAAATCCCCGGTGCGAAACGGATGATCGCCATGGGCGTGCCACTCACCGGCCACAGCTCGGGCCCGGGCCCATAGCTCGCCATAGGTAATCGTGTCGAAGCGCGGCAGCAGACGCAGCGTCGCTCGCCCGCTCGCCGGATCGCTCACCAATTCGCGCGCGCGCTGGCCCAGCGCCGGGCGGTCACTATAGCCTTCCATCACCGCCTGGACGACCTGGGCGATCCGCTTTCCCGGCTGGCGCTTGGCCTCGACGACTTCCTTGAGCGGCCAGGCAGCACGGAATTGCGCGTCCTCAACTTTAAGACGCTCAATTTTTGCGTCATTGGGCTTGCCCTGGGTGGAGTCATGCACTGCCTGGTTTGCCATTGCCCGTTTCTCCTTATCCCGCCTTGTATGAGCCCGGGATTTCACTCCCGGACCATGAACAGGACGTAAGGCGGAATCAAGGCGTTGCTGGGCGCTTGGCTGCCAACCTTGCCCGGTCAGTCAAGCCAGATGCTGGCGACCGGATTGTCCTTCCACAGCCAACGCACCAGCCAGATCAGGCTCGGCTCGGTTGCGGTCATGGCTGGCAGTTCGTCGCCAGGCGCGGCGAATATCGCGACCCGTTCCTTGGCTGGCTCGTCACCCAGCAATACATTGCCCGCGAGCACTGCGTAGATGCGATGGTCGCGCATCACACTGGCGGGCAGGCTGGCACCCGCTTCCAGCCGCAGTAGCGAGGTGATCGGCCCCTGCGCGTTGAACGCCGCAATCGGCTTGATCTTGACGCCCTCATGTCGGGGATGGGGATACCACGGGCAGGCATTGATATTGAGCTTGATCAGCTCGTCGGAGATCGGCGGCTCATTGAATTCGATGCGCCTTTGCTGCCAGGCTTCCCAGGTCATTGCCTGCGCCGGGTTCTCGTCCCACTGCTTCTCACCATCGAAGCCGATATACCAGTCAGGACCCCAGGCATCGTTGCGCTCAAGCATGAGCTGCGACATGTGCTCCTTCATCGAGGAAATCGTCTGCAGGGGCCTGTATGCCGAGCCCTCGGTGTGCAGATGGCAGTGGACGATCACCCGGTCATCGGGCCCGACCCGCTTGCGATAGACGTCAAACGGACCGTACCACGCGCCTTCGGGATGGTAGCGGACATAGCCGCCAATCGGCTCGATCGGGTCCAGCCCCGAATCGGGCAGCGGAAACTCCAGATCGATCAGGATCTTTTCCCAGAAGTGGCGATGCCGGCCCTCCTGCGCCTCCTTGCTGCGAACCTCGCTGCGGTCCTGCCCGGGGACCGGACTCTCGTCGCTATCCCCGCCGCGCCGCTTGTTGCGATAATGCACATCGCCGGGATTGAGCCGGTAGAAGCTGCGCATCCGCACCGTGCGGCCCTTGGGATCGATGAAATGCTGATCGACGAATTGCACATCCGCCAGCCCGAAATCCGCCGCTTCGATCTCGGAGAAGTCTTGCGTCAGGACATCGCCCTCATGCACCAGGTCCGCCATCGTCAAATTCCCTTCATTGCGTTCGAGACCGCGCGGGCTGCCCCTTATAAATCGCCGTAAATCCGGCTGGAACCGGCATCCATCTCCAGCACCTTGGCTCTGCGACCCGCTGCCGATGTCCCGGCAAATCCGACTTCATCCTCAGCCTGGCCCCAGTTCTGGACCGGCCCATTGGGCAATTGCTCCAAGGCAAACTCGGCAACATCCTCAGGCGCGGCCGCACCATCGGGCACCGGCACACCCGCCTTGGCGAGAATTCGGCGCAGATTGGGCGTGTCGGTAACGTCCAACGCGACGGTCAGCACATCGACACCATGCTGCCTCAATTCCGCCCACAGCCCTTCGGAGAAATTGAGCAGGAAGGCCTTGCTGGCGTTGTAAGTCACCAGGAAACTGCCGCCGCCATAGCAGCCGCCCGAATTTATGATCAGAATGCCGCCACGTTTGCGCTCACGCATCTGGCCGCCAAAATGGTGGCACGCCTGCATCGTCGTCATGATGTTGACGCGCGCCAGCCTGAGCCAGGCGTCGGCGTCTACGTCGAGAAATCGCGAGGCATTGGCATCGCCCCCCGCGTTGGAAACATAAAGGCCAATTTCCCTCTTGCCCGCCGCTTCGACGATCCTATCGAAAGCATCGAGCTCAGACAGATCAATGCGCGCGGTCACCGCCTCGGCCCCGCAAGCGCGCACTTCCTCGGCAACCTCGTCAAGCGGCCCATCGAGCGCGATCAGGATGCAGGACACGCCGCGCGCGGCAAGGCTAAGCGCAAAGCTGCGGCCAATGCCTTCTGACGCGCCGGCAACGATCGCCCAGGGACCGTATTTGTCCGCAAATCCCATCGACATCCACTCCTGTGCTCTTGCCGGCATCCAGGTTCGCGCAGCCCATCATCCTATGATCTGTCACGAATGCAAGACGGCTGATGCAAACTGCGGCATGATGGCCTGAAGAATCAGCCGGGAGAGAGGAGCGCACGCAATGAACGTGTTGAATGTCGAAGACAGGTCGATGGTGCCAACCGAGCATTTCCAGGCCGAGCTGATCGCACCGGGTGTCACTTTCCGCCGGCTTTATCCGGGCGGAATGGCGGGGCCCAATCGCGAATGCTATATCGACAAGGTGGGCGGTCAGACCTGGAGCGAAAGCTTCATGTTCGGCACCGAAGACGATGATTTCATCATGTGCGTGCCTGATATCCGCCTGCCGCCGCTCCAGTTCTTCCCGATGCATTGGCACGATTGCTGGACTCTGGTCGTCGTGCTCGAAGGCAAGTGCCTGATCGGCGATTGGAACATGGAGCCGGGCGATGTCTTCATCTCGGCACCATCGGTCGAATATGGCCCGCTGTTGCCGAGCCCTCTGGGCGCACGAGTGCTGGAAATCTTTGGCGACCTGTCGCTTTCGCCGGGCGGCTACAGCCCTGAATATCAGGATCACCCAACGATGATCGGGCATCCACATCACGTGTTCAAACCACGCGAGGGCCTCAATCTGCGCAATGAGGGACACACCATGCTGCGCGTCGAAGGCACCTCGGGCATGTGGAAAGCGAAGCTGGAGCCCGGCTGGAGCTGGGACCTTGGCGAAGCTGGCGATCAAGATCGCGGGATAGTCCGTGATGGCAGGCTCAGCTCAGGCGAAGCAAGGCCCTCCCATCAGGCCGGCGACGCTTCGGGTTTCCTGGTGATCGACGGTTCAATTGAAGTGCTAGGCCGCACATTGGTGCGCGACGACGTGCTGATCGTCGAGAGGGGCGCCGAATATCCCGCACTGAAAGGCGGCGCGGAAGGCGCACAGCTCATCGAATTCGCAAGGACGGCGCGGGGCATCGAAACCTAGCCGCTGGCAGGCAGCCCTCGGGGGACCTCTTCAGCTCTTCCCGGCCCAGGAATTGCAGACGCTTGCGGCGTTGGTCGGTCCTCCGATCAGAAGCTGGCAAGTACCGCAATCGCCTTGCGTGCGCGTGAAAAAAGCGCAGTCCGAGCAGCGCCTCGTCTCGCTGTCCGACACCTCTTTGAAACCGAGGGACCGGCGCATGCTGCGCTGGCTAAGCGGCAGTCTATCGGAGTCGTAGCAGGCGGGCTGACTTCCCGGTTCCTGCGCACCGAACGCTGCCAGCGGCGCGAATGCCATCGCCCCCAACGCCCATCTTCGCGTTATACGCATTCCTCGTACTCCGCCCTCGGCATGTGTCCGCAAACCAGGCACGCGCCACTCGGGACCTGTCCTAGACAAGAATCTCGCCGATCGACTTCCTGGTCTCCAGGCTCTTTGTGCCCCAACGGTCAAGCGGAACGCCCATGGCTTGCTGCAAAGTCAGGCCGACCCGGCTGACCGGCGACCCAACACCATCGACATAAATGCCGGTCTTCACTGCACCGCCCGCGCTGCCCGCTGTCATCATCGGCATATTGTCGATGGTGTGGAACTTTGCGAATGCGGTCTCGCTGTGAGCGAATACCAGAGTGTTATCGAGCAGGGTGCGATCGCCTTCCTGCACCTTGTCGAGCGCGGCGACAAAATTGACCCAGGCCTCCATGATCTTGGTCAGGAAGTAAGTCGCCTCCGGCTGGTAGCCAAGCCGCGTGTCAAGCACTTCTTCATGAGTCAGCTGGTGGTGAGTAATGGTGCTTCCGATCCGCGTCAGCGACGATGCACCATTGTTGAACATCATGTTGAAAACGCGAGTCTGATCGCAGGCGAGCGCCATCACCAGCAGGTCGGTCATCAGAGCGTGGTTCTCAATGACATTCTCGATCTCGGCGTTAACCTCACGGTCGGCGACTTCCTTAGGCACAACACAGGCTTCCAGTGGTTCGGGCTTGGTGAGCTGAACTTCGAGCTGCTTTTCGAGTTGCCTGACCGAGGTGAAATACTGGTCGAGTTTCTGGCGATCGCCCGCACCGACCGATTTTTCGAGCGCCTGGCGCTGCTCGGTGACGCCGGACAGCACGCTGCGGCGCGCCATTACGGCCGGGTCAGGCGTGAATGTTCCACTATTCGGGTCCTGGAAACCGGTGCCAAAGATACGCTTGTAAAGCGCGGCCGGCGAAACTTCCGACGGGTTGAGATTGCCGCCGCCGCGACCACTAAGCGAGTTGCGCGGATCACCCGACGCCGAGACTTCCAGCGAGCGGAAACGCGACCGCGTCCCGATCTTCTCACCGATGGCAATATCGAAAGATGCTCCAGGCAAGCCCCTGTCGGCATTCATCGCCCTGCCGGTGCGCATCGCGACCCCGCCGCTGCGGTGCGGCAGGTTTGGCGCGCCATCGAGCGGGACATTGAAACCGCCCAGCACGTTGATCTTGTGCTGAAAAGGAGCAATCGGCGCGAGTTCGGGCTTGAGATCGTAATCTGTCCCGGCCTTGCTTGGAAACCAGCGGTTGGGGTTGACGCCCAGGCCCCAGAACCAGGTTCCGAAGCGGACCGGAACTTGCGCTCCGGTAGCCGCGAGCGCCTGGCCGTTGCCATCCAGGAACAGATCGAGCAGCGGCACGCCCACGGTAACGGCAGCACCGTTCATCATGCCCTTGAGGGCGCGTCTGCGACTGATTTCATGTGCCATCATACATCTCCAAACGGCTCCAAACGACTATTGCGCCGCCATCGTTACCTTGGTTTGACCTGCCTCCAGCGCTTCGGTCCGTGCCTGATAGGTCTCGGGCATGGTCGCAATGCGCAGGAACAGATCGCGTATCTTGTAGCCTTGCGCGGCGAAATTCTGTTCGAGCCCCTCGACCAGCGCATATTGGCCATCGGGCGAACCGGCTGTCGCATATTCCAGCGCCCGACTACTGACGCATTGGCTGACCGCCTGGTTCTTCGACAAGGCCTGGCCCAGGCCCCTTGCATCGGTGAAATCGACCCCGTCGAGCGAACCGGTAATGTCGATCTCGGCATTATTTTCGGTCGCGCGGAATGCACCAATACCGTCGAATTTCTCTAGACCCAGCCCAATCGGATCGGTGATCAGGTGGCAACCGGCGCACACAGGCTCGGTGCGATGCGCGGTAAGCCGGATACGGGCGGTCGGCATTTCCTTGTTCTCGGTATCCTGCACCGCAGTGAAATTGACGTCGCCGGGCGGATCGGGAACCGGCTGGCACATCAGCAATTCGCGGATCGCTCGGCCGCGCAGGGTTGGCGAGCTACGGCCCGAATGCGAATAAAGCGCCAGGAATCCAGCCTGACCCAGAATTCCGACCCGGTCGTCACTTTCGCCAAATTTGTAAGGTTCCCAGCCCTGCGATGACTTGACCTGCACCTGGTAGGCTGAGGCCAGGGGCCGGTTCATGAAGGTGTAGGGAGTGGTGAAAATATCGCGATAATCGCCATTTCGGGTCAGCAGGTGATCGACGATGGTACGCAGGGTCTGTTCGGGCAAAGCCTTGGCAATATCCTGGTTGAAATAGGGATAGACCACCGGGTCCTTGGCAATCTCGTCGAATTTCTCGAACAGCAGCATGTCGGCGAAGAAGGCGCGCAGGCCGTACTCGAAGCGAGGCGAGGCGACCATGCTGGTGGCAATCGCTTCCAGCTTCGCCGGGTCCGTCAGCTGTCCCTTCTCGGCGGCGCGGATCAGGTTTTCGTTTGGCGTCGTGTCCCACAGCAGGAAGCTGAGCCGCGAGGCTCGCGCAAAATTGTCGAGCCGCATTTCGCCCGCCCGGTCCGGATCGGGCTGCGCGGTTTCGACGATATAGAGGAAATTGGGTGAGACCAGCATCGCGGAAAGCGCCAGTTCCAGCCCCTTGTAGAAATCCGAGGTCGGCCCGGAGGCATTGCCCGCCAGATCGACATAGAAATCCTGCTCGGACTTGGTCAGGGGCCGGCGGAAGATATAGCGACCTAGAGGTGTGAGCACCTTGCGCGCACAATCCGCGTCGGCCCGGGCAGCATCGCCCGGAGCGCAGGGGACGAATTGGCCGCGGTTTTCCTCGTTGAACACTTGCCCGGCAATGATCCGGGCCATGGCGTCAAATTGCTCGATCCCGGCGGGCGAGATTGCCGCCGCGCGTGCACCGCTGGCGATCATCTCATGCACCGGGCGAACGATCGGCTCGAACCGGCCAGCCACTTCAATGGTGGGACCGAAAATGTCCGCGATCGAATTGCGATATTGCGCCTCGGTCAGCCTCCGCATGGCGACGATCTTGCCGGTCTCTCCGGAAAAGATATTCGCTGGCGGCGCGTTGGCCGCCTGATTACCGCGGGCCGCGTCGCTTGCGCTACCCAGCAGCATTGCCCCTGCGGCAAAGGCTCCCAATAATGCCAGGCTAGCTTTGTTCTTCATGCTCATCTCGCAGCTGTTCTCATCGGCTTGGGCACATCATTGACGAAAGCGGGAACCGCCTTGATCTGCTGGGCCGAGGATACGCCTTCGCACTGACCTGTCTCAGGATTGCGCAGACCGTCGGCCATGGCCTTGAGTGTGGCCAGTTCGCCCGCGCAATCAATGCCAGCCACGACAGCAGAGCCAACGCCCCCCAGAGCCGGGCTGACAATCACGTCAAACACCGGTCGATAGCCCCCGAGCATTCCGGTCAGAGTGCCGTCGGGCTGGAATGTCATGCGCAGCCGGCCTTCGCGATAATCGAAAGAGGTGCGGTTACCCCTGATGTCGCGAGCGCCGCCCTGACCCCAGGTCTGGACCAGCCGGATGTTCTTGGGCTCGGTGGTGAGCACTCCGTTAACGATCCTGCCCTTGAGCGCATTGCGGAAGCGCGGCGCCTTGTCGCTGAGCGTGAAAGTCCCGCCCGGCAGGAAATTGCCATCCTTGTCGGCAAAGGGCCGGTCCGGCGTATTGCCATAGATCACCTCGACATCGTCGTCATTCACCAGGCTGTCGACACCCCGCAGCAGGATCGCCTGGCTCCATTCGCCGGAAGCAAAGAACTGCTTCAGACCCGTTTCCTGGTCGCCTTTTGAGCCTTCGATCCCACGCCATTCGCGGGTGCAGCCCATCACGCGGTATTCCTGGTTGTCGATGCCCTTCTCGCCGGTCGGGCTGGTGAAATCGGTCTGCGCACAGCCATTGCTGCCACCAGCACCCGCCCCGCCATCGCCGTCGAGGTCTAGACCATCGCCAAGCGGGCTCTGCACGGTGCGGATCAGCGGCCTGTCGAACATTTCAGGATGCGTGCAGATATTGGTGCGTTTCGGACCCATGGCATATGCTCGCCACAGGTTCGTCAGTTCCTTTTCATTTTCCTTGAGCGCCAGCCGCGTGCGCTCCGCCTCGCTGAGAGTTGCGAGATAGCGATCGCGCAAACGCAGCGCCGTGCCGTCGGGGCAAGAGACACCGTCCCTGACAATTGGCTGGACAAAGCTCTCGACAACAAATCCCATGACACCATCGGCTGGCGGCTGGGGAAGCTCGACTGAAGTCGCCTCGCCGATAGCAGGCGAAGCCAGCGGCAACGGCGCACCCGTCATCGGGCCAAGCGCTGCGACCGCAAGAGCAACAGTGGACAGGCGCAAGCCCAGGGCAAGGTGGCCACGGCCGATCTGCATCCTGCCACGCCGCTTCTTGGGTTGGTCCATCCTGCGCATCTTCAAACCTTTCCTCACTGCACCCTCGACCAGCTTGCGATCAGGGCCGCAATATCCGGGCGGAAGCAGGTACGTCCGCGCTACCGGCCACCGGCCCGACGAACACCGGCTCGCCGCGATAGGTCCACTGCGGCACGTCGCCCTTACGACTTACCTGCCAGTCTCCCATACCCCTGCTTGCCATTCCCGCTGCCAATGGCTCCCACTGGCCGCAATCGGCCTTGCAGGAACCGGAGAACAGCAGATTTTCTCCGCCGCGGCTAAGGGCATATTGGCCGTCGGAAAAAACCGGCTCAACATTGCTGGGCGCTTTCAACAATTTGTTGACTGACGGTGCAGCTAACGAAACGGCCGCCGATTTCGTGCGCAAAAAGATTCGCGAGATCGTCAAAGACATCGGCATCGCAG
>JAQWKP010000381.1 GCA_029247785.1 Novosphingobium sp.
GACATAGCCGTCCTGCGTCTCGTAAGGCGCGCGGTTGCGGGCGGCGGCCCGGTGATAATGCGCGGGGCCGAGCGGAGGCTCAAACATCGCGCCGCTGGCGTGCTCGACCAGCATGAAGGCCGCCATCGTCTCGAACATCGCGACTTCAACTTCCTGTCCCTCACCGGTCTTTGCATGGTGGAACAAGGCCATCATCGTTGCATAAAGCGCGGTCAGCCCGGCAACCTTGTCGGCCATGATGGTGGCAACATAATCGGGCTTGCCGGTCATCAGCTCCTGGACATGGGTGAGGCCGCATTCGGCCTGGATGGTATCGTCATAGGCGGGCCTGTCGGCGTCGGGCCCGGCTCGCGAATAGCCATAGCAATTGGTGTAGACGATATCGGGCTTGATCGCCTTGATCGCCGCATAGTCCAAGCCAAGCCTGCCGATTGCCTTGCCGCGCATCGAATGGATAAACACGTCCGCCGATGCGATGAGCTTTTCCAGCGCCGCCTTGTCGGCCTCGTCCCGCAGATTGAGAGCGACGCTGCGCTTGCCCCGATTGACGTTGGAAAACACCCCGCCAAGCCCGGGGACCGGGCCGGCATTGACATAGCGGGTGTCGTCGCCGGCGGGCGGCTCGATCTTGATCACATCCGCGCCCATGTCGGCCATGATCTGGGTGCAATAGGGGCCGAATACCATCGCGGTGAGGTCCACCACCCTGACACCTGCGAGCGGGCCTTGCTTCTGCGCTGGGTCGGCCATTGCGTTCTCCATCATGACAGGGCCTGCGCTAGACGATGCTACAAGGGAAATCTATACGCATTTTCGTTCGTTGAACCGATATCAGCACGCTTGCCAGTTGTCACCTGTCTGGCGCGCTGCTACCGGCGCATGGGTAATGGCTCATTGCGAGGGGCGACGCGCGTGGATTTTTCCTTCACCGACGATCAGCAGAACATACGCGAGGCGGTGCTGAAACATTGCTCGCAATTCTCCGACGATTACTGGCTTGAGCGTGACCGCGAGGGGGTGTTCCCGTCCGAATTTCACATGTCGATGGCCGAGGCTGGCTGGCTTGGTATCGCCATGCCCGAAGCGGTTGGCGGATCCGGGCTCGGGATCACAGAAGCGGCAGTGATGATGCAGGCTGTGGCCGAATCGGGCGGCGGCATGACGGCGGCCTCGGCAATCCACGGGCCGGTGTTCGGGCTGGAGCCGGTGATCCTGTTCGGCAGTGAGGAACAGCAAAAGCGGATGATCCCGCCGATCATCTCGGGCGAGGAGAAGATGTGCTTTGCCGTCACCGAGCCTAACACCGGGCTCGATACCACCAGTCTCAAGACTCGGGCCGAGAAGGTCGATGGCGGCTACAAGGTCAATGGCGAGAAGATCTGGATCACCAATGCCCATGTCGCAGATCGCATGCTGCTGATTGCACGCACCACGCCGCTTGAGGAAGTGAAGAAGAAGACCGAGGGGCTCACCTTGTTCTATTGCAAGATTGATCGCGAGGCGATCGAGCACCAGCTTATCCCGAAGATGGGTCGCCACGCGGTCGGCTCGAACATGCTATTCATCACCGATCTGTTCATTCCTGAGGAAGACCGCATCGGCGAGGAGGGGCAGGGCTTTCGTATCCTGCTCAAGGGCCTCAACCCGGAGCGCATCCTATTGGGCGCTGAGGCCGCCGGGCTGGGCCGTGCCGCGATCAACCGCGCATCGAAATATGCGCAGGAGCGCGTGGTGTTCGGGCGACCGATCGGCCAGAATCAGGGCATCCAGCACCCGCTTGCCAAGGCCTGGATGCAGGTTGAGGCCGCCAGCATGATGGCGTTTCGGGCTGCGACCATGTTCGACAAGGGCGAGGAATGCGGGGTTGAGGCCAATAGCGCGAAATATCTCGCCGCCGAGGCTGGTTTTGAGGCCTGCCAGACGGCGGTGATGTCTATGGGCGGTATGGGCTATGCCCAGGAATATCACGTCGAGCGCTACTTACGCGAAGTGCTGATCCCGCGCATCGCCCCGGTCAGCCCGCACCAGATCATGAATTTCATTGCCGAGAAGGTGCTGGAACTGCCCAGGAGTTACTGATTTCACGATTTAAGTTGGTCATCGGTCCCGTATTTCGCGGGGGTGGCGAAGAAGGATAAACGCAATGCCCGTCACTCACGACCCCATCACTGCCCGCTCCTGGCTATTCGCGCCGGGCGACAGCGAGAAAAAGATGAACAAGGCGATGGATGGCACAGCCGACATCGTGCTGATCGATCTGGAAGACGCGGTCGCGCCGGACGCCAAGGCTGCCACTCGCCCGATGGTTCATGATTTCATCAAGGCGAACCCGCAGCAGCGCCACCGGCTGTGGGTGCGCATCAATCCGTTCGACGGGCCTTATACGCTGGAAGACCTAGCCGCGATCATGCCTGCCAATCCGGGCGGGATCATGCTGCCCAAAGTCTATGGCAGGGCCGATGTCGACAAGCTCGACCATTGTCTGTCCGCGCTGGAAGTCGCTAACGGTATCGAGGAAGGCTCGACCCCGGTGATCGTGTTGATCACCGAGACCGCCGAGGCGATGTTCCACACTGGCGACTACAAGGACGCACCGCGCGTGGTCGCTCTGACCTGGGGCGCGGAGGACCTGGCAGATTCGATCGGGGCTTCATCCAACAAGAACGAGGATGGCTCCTACAGCTTCACCTATGAGCTTGCCCGAAGCCTGACCGTGCTGGGCGCGGCCACTGCCGGGGTGACGGCAATCGAGACAATCTCCGCAGATTTCCGCGACCTCGATGCCTTGCGCAAGCGCGCCGAAGGCGTACGCCGCGACGGCTATCGCGGCATGCTGGCGATCCACCCGGCTCAGGTCGATGTAATCAACGAGGCATTTACGCCGACCGCCGAGGAAATTTCCGAGGCAGAGGAGATCGTCGGCATCTTCGCGGCCAATCCCGGCGTCGGCGCGATCGGCTGGAAGGGCGGCATGCTCGACCGGCCCTATCTCGCCCGCGCCGAGCGGCTGCTGAAGCAGGCTGGCAAGTTGTGAGCGAACTGGTCGAGGCCGATGCGCTCGATCTTGCGCACTATATCAAGCCCGGCGACCATATCGTCATGGGCCAGGCCTGCGGCGAACCATCAACCCTGATCGAAGCGCTGATCGCTCAGGGCAAGGATATCGGCGAGCTATCCGCATTCGTCGCCAGCAGCTTTTCCGGCATTTTCCAGCCCGAGAGTGCGGCGAGCTTCAGCCTGTCCAGCATGGGCGCGATTGGCGCGCTCAGGGCGATGACCAAGGCCAATGCGCTGCGGGTCAGGCCGGTCCATGTCGGGCAGGTCGGTCCATTGATCGAGCAAGGTATCATCGGCTGCGACGTTGCCTTGCTCCAGCTCAGCCCCGCCGATGACGACGGCAATCACAGCTTTGGCCTGATCAGCGATCACACGCGGGCGATGGTCGAGCGGGCGCGGGTAGTGATTGCCGAGGTCAACGAGCAGGTGCCATACACCTTTGGCGAGACCATCCCGGCCTCGAAGATCGACGTGGCGGTGCCGGTCTCGCGTACGCCGGTCGAAGTTTCGGCAGCGAAAATTTCCGAAACCGATGAGGCGATTGCCCGACACTGCGCGGCCTTCATCGGCGATGGATCGGTGATCCAGACCGGCGTTGGCGCGGTGCCCGATGCGATCCTGCGCCAGCTTGCCGACCGCAAGGACCTTGGTGTCCATTCGGGCATGCTCGGCGACGGGCTGGTCGAACTCGTCGGGGCGGGTGTCGTTACCAATGCATTGAAGGAGATTGACCGGGGTGTTTCGATCAACGGGGCGCTGATCGGCACCAAGCGGCTCTATGACTGGGCGCATCGCAATAAGGCGATGCGGATGACCGCAACCCGTTACACCCACGATGCCGGAGTGATGGCGCAGATCTCGCGGCTGGTGACGATCAATTCCGCGATAGAAGTGGACTTGACCGGCCAGGTCAATGCCGAGGCGAGCGGCGCGGCCTATATGGGCGGCACCGGCGGCCAGGTCGATTTCGTACGCGCCGGAATACGCTCACCGGGCGGGCATTCAATCATCGCGCTGGCATCGACGGCCAAGCGGGGGACGATCAGCAAGATCGTCACCGCGCTCAACGGTCCGGTGACCACTGCGCGGACCGAAGCCGATATCATCGTCACCGAATTCGGCGCGGCTGAACTGCGCGGCCAGACGCTCGCCGAGCGTGCCCGCCGCATGGCCGCAATCGCTCATCCGGATTTCCGCGAGGAACTGGAGCGCGAGGCCCATGCAATCGCCACAAGGGGATTTTGAAATGTCCGATGCCGTGTTGTTCGATGCCCGCGACGACGGCATCGCCATCATCACCATCAACCGGCCCGAGCAGCGCAACTGCCTGAGCCAGGAAGTGCGCGACGCGCTGTTCGCTGCCTGGGAGCGCTTCGAGAATGACGATGCCATGCGCATCGCTATCCTCACGGGCGCGGGCGAAAAGGCGTTCTGTGCCGGCGGTGATCTCAAGGAGATGGTCGAAACCGGCATGGCGGTTCCGGCTCGCGATTTCATCCCGCTGCCCTATGACAATCTTGAATTGACCAAGCCGACCATTGCCGCAGTCAACGGCTATGCCTTTGCCGGGGGCTGGGCGCTTGCCCAGAATTGCGACCTGTGTGTGGCAAGCAGTAATGCCAAATTTGCCGTCACGGAGGTCAAGGTCGGACGCGGCAGCCCCTGGGCCGCACCGCTGATCCACATGATCGGACAGCGCATCTTCATGGAGATCGTGCTGACCGGAAAGCCAATCACTGCTGCTCGCGCCTATGAGATCGGCCTGGTCAATCGCCTGGTCGAGCAAGACGCTCTGATGGAAGCAGCGTTGGAGCTGGCGACAGAAGTGCTCGAAGGCGCGCCGCTCTCGGTCAAGGCCGCGCGCGAAACGGTGATGCTCTCAACCGAGATGGGCCGCTCCGCCGCCTTGCAGGCCGCCCGCGCTGCGCATGAGCTCACCTACAACAGCGACGACGCCCAGGAAGGCCCGCGCGCCTTTGCCGAAAAGCGCAAGCCGGAGTGGAAGGGGCGCTGACGCAGGGTTACGACGGATGTCATGACCGCAGCGGAGGGGGCTCAGGCGGACACCTTCTCCTCGGTGTCGATGCGCATGCCTTGCATGCTGCCTTCGTCGCGCCAGTCCTGCAGCAGGTTCTGGAAGTCGTCCCAGCCCAGGCCCCAGCCGCGGAACAGGAACCAGGGCGCGTTGGTCTCGCCTTCATTGGTGAAGTAGCTCGGCGGGCAAGTCTCGAAGATGTGCGACAGGTCCAGCTCGACCTCGGCAAAGCGCTTGATATAGGCGTCCTGGCCTTCCTGAGACGGCTCGACAGCGGAGTAGCCGCGGTTGAGTGCTTCGGAGATGATATGGGCGGCGTGATAGCCCTGCTTGCTGAACATCAGCGTGGTGGTGCCGTTGAGCCCGCCCTGGACATAGCCCTGGAAGAACATGTTCGGGAAATTATGCGCCATGGTCCCGTGCAGCGTGCGCGGGCCCTGTTCCCAGTAATCATAGATTGATACGTCATTGCGGCCATCGACCGCGTCGATCCCCCAGCGCGTCTTGAGGCTGCTGGTCACTTCATAGCCCGAGGCGAAGATCATGCAGTCGATCTCGTGCTCCACGCCATTATGGATGAAGCCCTTCTCGGTCATCGCCTCCAGCCCCTGGGTTTCAGCGACGTCGATCAGCGTCACATTGGGCTGGTTGAAAGTCGGGTAATATTCGTTGTTGGAAACCGGCCGCTTGCACATGAAGTTGTAATAGGGCTTGAGCGCTTCGGCGGTTACGGGATCCTTGACGGTGTCTGACACGCGCTTGCGCAGACGCTCCATCACCCGGAATTCCATGGCCTCGCGGCGGGCCGGATATTCCGCCATCGGGATCATGTCTTCGCCGGCTGCATCGCGGTCGGCATCGAGATTGCGATTGATCTCGGTCCAGATGTCCTCGACCAGATCGCCTTCGCCGGGGATGATGATCTCATTGCTGGCGCGCTGAAAATTGCTGCGCCGTTCGTCGTGCCAGCCCGGCTTCAATGACTTTGCCCATTCGGGATCTGTCGGCAGGTTGCGCCTCACATCGACGCTCGAAGGCGTGCGCTGGATGACGTAGAGCTCTTTGCAGTACTTTCCGAGATAGGGGACCGCTTGGATCGAGGTGGCGCCGGTCCCGAGGATCGCGACGCGCTTGTCCTTGAGCTTGTCGAGCACCGGGTTGCGCCAGTCACCGCCGGTATAGTCATAATCCCAGCGGCTGGTGTGGAAGACCTTGCCCTTGAAGGTGTCGACACCGGGGACCGAAGGCACCTTGGGTGTGCTCAGCGTGCCGCCGCCCATGACGATAAAGCGGGCGCGGATATTGTCGCCGCGATTGGTAGAAACGCGCCAGCGCTTGATCTCTTCGTCCCACTTCAAACCGGTGATGAGGGTGTGGAACAAGGCCTTTTCATAGAGGCCAAACTGCTCTCCGATCTTGGTGAAATAGTCGTAGATCGAATAGCCGTCATCGAATTGCTTGGCAGGAATCCAGCCGGTTTCTTCAAGCAGCGGCATGTAGCAATAGGCATCATTGTCGCATTGCAGGCCGGGATAGCGGTTCCAGTACCAGGTGCCGCCGAAATCGCCGGCGTGGTCGATATTTCGGAAATTTTCGACGCCCGCCTGCTTGAGGTGGAACGCAGTGGTGACGCCGGACCAGCCGCCGCCCAGGATCGCGACGTCCAGGTCCTCGTCAAGCGGTTCGCGTGGGGTGATCGGGGTGTAGGGATCGAAGGTGTGATCGGTCTCGGTCTTGTCTGCCAGGGCAGCAAATTCCGTCTTGTCCTGGGGACGCATCCGCTTGGCGCGTTCTGCGCGATATTTGGCCTTGAGCGCCGGGATATCGACTGCTTCGGCTGCAGGCACGTCTGTCTTGATGCATTTCATGTCCGGTCCCACTTCTTCCCTTGTCGCTGTCTCGCCACTCGCTGCTGGGCGAGCCTCAAGCCCATTCGAAAATAGTTGTCAACACTGTTGTTCATTAAGCTGGTGCACTACCCGCCGTTCCTTGCCATCTCGAAGCTGTATCCAATGTGACCGACATGGCCGTGCAAGCCAAGGTCCAGGGTTTCACTCTTGTCGTGAAAGTCATCGCAGGCCCCGGCCACTTCGTCTATCGTCCAGGCCGGCTGATAGACGCCCTTGGTCTCCGCGATGAACACACGAGAAATGCGGCCAGCGATGGACGCGATCATTTCACCGGTGACAGAGCAGTCCTCATGAGCGAGCCAGCCGACCACGGGCGAAACCAGCTCGGGCTCCATCGGCGGATATTGTGAGATGTCGAGCCCTTCGGCCATGCGCGTCACCGCACTGGGAACGATGATGTTCGATTTGATGCCAAATTCCTCGCCCTCGAGCGCTGCGATATTATTGAGCCCGATCATTCCGGACTTCGACATGCCGTAATTGACGCAGCGCAGATTGCCATAGACCCCGCCGATCGAACTGGTCAGCACGATACGGCCATAGCCGGCATCGCACATCGGCCCGTATGCAGCCTGGACCATGTGGAATGCGCCCATCAGGTGCACATCGACGACCGACTTGAAATCCTCATAGCTGATCTCACGGATTGAGCCGTAGCGGACATTGCCGGCATTATGGATCAGGATGTCGATGCGGCCCCATTCGTCAAGCGCGGCCTGGATGATTGCCTTGCCGCCTTCGGGTGTGGCGACCGTATCGCTGTTGACGATGGCTTCGCCGCCCGCTGCGCGGATATCGTCGACGACCTGCTGCGCGACGCTGCTATCGCTGTCATCGCCGCGTATCGGCCCGCCGATGTCATTGACGACAATCTTCGCGCCTTGGGCGGCCAGCAGCAGCGCGTGCGAGCGGCCCAGGCCCCGGCCCGCGCCAGTTATCACGGCGACTCTTCCGTCGAATCGCATATCAGCCATGTAATCTCTCCAGTCGCTTTATGCCCCGTTAGCCTCTCAGCGCCCTCAAGGTGAAGAGGCTTCTCAGCGCAGTTGCCTTTGCGTTGCGCAGTGAAAGCTGCACGATTAGGACAGCAAGTGGGAATCAAGATTCTGCCCCAAGGAGAGGATACGAAAAATGCTGGAAGCCAGTGGCCGCAATACCGGGAGCAGCCCCGCTACACCCGCCGAGGGGTGGGGTCTCAACCGCCTGACTCAGCCGAGCCGGTTGTTTGGCGCCAATGGCCTGCGCACCGGCACGGACGGACGCATCTATGTTGCGCAATGTGCAGGCAGCCAGGTCAGCGCGATCGATCCCGACACGGGCGAGGTGGAAGTGATCAGTCCGATCGGCGGTGAGATCATCGGGCCGGACGATCTGGTGTTTGACGAGGATGGCAATCTCTATCTGACCGAGATCACCGAAAACCAGGTCAAGATGCTCAAACCCAATGGCGAATCGCAAGTGGTGTGGGGCGACATGCCGGTCGCCAATCCGATCACCTATCACCAGGGCCATTTGATCGCCGGCGAATGCCGCGTCGGCGCGCGGATCATGGAGCTCGATCGCGATGGCGGCGAGCCGCGCGTGATCCTCGACGACATCCCGATGGTCAATGCTTTCGATTTCGGGCCGGACGGCAAGCTCTATTTCCCGGTCATGGGTATGAACGAGATCTGGAAGATCGATATCAATGGCGGGGAGCCGGAAGTCGTCGCCAAGGATCTTGGCGTTCCCGATTCGGTCAAATTCCATCCCGATGGCTATATCGTCTCGACCCAGGTCCATTCCGGCCAGGTGCTCAAGATTGACCCGAAGACCGGAGAGCAGAGCGTGCTCGCCGATATCGGGCCGGGTCTCGACAATTGCACCTTCGTCGATGGCCGCACCTTCGTCTCGCACATCACCGGATCGCTTCACGAGATTATCGAGCCCGGCAAGGCCAGACCGCTGGTCGAACAGGGACTGCAATGGCCGCTTGGCCTTGCGGTCGGTGAGGCGGGCGAAGTGTTCGTTGCCGATGGCGGCTTTACTTACACGCTAGCGCCGGGCGGCGAGATGCAGCTGGCCGGAATGCTGTTCACCGAGGGCTTTCCCGGCTGGGTGCGCGACGCGGTTTCTGCCGGGCCGGGGGAATGGTTCGTGACGACGGCCAATGGCGATGTTGCGCGCTGGAACCCTTCGACCCAGCAGCACGAAATGCTCGCGAGCGGCTATGACCGGCTGGTCGGGATTGACCGCTCGGCCTCTGGCGCGTTGGTGGTAGCTGAAATGCCGACCGGGCGTGTGCTGTCCGTCGAGAGCGGTAATGTCGAGGAGCTGGCGACCGGTCTTGATACACCGATGGGTGTCGTCGTGGCGCTGGACGGAACAGTCTATGTTTCCGAATCCGGTGCGGGACGGGTGGTTCGCCTGTCGGGCGGCAAGGCCGAAACGGTGATCGATGGCCTCGGAAGGCCTGAAGGTATCGCCATTTCGGGCAACCGGCTCATCGTGGTCGACGTCAAGGCGAAGCAGCTGGTTTCCTGCGACCTGTCAGGCGGTGCGCGCCAGACTTTGGTCGAGCAGCTGCCGGTCGGAACGCCAAGCGGTGCAACTGCCAAGCCGCTCGGCGCGGTCGGCGACATGTGCGGACCGATGGTGACGTTCACCGGCGTTGCTGCTGGCGGCGACGGCACGCTTTATGTCGCTGCGAATGCCGAAGGTAGCGTCCTGTCGGTGAGCCCAGCCTGAGCCACGCTATCCAAATTCACGAAAGGAAACACGATGTTCAAGCAAATTTGCCTGTTCAAGAAACGCGATGACATGACCATGGAAGAGTTCATGGATTATTATGAAAACCAGCACTCACAGCTGGCCAAGAAGTCCGGCCTCAAGCCCGCTATTCCTAACGCGCGCCGTTATGTGCGACGCTATCTCAAGCCAGAACTGAATCCGGTGAGCGGCGAAGTCCACGATACCGAAGTCCACTGCATGATGGAGATATGGTGGGACAGCCGCGAGGATTTCGAGAACTCGCAGAGGCTGATTGCCGATCCGGAACGGCTGCCGCACACCAAGGCGGATGAAAAGAACCTGTTCGCCTCTCACGACAACCCGATCTATTCGGTGATTGAGGAATCGGATTCGCCGATGGGCCCCAATGGCGAAGCGACGCATATCGATATCCGCTACGGTGATTGAACGGTAGCGATCG
>JAQWKP010000004.1 GCA_029247785.1 Novosphingobium sp.
TTGCGAGTGACCGGGGCGCCCATCCGCTGCGCCATCGGTTCGACCCATTCGGTGACCGGCAGAAATCAGGCTCACGGGCTCGCGTGCGTGCCTGGCTCCTCGCAGCTGATCATGCCGCGCCAATGGCGGAATGCTTCAGACCCTCTCAGAGCTCGCCCTAAGCGCGCGAGTTATGGGGACCGAAATGCATATCCGCATCATCCGAGTCTACCGCGTCCTGCGCAAATCGGCGTGCCAGGGGGCTTTACCGCCCAAGATGGCACACGACCCGCACCAGCCGCGTCCCGCATTCTCAAGGAAAAGTTGAAACCCTCGGGAAATTGGGAAGGAGGGAGCAAGCCGGCCTCGCCCACTCCCGGTTCGCCTCTCATCAGGAGGTGGGGAGCATATAACCTATATGGTTTGTTATGTCAAGGAAAACATTCCGATATCGACCAATTCCAGCACCATCCTAACCCAGTTGGAACTTGGTCCGCGCCAGCGGCATGCCCTGCCCCGCGCCCGCTACACGATAGATGCTCGCGGTTCTTGGCACCGAATCGAGCAGCGAACGGTCAAGCGCCGCTTCGCCCGCCCCTTCTGACGCGGTCGTCACATAGAGGTCGCGCAGCTCCGGTCCGCCGAAGGCGACAGCGACGGGGTGGCCGCCGGGCACCGGATAGATCTCGACAACCAAGCCGTCCGGTCCGACCTTCGTAAGATCGCCTGACTGGATCATGGCGCACCACAAATTGCCCTCGGCGTCGACCGTCATGCCATCAATGCCCGGCAACTCACAAAACAGCGATGTTGCGCCAACGCTGCCATCCGCGCCCAATTCACTCGCGATGACCCCGGCAGCGCTGTCGACGATATAGACTCGGCGGCCGTCAGGGCTGAGACCGATGCCGTTCGAGAAACCGATCCCATCATGGAAGAATGTCGTGGCTCCGTCCTGGTAGACCCGGTAGAGCGCTGACTTTCGGAAGAATTCCTTGCCGCTCAGCATCGAAATATGATCGACCGTGCCGAAATAGAGCCCGCCCTGGCCATCGGGGAAGATATCGTTGACGCCGCTGATGCTCTCACCATCGACCGTGTCGATCAACGTGCCTGTGGCACCGGTGTCCGGATGAATCCAGACGATCCCGCCGGTTCCCGAAACGATCATCGCACCATCCTGGTTGATCGCTAGACCGCCCACGGTAGTACGTTCGGTCAGCCAGGCATCCACGCTGCCATCACTGTTCAACCGGCGAAACCCACCGAGCAGGATATCGGTGAACCACAGATGCGTGCCGTCCCAGCGGGGTGCCTCGATCAGGCAGAATCCACTTGCCAGCTGTTCGAATTCCATTGTGCTTGCTCCTCGTCCCGCGCTTCCAGCGCCGATGCATCTTCGAGTAGCTTCCCTGCCCTGTCAAAGCCGATGTTCGCCAACGGCAAGACCAGTGCGACATGCCCAACAACTTTTATGGCAGCCAGCTCAGCTTTGCGATAACCTCCCTTTCAATCGCCGCCCCCGTTCGATCTGGGCGGGCATGGCTGCACCAATCGGGGAGGGAAATCAGCATGGCCGGAGAACTGTCAGGAAAGGTCGCCATCGTCACCGGGGCCAGCCAGGGAACGGGCCGAGCCTATGCGCGGGCGCTGGCCCAGGCAGGCGCGACAGTGATCGCCACCTCGCGCTCAATGAAGATGCCGGAACCGGGAGAGGAATTCGTCCCCAACACTCTGGCCGAGCTCGGCGAAGTTGCGCGGCAAGCCGGGGAGGACATCCACCTGATTGCCTGCGACGTTGGCAATGAAGATCAGATCATTCGCTGTGTCGAGCAGGTCATGGCCAATTTCGGACGCATCGATGTCATCGTCAGCAATGCCGCGACTTATCCCGAGGACCAACCGAGCCCGCATTACGACCCGCTCGGCTTCACCACCGAAGAGTGGGAACGCTACAACCGCATCAATGTGGTCGGGCCCTATCTGATGATCCGCGAGGTCGCGCCGCACATGATCGCGCAGAAATCGGGCAGCATCATCAACATCACATCGGGCGCGTCGCTTGGCGTGGAAGTGGCAGCGGCGCAATTCGGCATGCTCGCCTATGTCACCACCAAGGCCGCGCTCAACCGGCTGAGCCAGTTCTATGCGCTGGAATTCAAGGACCACAACATCGCGGTCAACGCGATCTGCCCCGGCTCGGTGGTAACCCATTCCTGGCGCGGTGTGCCGCAGGAAATGCAGGACGAGATGCTGGCCAGGGGCACCGGCAAGCTACCGACAACCGAAGCAATGGGCCCTTCGATCGTCTGCCTCGCCCAGCAGGATGCCTCAGGCATAACCGGGCAGATCCTGCATACCGACGATCATGGTGTCAGCTGGCCTTGAAGCCATGCGGCAACAGCTCGGACAGCCGAATCTCAAGCACGCCATCACCCTCGCCAGCACACCAGACCAGAGGGTCGGTCTCGCCGAGCGCTGCGAGTTCAGAAAGGACCTGGCGGCAGCGCCCGCATGGCGTGACCGGCCCTTGCTGGTCACCTGTCACCGCGATGTGTTCGAGCCCGCCGCGATGGCCAGCGTCCATCGCCTTGGCCACTGCCACCGTCTCGGCACATAGCGACAAGCCGTAGCTGGCGTTCTCGATATTGGTGCCGGTGACGATCGAACCATCGGCAAAGCGCAGGGCTGCGCCGACTCGGAACTGCGAATAGGGCGCATAGGAATTGCCAAGCGAACGCCGGGCGATGGCGAGCAATTCGTCGCGCTGGATGGCCCCCGTCACCGCTGCACCACGACCCAGCGCAGGTCCTGCTCGGCGACATCGTTCATCAGCGCAGAATTCGCCGTCCACATAGTCCAGGGCCTCCCGCCATAGTCGGGCTGCACCCGGTCGCGCACCAGCCACAGGTTCCGGTCGATCCTCGCAGATATCGCGTAGCGGCTCTCAAAGCCGGACGTCAGCTTGAGCAGCGCCGGCTTGCCGGTATGGGTTTCGACCTGGTTGAGGAAAGTCATCAGCTCGCTTTCGACCGCCGCATCGCTGACTTTGACCGGGCATCGGTCCGCCAGCATGTCGAGCTCCACAGCAGGCGGAAGCAACTCGGCATCGCGCGGGACCACGGTGACGAAATTGGCGGCCTGCTTGTCGGCCGGCTGGCAGGGATCGTAGCGGTGCACCGCGCCCACCAGCAGCCCGGCCTCACGCGCCTGCTCAAAATTATTCACGAATTGCGGGTCGCGGGCGAATGCACTGGCGCTGGCATCGACATAGGCGAATTCCGCGCCAATAGCCTTGAGCGAAGCCCAGTTGACCGCGCCGTCCTTCGCGCCAATTTCGACGCCCTGCACCGGATAGTCCTCACGGGTCGGCAACCAGTGATGCAGGTGCCACCACAGATACAGGCCTGCAAGCATCGCCAATAGCAGCAGCGCGCCAAACAGGCGCAGTCGCATCCTGCTGCCAGCCCTTCGTGCCATTATGCAAATGCTCCCTGGAGAACTGACCCTCAGCCCCTGATATGGAGAACGCAGATCAGGGTAAACAGGCGGCGGGCCGTGATGAAGTCGGTTTCCACCTTTCCTTCGAGCCGCTCGAGCAGCAAATCCGCCGCTTCGTCGTGTACTCCCCGACGCGCCATGTCGATCGTTTCGATCTCCTGCGCGGTGGCCTTGCGAATCGCCTGGTAATAGCTTTCGCAGATCGCGAAATATTCGCGGATCGGCCTGCGGAAACGACCGAGGCCGAGGATCAGCGTCTCGAGTTCCTGCCCATCCTCACCGGTTATCTCCAGCATCAGCCTGCCGTCGGCGACCGACAACCGCAGGTGATACGGCCCTTCATAGCCGGCACCGAAGGAGCGCAGCGGCTTGAAGCTGTTCTCCTCCTTGAGGTCGAATACGGCGATGCGCCGTTCCTGCTCGATATCGGCATTGCGCCACAGGATCGTCGCCTCGTCCAATTCGATATGGCTGATACGCGGATCGGACATGATCGCGCGCCTTTACGCAATTGCAGCATGAGACGGCAAGGGCTTCTCCGGGCTTTCTCAGGGGATTTGCAAAGCATCCACAAGCTGTGGAAGAAAAGAACCTCGATTGCCGCTTGCCCGACACGCATGCTCGGAGCAACAAGGCCCACTTATGAGCACCGAACTTCTGATCCGCCCTGACGATGAACCAGCCGTCCGGGCGCTGCCCGCCAATGTCGAGGCGGAAGCCGCATTTCTGGGCGCGGTCCTGATCGACAACCGCGTGATTGAGGAGCTGCCGACGCAGCTGACGGCGGTGCATTTCTTCGAGCCGGTCCATGCGCGGATATTCGATCGCATCCTGCAACTGCTCGATCGCAAGGCGGTGGTCACGCCGGTCACGCTCAAGCCCTATTTCGAATCGGACGAATCGCTCAAGGAGCTGGGCGGGACAGCCTATCTCGCCCGGCTGACGGCAGATGGCCAGGGCCTGCTCGCGCCGCGTGAGCTCGCCGAGCAGATCTATGACCTTGCTTTGTTGCGTGAACTGGTATCGGTCGGACGAACGCTCGTCGAAGGGGCCATGGACACCTCCGAATCGGTGGAGCCGATGGAGCAGGTCGAGCAAGCCGAGCAGGCGCTCTACCAGGTCGCTGAGGGCGCCGCTGCAGGAAATGATGCGCAGAGCTTCGCCACGGCCACCCGCACCGCGATCACCCAGATCGAACGCGCCTTCAATTCGGGTGGTCATATCGCCGGCAAAACCACTGGCCTGACGAGCCTGAATGACAAGATCGGCGGACTGCACGATTCTGACCTCATAATCCTCGCTGGGCGACCCGGCATGGGCAAGACCTCGCTCGCCACCAATATCGCCTTCAACGCCGCCGACCGCTTTCGCCGCGATATCGATGATGGCATCGAGTCTGAGGAATCGGTTGGCGCGGCAGTCGCCTTCTTCAGCCTGGAAATGAGCGCGGACCAGCTCGCCACCCGCATTCTTGCCGAGCAATCGAAGATCAGCTCCGAAGCGCTGCGCATGGGCAAGATCAGCCGCGAAGACTTCCAGCAATTGTCCTTCGCCAGCCAGCGCCTCGCCGAGCTGCCGCTGTTCATCGACGACACCCCGGCGCTGTCGATCGCGGCGCTGCGCACGCGCGCCCGGCGGTTGAAGCGCCGCCACGATATCGGGTTGATCGTGGTCGATTATCTGCAGCTGATGCAGGGCACCAATCGCAGCGGCAATGACAACCGGGTCAACGAGATCTCCGAGATCAGCCGCGGCCTCAAAACGCTTGCCAAAGAGCTGAATGTCCCGGTCATCGCTCTGTCGCAACTAAGCCGCGCAGTCGAACAGCGCGACGAAAAACGGCCAATGCTGTCCGACCTCAGGGAATCCGGCTCGATCGAACAGGACGCCGACATGGTGTGGTTCGTCTATCGCGAGGATTACTACGTCAAGAACACCGAACCCAAATATCCCAGCGAAGCCGATCCGCCGGACGTCCATGCCAAGTGGGAGACCTGGCGCGAGACCATGGAACAAGTCACCGGCCTCGCCGAGCTGATCATTGGCAAGCAGCGCCACGGCGCGACGGGCAAGGTGCGGCTGCGCTTCGAGGCGCGCATCACCCGCTTCTCCGATCTCGACGAAACCTATGACCAGCCCGAATATGACTGAGCATTCTCTCAGAAATCCGCGATAAGCGAGACCACAGCCCTCCTCGGGCGCGAGTAGGTGAAGCCGCCGATTGACGAGACTTTCCAGCCATAGGCGTTGAACAGGTTGGTGAGTTGCGGACGAATGACAATTTTGACGTCGCCGACCTCGAAACGATAGCGCGCGCCAAGATTGACGAGGCTGTAGGCGGGTGCGCTGAGAGTGTTGGCAGCGTTGCCGGTACTGGCGGAATGGCTTTGCAGCGCAATGTCAAAGGACCATGCGCCCTCGCCGCCATTCAGGCGCCAGTCGAGATTGCCGACCACGCGCAGCTTCGACTGGCCGACCGGGCGCTTGCCGATCAGCCCGGTGTTCACCGCTTCACCCGATATGCTGGGGTCGAGCAACAATACGCCGCCGACGAGGTTGAGGCCAGGGGCCAGTTGGCCTGTCAGCGACAGTTCCACGCCTCGGTTCCGCACCGTGCCGAGCTCTCTGTAGAACCGCGCCGCATCGAGATTGTAATAAGGCTTGGAGATCGAGAAAACGCCCGCCACCAGCGTCAGGCGGGGCGTGATGCCCAGGCGCAGGCCAAGTTCCACCTGGCGGGTGCGCACGGCCGGCGGTGCCTCGGCATTATTCACCGCATTGTCCGGCGCGACAATCGCGTCCTCCTGGCCTCGTGACATTCCGCCAAACAGGTAGAAATTGCGCATGAGGGCAACCGAAGCGGAGACATTCCACAACCATGAACGGTCACGGGTGACTGGATCGTCGAGCGCCTCGTCAGCAAAGTCGATCGCCTTGCGATAGCCGTTCTTCGCAACGGATATGTCCAGGCTTGCTCGGCCCTGCCAAAGCAGGCTGTAGGCGACGCCCGGCACAAGCTGGCGAACGCGGTCCTTGTTCTTGGGGTCCGTGGTGTATGTCGGCTGCGACCAGCCCTCGGCGGTGAATATGTTGCCGGGACCGGGCCCCAGTAGCAGCTGGCGACTGCCGCCAAACAGCCGGTTGCGGCTACGACCCCTGACGCTGGCGATCAAACGGTGCTCGAACCGGTCCGCCGTCCATTCGCGCACCAGCCGCACCTCGCCCGAGAGCGACTCGTCGATATTGTCAGCAGCGGCGACCACCAGCCGGTCCGACAACCCACCCTGGGGCGTCACGCCCAGCAGGAAATCAGCGAAGGACCTTTTTAACGTCCGGCGCGAATAGAACAGCCCGGCTTCAAGGCGCAGACCTTTGCCAAGCGGGACGCGGGCCATCCCCCCGTGAGTCTCGTTGATGAAGTCGTATTCGGTCCAGTCGAAGCCGAGCCATTCAACACGGGGAACCTTTGCCGGCAATTGGTTGGCGGCGGGAAAATAGGTCGGGCGCGCTTCCCAGTCGAGCGTCCACAACTTGCTTGAAAACGCGAGGAACTCGGCCCCCTCAAAGGGACGAAACGCCGCGAGCCCGGAAATGGTGCGAAAATGATGGCCCGCGCCTTCCTCGCGCGTCGCCTCGCGAATCGCGGCGCCCCCGGCGATACCAAACCTTTCGCCATCGAGCGGCAGTTTGAAGTCGGCAAGTATGCCGGGGCCCAGCACATATGAACTGGCAGTGCTGGCCACCACGCTGAGCTCGGCCTCGCCGCGGGGGATAGCAAGGTCGTAATCGACCAGGCCGGTCGGCGCGGGGAAGGGATAACGCTGCGCGGCGATTCCCACTCGCACTGCAAGCCCTTCGATCAACCTTGCAGAAACGAGGTTGACGAGATCGAAATAGAGACCGTTGAGTCGGACATTGCCAGCTTCGCTGGGGTTGAATCCGCGAACCTCAGAGCCGGTGTAAAGGCCGCTGCGTTCAGTGCCGATGGAGCGCCCGAAGGCATCGTCTGACTGGGTTGCGGCATTCTCGTCGGCATGCTGAGCAAGCGCGCTACAGGGCAAGAGCGCGCACCCGGCTGCCAGCGCCAACACCCACGCCGGACGGCGGGTGGCCTGAATCGGTGCTGCCTGCATAGCCCCCTACCGCCTCACGCGCCTCAATCTCCTGTCGGCGGAGTGATCGCGCCTTCTGGCTCCTGACCGAGCATTTCGTAGCTGCGTTCGGCGAACAACCATGTGTCGCCCTGCCGCACCAGCACGTCGCGGTAGAGGCCGACGAGCTTCACCACCTTGCCGTCCTTGTGGAAGAATATCTGGCGGCTGTAGCACTTGGCTTTCGCGCGATCGCCCTCGACCTCGATCGAGGTGACTTCGATGAACAGCCCCATCGCTTTCAGGGGAGCCCACAAGTTCGGCCAGCTCGCCCGCAATTCCTCGCGGCCATGCATCGCATTGGCGCCGAATTGCCAGGCGATGTCCTCGGTGAAGTGTGACAGCCAGCCTTCAAGGTCCTGGCTGAACATCGAATCGGCATAGGCCGACATGCGCTCACGAATCAGCGTCCTGTCTTCAATCGGACCGGTAAACGGCATCCTGGTTCCCCCCATGGCGAAATCGTGCGCAGCCAGCGCTCGAGCGTCAGTCCGTAGGGTTGGTGGAAAGCCACTGTCAAAGCATTTGCTCTGCAACGAGCGCTCGCGCGCGGACGATGCCAGATCCCCGCGCTATAGTTAACACCGCGCTAACCGGATCAGTTCGGCACATCGGTAACCCGCATGCGGCACTGTGCGATTTCCACTCAAGCCGACAGGACGTCATGACCGGACAGTTCATCGCCAAATGCCGCCTGCCCACCGGCGCCACCAACAGCATCGAGATCATCGATATCAATGAATCGGGCTGCCTGGCCAACAAGACCATGATGCGCATGGCAGTTGGCGATCGAGTGCTGCTCAAGCTGCCCAGGCTCGAGCACATGGCGGCCTATATCACCTGGGTTGAGGAAGAGCAGGTAGGATTCACCTTCGAAACGCCGCTCTACGGGCCAGTGCTCCAGCACATGCTGGCCGGTATCAGCGAGCCATCTGCAGCCTGAAACGCGCCAGCCTTTCCACCGCCTCATCGAGCTGGTCATCGGGCTTGGTGAAGCATAATCGTAAAATGTGCTCGGGCCGATCCTCGCCCTCGAACAGCGCCGACAGGGGAATTGAGGCGACGCCTGCCTCGCGCACTGCGCGTTCGGAAAAGTCCCGGTCGGGCAGGGCAATGCCAGATGCGGCAAGATCTATGCAGAGGAACCAGGTGGCGGCGTTTGGCAGGACGCCATAGCCCGCGCCTTCGAGGCCTGCCTTGAGCCGCTGGCGTGAAGCTGCCCAAACCTCGCGTTGCGGGGCAACAAGGGATTGCGGCATCGCCAGCCCCTCGGCCACCGCCCATTGCAGCGCCGGGGGCGTCGTATAGGTGAGAAACTGGTGTGCTCGGCCCAGCAGATCCGCCATGTCCGGCGCGGCGCAGAGCCAGCCGACTTTCCAGCCAGTCAGTCCGAAGATCTTGCCTGCCGAGCCGATCTTGACCGCTCTGTCAGCCATGCCCGGCATTGAGATCAGCGAGCGATGCACCTGTCCATCGAAGCGCACATCCTCCCAGACATCGTCGCAGATCGCGATCAGGTCGTGGCGAATGCAGGCCTCGGCAAGCATCGCGAGCTCAGCCGCGCTCGCAGCCGTGCCTGCCGGATTGAGCGGATCGTTGAACATGATGAGCCGGGTGCGCGGCGTTATCGCCGCTTCCAGAGGCTCCGCTTCATAGCACCATAGCGGCGGAGCAAGCGGCACCGAAACCGGCACACCGCCAGCACGGCGCACCATCGGCGCATAGGCGTCATAGGCCGGCTGGAACAGGATCACCTCGTCGCCAGTCTTGACTAGCGCCAGCACCGCAGCAGCGATCGCCTCGGTCGCGCCGGAGGTGACGATAACCTGCTCGCTCGTCAGCTCCAGCCCCTGCCGGTCGCGATAGAAGTGGCACACCGCTTCGCGCAGCTCTTGTAGGCCAGCTCCGGGCGGATATTGGTTCGACTTCTCGCGAAGCGCACGCGCCGCCGCCTCGATCAGCTCCGGCGGCCCCTGCTCCTCGGGGAAACCCTGGCCAAGATTGATCGCGCCATGCTCCCGCGCCAGACCCGACATTACATCGAAAATCGTGCGCGCCATGCCCGCATAGACTGGATGGACTTGCTGCAAGCCGCTCGCCTCCTCCCGATACAGCGCTGCCTATAGAGACATGGGTTCGATTGCCATATGGTCGGTCCTATATGTCTTGCGAGAAGGACCATTGGCCATGAATGAACCGATTCGCCTCGACGGGCGCGTCGCGCTGGTGACCGGAGCGGGGCGCGGGCTCGGGCGCGCCCATGCGCTGGAACTGGCCGCACGCGGCGCGAAAGTGCTGGTCAACGATCTGGGCTGCGGGTTGTTCGGCGATGGCGAGGACCCGTCGGTTGCCGAAGCGGTGGTGAGCGAGATCGAGACGGCGGGCGGCGAAGCAGCCAGCAATGCGTTGGCGATCGAGAAGCCCGAGAATGCCGAGGCCATCGTCGAGCACGCGGTGGAGCGCTTCGGCAGACTTGATATCGTCGTCAATAATGCCGGTTTCCTGCGCCGCCGGCCTTTCGCGGACCACACGCCGGAAATGGTCGACGACATTCTCGCCGTCCACGTCAAGGGCTCCTACTTCATTTCGCAGGCCGCTTTCGCGGTGATGGAACAGCAGCGCTACGGTCGTTTCATATTCACCGCTTCGCCGGGCGGCACGCGCGGCAATCCCTGGGTGACCGCCTATGGCGCAGCCAAGGCCGGGATCATCGGACTGGCACAATGCGTCGCGCTTGCAGGCGAGCCTCACAATATCACCGCTAATGTTATCTCGCCTTTCGCCGCAACGAGGATGGGCGATGCAATGGAAACCAAGAGCCCCCAAGAGGAGATCGGAGAGCACGCAGAACTGCTCGCCGACGTGCTCGATCCGCGCCACGCCTCGGCCGCAGTGATCTATCTCGCTTCGGAAGGATGCGCGTTGAACCACACAATCCTGACCGTCGGCGGCGGTAGAGTGGCGCTTTCTGCGATGATTATCGGCGATGGCTGGCAGATGCCGGACGGCGCGCTGCTGACGCCTGAAGCAGTGCGCGACCATCTGCCCGAAGTGCTCGACCTGTCGAAAGGCACAAATCCGACTTCAAGCGACCAGGAAGGCTCCGCTTTCCTGAAACCCGCTATCAAAGCGGCGATGGCGGGGCATGAGAGTGAAAACCGCTCATCGTAGCTTCACAAGGCGCTTCATATTCTGCAGATTGCTCCGCATCGTTTGTAGAGAAGCAATAACGCCACTATCATAGGCCCCAACCCATAATTCCGTCCATGCGTTCAGCAGGCGGAAACCCCGCAAAGGATGCATCTCCATGTCCTTCGATCTCAATCGCAAACTCGCCGCAAGGCGCGACCCGATGCCGTCAGATGTCGATATCGATCCGGTTACCGCCGAAATCATTCGCGGCGCGTTCGAGACCGTCTGTTTCGAATCGGCCACCTATCTCGGTCGCGCAGCATCTTCGCCGATCATCAACCAGTCGAATGAGCGCAATGCGGCGATCGTCGACGGGAATGGGCGGCTGGCGATGGGCGCTGTCGGCACCCCGCACCTCACCTTCGTCAACCAGATGGAAACCCGCTGGGGCCTGATGAACCAGGAACGCTATGACTGGGGGCCGGGCGATGTGTTTCTTGGCAACGATCCCGATCATGGCGGCGGCCACCTGCCCGATTACAACGTTTATGGCCCGGTCTATGACGACAAGGGTGAGCTGATCTGCATCCAGACTTTGCAGGCCCACCAGGGCGATACCGGCGGCAAGGATCCGGGCGGTTTCACTCTGGAAGCAACCGACATCTTTACAGAAGGCGTGATCTATCCCTGCCTCAAGCTGGTTCATCGCGGCGAGCTGAGGAAAGACGTGTTCGATTTCGTCATCCGCAACAATCGCTTCGCGACCTTCGCCGGCGACATCGCGGCGATGATCGGCGGCGTCCAATATGCCAATCGCATGCTGGAAAGCCTGATCGAGAAATGGGGCTCAGACACGATCAAAGCTGCGATCAATCATTCAATCGAGCACACCCAACGCCGCGTGCGTGAGGAAGTGGGGAAATGGGCAGACGGTGCCTATGAAGCCACAGTGCTGATCGACCACGACACCGCCGGCACCAAGGACATCAAGGTCCATGTCACCTGCACTATCGAAGGCGATCAGCTGACCGTCGACCTGACCGGCACCGACGATCGCCAGGACCTCGTCGGAGTGTGGAACACCTTTGCCAACAGCCGGTCTTATGTGATGGCCCAGGTGGTCGCGGCGATGGACCCGACGATCACCAAGAACGAAGGCTTCTTCAACGCGGTCGACATAATCATCCCCGAGGGCTGCATCGCCCAACCGCCGCCGAACAAACCGGCGGCGCTCGGTTCGTTCCACCCGGCCTGCGAAATCACCGAGGCGGTATGCATCGCGCTCAGCAATGTCGCGCCCGAACGCTCGCAGCCGCAGCTTTACAAGATCGGCATGCCCAATTCGGTCGTCGGTTTCGACGATAACGGCATGATGTGGATGGATCAGGGCGTTGATTGCCGATCGATGGATACATCGGCGGTACAGGGCCTCGATGGCTGGGGCTCGGCTCCCTGCGCATTGGCGAGCCTGATCCTTTCGGAAGCCGAGGACGCGGAAAGCCGCTTCCCGATCATCAATATCAGCCGCGAGATGAAAACCGACGGCGGCGGTGCCGGCCAGTGGCGCGGATTGCCCGGCAGCCTCAACGTCAAACAGGTGCTCAAGCCGACCACGGCGGTGGCCTGGATGGTCTCGGCCGATCACCCGTTGCGCGGCATGTGCGGCGGCGACGATGCCATTCCCTATGGCAATCATTTCGAAGTCGGCTCTCCCAATGAGCGCAAGATCGAGCACACTGCCCAGGACCTGCTGCCTGAGGGTGCGGTGATCGCCTATCAACATGGCGGCGGTGCCGGTTTCGGCCCCGCGCTGCTGCGCGATCCCGAAGCAGTCAAGGAAGACGTGCTCGACGAATATGTCAGCGTCGAAGCCGCACATGGCAAATATGGCGTTGTCTTCACCGGCAGCCTCGAGAATTACGACATCGAGGTGAACTGGGACGCGACCAACGCGCTGCGCAAGGATATGGGTGTGGACGATCTCTTGAGAGAGGCCGCAGAGTAACTATCGGATCATTCCAGTTTTCGTCGATCCCGCAAGGGCGGGCACCCGGCATTCGCGGGGGCGACGGGTTCAGGCCCGGAAAGAGGACTATTCATGAGCTATCGCGTCGGTATCGATATCGGAGGAACCTTCACCGATTTCGCCCTGCTGAAGGACACAGAAGTGATCCTTCACAAGAACCTGTCCACTCCCGAGGATCGCTCGCTCGGCGTGATCGAGGGACTGGGAAAGCTCGCCGAGATCGAAGGGCTTTCGCTGAGTGATTTCCTCGGCAAATGCGAGGCGATTGTCCATGGGACGACCATCGCCGACAACACGCTGATCGAGATGAATGGCGCGCTAACCGGCTTGATCACCACCGACGGTTTCCGCGACGAGATCGAATATCGCCGCGGCTTCAAGGAAAGCGTCTGGGACGTGCGCCTGGACCCGCCCGAGCAGATCACGCCGCGCCGCCGGCGCATGACGGTCAAGGAACGCATCCTCAACGACGGTACGGTCCACCTTCCGCTGGACGAGGATGGGGTGCGCGAAGCCTGCCGCCGGTTGCGCCTGCAAAATGTCGAGGCTGTGGCGATTTCCTTCCTGTTTTCTTTCGTCAATCCCGAGCACGAGCGCCGCGCCAAGGAGATTGTCACCCAGGAAATCCAGAACGCCTATGTCTGCGCCGGCCACGAAGTGCTGCCACGCGCGCCTGAATTCGACCGTACCAGCACGACCGTGGTCAACGCCTATGTCGGCCCGCGCGTGACGTCCTATCTGGAAAAGCT
>JAQWKP010000018.1 GCA_029247785.1 Novosphingobium sp.
AATCGATCGCCGCAGCCTTTGCCGAGACCCGTGACAAGGCCGGTGAGCCCGATGTCGTGATCTACAATGTCGGCTATTTCGAAGGGCGCGACCTGCCACCGGAGATGGAGCTGTTCGAACATATGCCGGTGGAAATCTTCGACACCGCCCATCTCGTTGCCAGCCGCGGGCCGTTCCTGGTCGTCAAACAGGCGCTGGGTCCGATGCGCGAGCGCGGGCATGGTTCGATCTTCTTTTCCAACAATCCGTTCTGCCTGCGCGGGCGCAAGCGCAACACCGGCGAATCGCTCTATTACCCGCGCGTGATGCAGCGCTCGTTGGCCCAGGCGCTGTCCGAGGAATACTCACCGCACGGTGTGCATGTCGCCAATGTCATCATCGACGGGCTGATCGATTCGCCCGGCACGCGCGCCCTGGAATTCGCTCAGGCCGATCCCGAGATCCTGATGGACCCGGCCAAGATTGCCGAGACATTCTACTTCCTGCACACGCAAGACCCGTCTTGCTGGACTCACGAAGTCCAGATCACGCCGCACAAACAGAAGATGAGTGTTTGAAGGGGGCGGGTGAGTCTTTGTAGGTGCGCTCAAGGCGGATGCTGATTGCGCACCAACAAATACTCTTCCGGTGATGCTAACCGGTCACGGATGTGACCGGCGTACCCAACAAGGACTCTCTCAATCGCCCGGAAAGTTCAGCTCAAGCCGGACATTATCCGGGTCGGTGACGAAGACCTGGCGCAGGTCGCCGAACTGGCGGTCGTTGACCTGATATTCGAGACCAAGATCCTCACAGCGTTTCACCATGCCGGCGAAATCAATGCAGGTCAGCGCGACGTGGTCGATCGAACCGGTGGTGTTGCGATTGTCATCCAGCGGGCCGTGGCGTTCCGCGTCATATTGCTGAACATGGACGATCGGCTGGTCGTCCTCGTCTTCGATCCAGCGTCCGCTGAAACCCTTGGGCGCCATCGGGATTTCCTTGGCGCTCATGCCCAGGACTTTTTCGTAGAAGGTGATCGTCTTGTCGAGATCGGCCGCGACGATGTTGACGTGATTGAGGCCCCTGACCTGCATTGCTTCTCTCCCATTCCTGATCCCGGACGCGGTCCGGACTCAAAGCCAGTCTAAGCCAGCCCGGCAAAATTCAAAACAGAAACTTCAGCTCCTGAACACCACCGTGCGGTTGCCGGTGAGCAGCACCCGGTCATCCAGATGCAGGCGCACCGCCTCGGCGAGCACGCGCCGCTCGATATCGCGGCCCTTGCGCACGAGATCGCCGGGCGAATCGGCATGGGTGATCGCCTCGACATCCTGGTGGATGATCGGCCCTTCATCGAGATCTGCGGTGACATAATGCGCGGTTGCGCCGATCATCTTCACACCGCGCGCATGGGCCTGATGATAGGGCTTGGCACCTTTGAAGCCGGGCAGGAAGCTATGGTGGATATTGATGCAGCGGCCGGACAGCCATGCGGCCATGTCATCGGTAAGCACCTGCATGTAGCGCGCCAGCACTACCAGTTCGGCCCCGGTCTCCTCAAAGATCACTCTGACCTTCGCCTCTTGCTCAGGCTTGGTCTCCTTCGTCACCGGCAGATGATGGAACGGGATATCGCGAATGTCGGAATTG
>JAQWKP010000034.1 GCA_029247785.1 Novosphingobium sp.
GGTCGGGCGTTGCCGCCGGCCAGCACGGTTGCGCCTTCTTCCTTGCCAAGCTCGATATAGCCCATGACGCGGTCCATCTGCTTTTGCGAGATGACCGGCCCCATGATGTGCTCGGGATTGTCAATGTCACCCCAATTGTCACCATAGCCAGCATAGGCCTGCTGCAGGATCGCCTTGGTTTCCTCGTAGCGGCTCTGCGGAACCAGTAGGCGGGACTGCACGGCGCAGCCCTGGCCAGCATGGAACACCAGCATGGTGGTCGCGCAGCTCATCGCGAAATTGGGATCGTCTTCGAGCACGATCTTGACTGACTTGCCGCCCAGTTCAAGGAACACGCGCTTCAGCGTTTTGGCGCCCTGCTCCATGATGTGCTTGCCGATAGCGGTCGAGCCGGTGAAGGAGATCAGATCGACGCGCGGATCCTGCACCAGCATTTCACCGGATTCGGCCGGGTCGGAACCCCATACAACATTGAGAACGCCCGGCGGGAAACCCGCCTGATCGGCCAATTCTCCGAAGATAGCGCCAGCACCCGGCGTATCGGGAGCAGGCTTGAGGATCACGGTGCAGCCAGCGAGCAGCGCCGCCACGACCTTGCCGATATTGACGTAAAGCGGCACGTTCCACGGCGTGATCGCCGCGATAACGCCGACCGGCTCACGCACGGCGACGCGCTGGCTTTCATAGCCATAGCCGAATTTTCCGCCATGATCCTTTTCCCATTCGACCTTGTCGAAGACCTTAATATAGTCGTCCCAGCCGCCCAGAGCCATTTCGACATGGGCCTTGTCGACCGCGCCGAGAGCAGCGCCGGCTTCATGCACGGCAAGAGCGCCAAGCTTGTCCCGGTTCGCCTTGAACAATTCGCCCAGCTTGGTGACCAGTGCGAGGCGATTGTCGCGGTTTTCCGGCAAGCCCCAATCGGTATCGTCAAATGCACGGCGCGCAGACGCGATCGCTTCTTCGACATCTGCCGGCGTGGCGTCGGCCGCCTTGCCGGAGACTTCGCCGGTCCAGGGGCTAATGACGTCATAGGTGCGACCGCCTTCGGCGTCGCGCAATTTGCCGTCAATATAGAGCTTGGCGTCGGGGAGCTGAGTCATGTTCACTAAATTCCTTCTGAATTGAAGTAGGCATTCTGGATCAGGTTTGGCCGGATCTGGGTTGGCCGGGTCAGGGCTTGCGTCCCCCTACCCAAACCATGGGCACTTGGAAATCCGGTTTAAGATCGAGCAGCGAGCGGAATGTATCGGTGACCGAATCGCAATGAGAAATTGCGGCTTTCATCATGTCAACGCCCTGTTCCTTGCTTTGCACGTAGAACCGGCCTGCAGCGTCCGGGTCCCAGTTTGGCGCGGACTTGTCCTCGGACATCATCTTGCCAGCGCGGACCAGCGTCACGCGAATGCCCAGGGGCTCAAGTTCCTTCACCATCGTTTCGCTCAGGCGTTCAAGTCCGGACTTGGTGCATTGATAAAGCGAAAGCATGGCGAAAGGCTCGATGATCACTTCGCTGCCGACATGGATGATATAAGCACCCTTCTCCATCATCGGAATTGCCTCGCGTGAGCAATAGATCGGCCCAGCAAGGTTGGTGTTGATGATCGACTGGATCTGGTCGTCGCGCGCCTCGGCGATCGTGAAGGGCTCGTAGATCGCGGCATTGTTGATCAGCACATCGATTTTCGGGTGACGTTCGGCGATTGCGGCGAAGGCCTTGCGCACCGAATCGGGATCGCCAACATCGCACTCAACGGCAAATGCGGGCTCGCCCAGCTCCTCGGCGACCTTCTGTACTTTCGAGAATGTTCGCCCGAGCAGAATGACGGTTTCACCCTCTCCGGCAAAGCGGCGCGCCAAGGCAGACCCCAGTCCTGCCCCTGCCCCTGTAATGACGATCGACTTACCCACGGATCCTCCCTGAATACTCACATCTTGGAATTTCGGCTGTTCCAGTAACACAGGCTTTCGGCAAGGGCGAGACTATCGTGAGTGCGATATTTCCCGCAGAAAGACAAAGCGCCAGACAACGTGGGTGGCTGGCATAACCGTCGAATTATCCATAACGTGTCGGGTCAAGTCCCATCACCGGGTCACCAGACCATGAAGGAGATCGAAATGTCGGACAAAGCCACAAAGGACCTGCCGTCCCTGGAAATCTTCCGAGCGCGCGACGCGACCGAATATGGCGAAGACGGGCCGATGGATGGACCGCCGATGAGCGATGTCCAGCAACACGGCATGGCCGCGATGTTTGAGGCGGGCATGATGAGCGGCAGCGAGGTCAAGTTGCTCTATGGCCGACCGCAAATGAGCCTGACCTATGTCCGCTTCAAACCGGGCTTTGCCCTGCCGCTGCACAGCCACAGCGCCAATTGCCTTTATTTCATCATCACCCGCAGCATCAAGATGGGCACCGAGGAACTCGGCCCCGGAGACGGCTTCTACCTCGGGACTGACGTGCCCTACACTTACGTACCCGGAGAGAACGGCGTCGAACTGCTAGAATTCCGTGATTCCAATGACTTCGACTTTAAGGCGACGGCCAAGAATGCTGACTACTGGAAGACGCTTGCTGCCAATATGGCCAAGGCCAGCGCTGGTTGGACCGACGATGCGCCGCTTTCGGGAATGGTCGTGGGACCGGTCTAGCGGAAAGGCGTACATGGCGAGCCCCGGGCGCTTGAAATTTCCATTATTGCACATATACCTTGACATAACGAACCATATAGGTTATATGCTCCCCGCCTCCTGATGAGAGGCGAACCGGGAGTGGGCGAGGCCGGCTTGCTCCCTCCTTCCCGAATCCTTCTTTAGGTTGCGGGACGCGGCTGGTGCGGGTCGTGTGCCATCTTGGGCGGTAAAGCCCCAAGGCACGCCGATTTGCGCAGGACGCGGTAGATCCGGATGATGCGGATATGCATTTCGGTCCCCATAACTCCCACGCTTAGTGCGAGCTCTGAGAGGGTCTGAAGCATTCCGCCAGTGGCGCGGCATGATCAGCCGCGAGGAGCCAGGCGCGCACGCGAGCCCGTGAGCCTGATTTCTGCCGGTCGCCGAATGGGTCGAACCGATGGCGCAGCGGTGGGCGCCCCGGTCACTCGCAATTTCCACCGCTCGCCTGCACGCGGCTTCCCTATGCCGCGCCAGCCGCGCGGTTCACTTGCTTTCCACTGGCGTTATCGTCCGGGCTCGCCGCCGGATGTTTTTGGTGTGCTTCCCCTGAGGAGAGGCGAAGGGATCGAGTTAGTCCGACTGGTCCCCAGCCTGCCCCTCTTTTCCAAAAATCCCGTCGGTGCGAAGATTGACCATGACCGGGCCCTCTTCGGCCATCGTTACCATGGCAAGGTGATCGACGCGGCCGGGACCGTCTTTCAACCAGACGCCTCCAGTGGTGCCCATGACGATATAGTCACGCCCGTTGCGGGTCTCGTGACCATAGTAGTGCTCATGTCCCGCGATCACCGTATAGGGCCGGCCTTCCAGCATCTCCTCAATCCGGGCGAATGGCGCGCTTGCATATTGCCAGGCTGGCTTGTGCATGATGAGAAACGTCCAGCGAGCGTCAGCGTGCGCGGCCAGCGCCTTGCTCATGAATTCCACCTGGGCATCGCTGATCGCGACTTCGCCGGGCAGTTTCGGCGCGCCACCCCGATTGCGCACCGCTTCCAGTAGCCGCGACTGAGTCGCTTCCGCATCGGCAGCCATGGCCTTTTCGAGATTACGCGCACTTTTGATGGTCTTGGGGTCCTGCCGCACGGGTGGGTCCTCGGTCGACAGGCCGAGGAACAGCACGCCCTTGTGCTCGAAGCTCCAGTAAGGCGCGCCGCGCCGTTCACGCCAGATCCGCGCCGAAACCTCATTCGAAATATCGTGATTGCCGGCGATGAAGAAGAATGGTGAGGTGAGCGTGGCAAGGCGGCTGTCAAGCTCGTCCCACTGGCGTGAAATCTCAGCCTCGTCCTCGGTGTAACCCTCGATCAGATCACCGACCGAGATCGTGAAATCGGGTTGCAGAAGTTCAAGTTTGGCCATCGCATCGGCGAACACGCCAGGCCGATGCCCACCTGTACGATCTCCGACGATGGCGAAGCGAAATTCGGACCTGTCCGGCTCAAGCGGGCCTGCGGTCCGTGGCACCTCGCTGGCAGCAGTCGGTGGCTCCGCAATGGCGCAAGCCGGCAGCATCGTCAGAGCAAGGCCGATTGTTGCCTGCTGGATAAATCTGATCTGGCGCACAGGCCCCTCCTCTCAGTCGTGACCGATCGACTTGGCGAATTCAGTAATCTGCGGCACCAGCCTGGGAATATTCCTGAACAGTCCAGCGCCTGGATCGGCGAATTGCGCCGCGAGGCGGTCCATCCATTCATGATCGCCCCATGGCGGTTCCTGGAGATCGGCCCCGGGGATCATCGCCGCGACCGCCTCACTGGTCTCTCGGGTGTGATGGATGTCGGACTTGCCGCTGCGCAGGATCACTACCGGCACATTTATCCCTTCGAGATCACCATCACGCACGCAGGAGATCGGCTGGCCCGGTGCGCAGAAGAACCAATCGGCCCAATCACGCATCCGCTGGATGAAGGGTTCGGGCTCCCATGCCAGCAAGCGATCCTTATTGCCGGGATTGCCCGCGATCTGCACCGCGAATTCGGGCATCTCGACGACCGCCTGCATGCCGCCGGTCGAAGCGGCAATTGCCGGATTGGCATTGTAGGAAATCGGCAAAGTGGCGATGCCAATACCGCCGCCGCTGAGCCATTGGCAGAACACACCTTTGACCAATTCGGGATGACGGATAGCCACCAGCAGCGCCTCGCGAGAACCGCCCGATACGCCATAGACCAGCGCCGGAGCCAGGCCGAGCGCCTTGATCATCGCGGCCAATGTGTCGGCATTCTGGAAGCTCTCGCATTCGGCATCGAAGCTGATGTCGGATGAGCCGCAATTGGGCCGGTCCCAGATCAACACCTTGTAGCCCTTGCCGGCGAGCTCCTGCGCCAGTTCCTTCAAGCCCGGCGTATCCATGGCAAAGCGCCCGCCCGGAGTGATGGTAACCGCCTTGTCGCCATCGCCGATCAGCTCGTAATTGATGCCGATACCGTTGACTTCGATATGTGCCATGACGGCTTTCTCCTATGCGGTTTCGGATTCCATGATCAGCCGGGTGAGCTTCTGCTGCGCGATCCGCCAGCGCCCGTCCTGTTTGACATAACGCTCATGATAATGGCCGTAGCCTGTCAGTTTCGCGCCGTTATCCCAATGCAGCCGGTCCTGCATCGCCCAGACCGCGGTCGCACTGTCGCCATCGATGGTAATCTCCGGCGAATGGACTTGATGTGCGGTTTTAGTGGTCTCGATCGAGGAGCGCACCGATGCGACAAAGGATTCGCGGCCTTGCTCCAGCGTTCCGCCCGAATCCCGCACGTCCATCACGCAATCCTCGGTGAACAGCTGCGCCCAGCCATCCCAGTCCTTGGTATCGAGCAACCGGCAATAGGCCGCCTTGAGCTCGCAAATGGCGATCCGGTCCGCGTAATCTGTTGTGTTCGGCATGCGTTGTCTTCTCCAACTAGGCCTGCGCTAGCCGGCAGGCGCTGCTTCGGCCTCGAGCCGATCGGTGGCGAGCTTGCGCAAATCGGCGGTCTTGATCTTGGCCGTGCCCGTAGTCTTGAGATCGTCCTCCTCGACGAACAGCACCCGGCGCGGCAATTTGTAACTGGCAAGCTTTTCCTTGGCGAAACTGCGGATCGTCTCTCCGTCCAGTGTTACGCCGTCATGTGGCACGATACAGCTGACGACGAGTTCGCCAAGCAGCTCGTCCGGCACGCCAACGGTCTGTGCCACCTTGACGCCGGGACACTTCGTCAGCACCGCATCGATCTCGACCGGAGAGACATTGGCACCGCCGGTCTTGATGATGTCGTTCATGCGGCCTTCCCAATAGAGCCGCCCCTCCGCATCGATAAAGCCGCCATCACTGGTGCGCAGGAAGCCATCCTCATCAAGCGATTCGTCGAGCGGAATACCGACATAGCCCATCATCAGCGTCGGTCCCTTGACCGCGATCTCGCCGCGCTCACCGATCGGCATGGTCGCGCCGGTGAACGGATCGACGACCTTCAACGTAGAGCCCGGAGTCGGCAGTCCGTGCGTATCGCCTGCGATCTCTTCCGGCGTCTCGGACGGATAGACCGAAATCAGCGTGAAGGTCTCGGTATTGCCATAGGCCTGACGCGGCTCGCGCCATGCGGTCTTGATCGAAGGATGGCGGGCGAAGGAAACCTTTGCGTCGATGTAATGCATCGAAGACAGATCGAAGCCTTCCCAGTCCGGAACCGCTTCCATCTGTGCCCATTGATGCGGCCAGGCCATGATCATGGTTGCCTTTTCACGCTCCATCAGCGCCAGCGCCTCGGGTGGATCGAACCAGCGTTGCAGCAACAGCGTGCCGCCCGATGTCAGCGTGCCGCCCAGCGCCATGCCGAAATTGCCCGACCAGAAAAACCCATTGGCGGACCAGCTGCGCGGCGGCTCCTGGATATTGTACCACTTCTTCCAGCGCCACAGCTGCAGCGAGACAGAGCGATGGGCGCTGAGAATGCCCTTGGCTTTACCGGTCGAGCCGGAGGAAAAGAACAGCAATCCCGGATCGCTGGGGGCCACCGAAGCAGCAGTAGCATCAACGATTTCGGTGGGTACTTCACTCCCGCGCTCGCGGAATGTCTGCCATCCCTCGATCATTCCCCAGCCCTCCTCGCTGTCGACGAAAGCGAGATGACGCAGATACGGATAGCTGGTCGAGGCCAGCTCGCCCGGCGCGCCATTCTTGATCTGGGGCTCCAGCTCACCCATGATTTCGGCGAAGTCCTTCTTGAGGACATTGCGTTCGATCAGCAGGACCGAACAGCACCCGGCCTTGAGCACCTCGTCCAGCTCGCTGGGGGTGAAAAAGGTGCTGATGGTGGTGGCAATGCCGCCAGCCAGCGCGGTGCCGAACAGCGACGACAGGAATTCGAGGCGGTTGGTCTGGAGAATACCGACGCGGGTTCCCTTGCCGACGCCGACAGCAACCAACGCCCTTGCGACCTCCATTGAGCGGTCCCACAAATCTTCATAGTTCCAGCGGGTGGTCTCACCATCGAGAGTGATCATCGCCGCCTCGCGCGGTCCCCATTTTTCGGTGACTTCGCGAATATAGCCGCCCAGCGTGAGCGCACCGAGGCCCTGCTCTTCCGACAGAGGCATGCCGCGCGAAATCGACAGGCCGTCCACGACCTCGGCAGTATATTCGATCTTCGTCATGTCATCCTGCCCGGGTTTCAAAAGGGTAGTTGGACTTCGTTGAGTGAGCTGACCACGGTCTTGCCGTTCTGATCGGTCAGCTTCACCTTCACCTGGACGACCGGGAAGCCCCATTCGGATTTCTCGATCTTGTCTACCACTTCGCCGTCGAAAAAGGTCACGTCGCCCTCGAATGCCGGGGTGCGAAAGTCCGACTTGGCATGGCGGACCAACCCGTCATGGCCCGCCCAGAACGCGAGGTTGTCCGTGTTCCACGCCGCCATCGTCGCGCCATAGCCATAGGCGCGGCTCATCCCGACCTCGCTGGCATAATCGTCATCGATATGGCCACGCGAGGGTCCGACATAGAGACCGTCACGGGCTCGCGGATCGATATCGGCAAGGTATTCGTTAAAGCCGAATTCGGGCAGCCAGCCCGGATCCTGCTTGACCCACGGATCCTCGACTCCCTCGGGCGCGACCCACTCGAACGTGCCCCAGATATTGAACAGGAACGCCCGGTATTCTGTTGTGAAACTGGCGATCGAGTGCGGCCCGATCACTCGTCGCGGCAGTTTGTCGCCGATCTGGACTTCCTCCCAATGCGGCGATTTGCCTTCACGGTTCGACATCAGCCAGTCATTGCGGACCTTGTCGATATCCACGAGCTCATCGCGGGTCCAGCGCTTGGGAGCCCCGGCAGTCGCGTCATACATGCCAAGCCTCTCGGCTTCCTCGGCCAGATAGCGGATCGCCGTAGAACGCGCCTTGGCGATCAATCCGCCATTCTGGTTGGTGTGCACCGTATCGCCGCGCGAAAACATCGTCGGGCCGGCAAATTTGGTGTCGGCCACCTTGTAATCGTGAAAGCGGCGCTCCTGAAACAGCTTGTCACCGGGGCGAACCGGGGTGCCATACCACCACCATTCCTCGCCTCCGAAGATCAGGTGAGAGCCCGGAATATAGCCGACGCAGGCAGGCTGGCAGCCATGGCCATAATCCAGCGCCACCGCGATCGATTGCGGCGCAATGATGTCGCCATATCGCGTCTCCCTGGCGAAGGCCTGGTCCCAATGCAACGGATTGACGTAGTCCATCGCCATGACCCAGCGGCGAATGTCGCTCTTGCTGCAGGGTTCGATCAGCTGTCCGCCGCCGACCAGTTGGCCAAGCCGCTTGTCGACATCGGTCAGATCGAGTTGCGGGCCTTCATTTGTGCCTGCATCCTGTTCAGCCATGCATCCTCTCCCGGTGGTGTGGTTCTCAGCGATTGACGTCGATGATCACCCGCCCACGAATCCTGCCCGCGACAATGTCCGCACCGGCCTCGATCGCCTCGGTAAGACCTCGCTCTGCGCCGATCATATCGACCATCGCCGGGTCGAGGTCCTTCGCCAGCCGGTCCCATGCCGCCATGCGCGGGCCCTTGGGACACATCACGCTGTCGATGCCCAGCAGGCTGACGCCGCGCAGGATGAAGGGCATTACCGTGCCCGGCAAATCTGCGCCCTGGGCGAGCCCGCATTCGGTGACTGCGCCGCGATATTTGGTTTGGGCGATGGCGTTGACCAGCGTGTGGCTGCCAACCGAATCGATCACCCCGGCCCAGCGTTCCTTCTGCAGCGGCTTTCCCTTTTCGGACAGCTCGTCGCGATGGATGAAATCGGCCGCACCCAGCTTGGTGAGATATTCCTTCTCGGATTCGTCACCGAAGGAAGCGACCACGGTGTAGCCCGCCTTTTTGAGCAGCGCCGTCGCCACAGAGCCAACCCCGCCCGGCGTGCCGGGCACCAGAATTTCGCCCTGGTCGGGAGTGACGCCAAAATTGATCAGCGCATCGACGCTCAGCGCCGCGGTGTAGCCAGCCGTACCGATCGCCATGGCCTGCTTGCCGGTGAAGGCCTTGGGCAGCGGAATCAGCCAGTCGCCGTTGAGCCGTGCCTTCTGGGAAAGCCCGCCCCAGTGCAGCTCGCCGACGCCCCAGCCATTGAGCAGCACGCTGTCGCCAGCCTTGAATTCGGAATTGCTGGATTCGCTAACCGTGCCAACCAGGTCGATCCCTGGCACCATTGGCCATTTGCGCACCACCGGACCCGCGCCAGTCATGGCAAGGCCGTCCTTGTAGTTGATTGAGGAATAGGCGACGTCGATCGTCACATCGCCTTCGGGAAGCTGGCTCTCATCAAGCTGCACCAGCTCGGCGCTCTGGCCATCGTCATTCTTGTTGATCAGGATTGCGGAAAACATGGAAACTCCCGTTGTTGGGTGATTGGAGACCTATGCCCCCTCGCGACTGGAATGATGGCAACCGGGCTACCAAATCCTACCCGGGGCACAAGGAAAAATGCGCCGATGGAGGAGCGAAGTCGGCCTAGGCACCCCTCACGCCAAGCCGCTTGACGATATCGGGGAAAGCCTCGGCGCGCATGGTGCCGTGGATCGACAGGCGCAACACCTCATCGGCAAAGCGGCGGGCGAGCTTGCTGCGTGTGCGATCGTCCTCGCCATGCGCCCGTGCCCAAATCGGCCAGAAGAACACTCCGGCAAGCTGGATCACGGCGACGACTTCAGCGTCGACATCGGGTTCGGCAAGGTCGGTCGCGGCAAAGCGCTGGAGCGAACCACAATATTCGCGCCAGAACGGGTCGTTCGCCGGATCGGGAGAGGCCAGCACCTGCTGGAACCAGACCCGGCATAGCTCAGGATTTTCCATCGCGAATTCGGCCAAGCGGTCGGTCAGCTCGGCGGTATCGACTTCCTCGACCCGGCGCTCGCCAATTGTTTCGGGATCGCCGAAAACAGCCCGAAACAACCTGTCGGACACCCATTCGATCGTCGCCTGGACCAGCTTCTCGCGGGTTTCGAAATGCTGATAGGCGGTGCCGCGATTGACGCCGGCAAGTTGCGCGACAGATGACAGGCTGATGCCTTCGGGCCCGTCCTTGGCAAGCAAGGTGCTGGCGGCTTCGAGAATCGCGGCGCGGGTGGCCACCGGATCTCTTACACGCCGCTTCTTGCTGGTCTCCATCGGTCCCCTTCCCCTCAAATCGGGAAGCAAGCGTTAGTCCAGTCCAGCCTGATCATCAATGTTGATTAGTCGCTCCAGTCAGGTCCGATCAAGTCAGCTGGGAGACTTCCTTGAGCACCATCTCAGCATGCTCTTTCCGGCAGATCAACAGGTCAGGCATATAGGTGTCTTGCTGGTTATAGACCAATGGACTGCCATCGATCCGCGAGCAATGCAGGCCTGCGCCGAGCGCCACCGCCGCAGGTGCGCAGCTATCCCATTCATACTGACCGCCCGAATGCAGATAGATGTCGGAATCGCCCAGGATTATCGACATCGCCTTGGCTCCGGCCGACCCCATCGGTACCAGTTCGGCGCCGATCCGCTCTGCCACCGCGGTGGCTTCCTTGGCTGGCCGGGTGCGGCTGACCACCATGCGCAATCTTTCAGGCGCGGCAGGCACCTCGCGCGGCTGATCCGAGCGCAGAACCAGGTCCAGCCCCGGCAAAGCGACCGCACCGAGCACCGGCGCGCCGTCGACTGCCATGCCGACATGGACAGCCCAATCCGCACGTGCTTCACCATATTCGCGAGTGCCGTCGACCGGATCGACGATCCATACCCGGCTCTTGGCCAGGCGTTCTGCACTGTCCTTTTCCTCTTCGGAGAGCAGCCCGTCATCTGGGCGCTGCTCGCGCACGGCATGGACCAGGAACTGGTTGGCCGTCTGGTCTCCAGCCTTGCCCAGCGACTTGCCTTCAAACATGCCTGAGCCGCGCACCTGGAGCAGGATCTTGCCCGCTACATCGGCAAGGTGGACCGCAAGATCGGCATCATTCATCGCATATTCCTTTAAGTCTTGCTGGCCGGGGCATCCGGCTCCTGCTTGATTCCCCAGCGAATCGAGCTCCAGGCCCGTTCGTGGCAATAGTAGAGCACCATCTTGGTCAGCACCTCGGTGATCGCGATCGCGCTGGCCACTTTCGCACTGCTGGTAAAGAACCAGCTGAGCGCGAAAGTGTCCAGACTGCCGAGAATGCGCCAGCTCGTCGCCTTGGCGAGCGAGCGGCTGTGCTTCTCGCGCCCTTTGAACAGAAACATCCCGGATATCGCCGTCAGATGTCGCCAAGCAGAGTGTCGACGATCAGGCTGGCTGCCTCATCGGGGCTCATCACCGTGGTGTCGATACGAATCTCCGGATTGACCGGGGTCTCGTAGGGACTATCGATCCCGGTGAAGTTCTTCAGCTCGCCAGAGCGCGCCTTTTTGTACAGGCCTTTGATATCGCGGCTCTCGGCAACCGCCAGCGGCGTATCGATAAATACCTCAACGAATTCACCTTCGGGCAGCATCTCGCGAACCATTTCCCGCTCGGCCCGAAACGGCGAAATGAACGCAGTCACAACTATCAGCCCAGAATCGGACATCAGCTTGGCGACTTCGCCGACGCGCCGGATATTCTCGATACGATCGGCCTCGGTGAAACCCAGGTCCTTGTTGAGCCCATGGCGGACATTGTCGCCATCGAGCAGGAAGGTGTGCCGGTTCATCCGGTACAGCTTCTTTTCGACAAGGTTGGCGATGGTCGATTTGCCCGAGCCGGAAAGCCCGGTGAACCACAGCACAGCAGGTTTCTGATTCTTGAGTTCGGCGTGCTGCTTGCGGCCGATATCGAGCGCTTGCCAATGGACATTCTGCGCTCGGCGAAGCGCGAAGTGCAGCATGCCCGCGGCAACCGTGGCATTGGTCATCTTGTCGATCAGGATGAAACCGCCCAATGCGCGGTTGTCCGCATAGGGCTCGAACACGATAGATTTGTCGGTCGCGATCTCGGCAACGCCGATTTCGTTCAGCTCAAGCGTCTTGGTCGCAAGATGCTCCATAGTGTTCACATCGGTTTTGAATTTCGGCTCATGAACCGTCACCGAAACCAGCTGGGTGCCAAGCTTTAGCCAATAGGCGCGGCCGACATGGAGCGCCTCGTCATTCATCCAGACAAGCGTCGCTTCAAACTGGTCGGAAACTTCCGCCGGGTTCTCGGCAACACAGATGACATCGCCGCGCGAGCAATCAATCTCGTCTTCCAGGCAGATCGTGACCGACTGGCCAGCGACGGCCTCGTCGAGATCCTCGCCCAAGGTAACTATGCGCGAAACTGTGCTCGTGCGGCCCGAAGGCAGCACGCGAACGCGGTCACCCGGCTTGACCGAGCCGGTGGAGATCAAGCCGGAGAATCCGCGGAAGTCCAGATTAGGCCGGTTGACCCACTGCACCGGCATGCGGAACGGCTTGGTCTGGTCGACGGCACTGTCAACTTCGACGGTTTCAAGGTGATCGACCAGGGTCGGCCCCTCATACCACGGCGTGTTAGGCGAATGGGTCGTGATATTGTCGCCCTTGAAGCCAGAAATCGGCATGGGAACAAAGCTCTCGATGCCGATTTCCTTCGCGAATGCGGTATAGTCGGCGACTATCTTGTCATAGATGGCCTGGTCGTAGTCGACGAGGTCCAGCTTGTTGACAGCAAGCACGATGTTACGGATCCCGATCAAGTGGGCGAGGTAAGAATGGCGCCTGGTCTGAGTAAGCACGCCCTTACGCGCATCGATGAGGATCACCGCTAGGTCAGCGGTCGAAGCACCCGTCACCATGTTGCGCGTATATTGCTCGTGGCCGGGCGTATCGGCGACGATGAACTT
>JAQWKP010000063.1 GCA_029247785.1 Novosphingobium sp.
CCAGCCAGGCCTTCGGTGAAAGCCAGAACCGCGTCGCCACTGCAGACGGTGTGCGCGAGTTGCAAAACCGCCGCGTCGAGATCTCATACGGTCCCGGCTCAGGCAACTAAGCCTCACGGCTGAACAATCAAAAGGGGCCGGTGGGAAACCTCCGGCCCCTTTTTTGTTGTGCGGTATCAGTCATTCGTAATGAATGGGTTGCGGCCTAGGAGCCGGTCTCGGCTCGCACTTTTGCGGCGACTTCCTCGCCGAACCACTGCAAATTTTCGGCGAAGGCTGCGCGGCTGGGGGAGGGGACTGACATAGTTGCCCATGTCACCCCCGCCTCGGCCAGCCCGCAATAGGCGTCGACGGCCTCGGCCGCACCGCCCGAATCTTGTGACCCTGCCGCCATGCTGTCGAGACGGCCCATGCAGATATCGAGCGGGGCAGTGCGTCCGACTTTCTCACCATGATCGCGCGCATAGCTGAGCTTTTCCTTAAGCTGGGCCATGGTCGAAAGCTCTTCGGTCCGCGCCGTGCGGGTCACGATGCCCTGGGCGGGGAACGGACACCAGCCCTCGCAGGATTCAACCGCCCGGCGGATCGCAACTTTTGCATTGCCGCCAGCCCAGACGGTGACGCCATGGGGCTGCGGCGGGCGTGGGCGGATCACGGTGTCGCGCGCGAAGAAGCGCGGACCCTCATAGTGGACGGGCTCTCCGGTCCAGGCTTCGCGCATCAGTTTAATGGATTCGTCGGTGATCGCGCCCCTGTCATCGAAATTGACTCCGAGCGCGGCATATTCCGGCTTCGAATAGCCAGTACCGATCCCCATGACGAGCCTCCCGCCTGACAGCGCATCGAGCGTGGCTGCCGCTTTGGCGACATCAAACGGGTTGCGGTAGGCCAGCACCAGAATGTGGGTGTGCAGCAAGATGCGCGGCGATGCGCACGCCGCCACAGTGAGCGCGATAAACGGATCATAGGTCTCATGCCCACCACCTCCGAGCCAGCGGGCGCTGGGGGCCGGGTGATCGGTGACAAAGATTGCGTCGAGCCCGGCTGTGTCGACTGCCCGGGCCATCTCACCGATTGCCTCGATCGACTGGAACTCTTCGGCTTGAGATTCATCAATCGGCAGCGAACATGAAAATCGCATAGTTGTCACTTTCCTGAAAAAATCTGCGTTGGTCGTCTGAAGGTTTGAGTGACTAAGCCAACATCTCTGGCTCAAGCCAAGGGAAAATGACGGATTTGCCGAAGAATGGCGCTCAAGATCATACGCGCTCCAGGAATTTGGCCTAATATTGGGAATGATGGCCAGACGCGCTGTAGCTGGAGGGATTGCAAGACATGGAAGACCGGTTGAATTCAGCCCTGGCGCTGGTGTTGTTCGACAAGCTTGGGGACGCGGAGCGGAGTGAATGGAACGCGCAGCTGTCCGGCTTGCCCGATGTTTTTGGTATCAGCTGGTGGCGCAATGTCTGCCCGAACCGCACCGATTGGCTCGGTGAACTTCGCAGGATCGACGAATTCGAGACGCTCGCTATCTGCGAAATCGACGGGGAGGGCGTGGTGACCGATATGCCTGATGGTGTGCGCACAATAACGTTCCGGCGCTTCCCGCGTCCGTCGCAGGGCGCGCTAAGGTTGCCGACCATGGGTCTGTCGCTGGTACTAGTCTCGCCAAAGGACCTTAATGACGATGCTGCCTCTCAAAGCCTGCGCGATTGGGGCGATTTCGTTCATTTCCCGGGCATCGTCGATGCCAACATACCCGGCTATGGCTTGGTGACGCCCTATCAGAACGTGACCCGCGATGCCCCGCGCTTCCTGCATCTCTACGAATTTCCCGACCCGGATGCCGAAGCTGTATTCCAGCGTACCCGGCCCAGCGTTGCCCAGCGTTTCGGCGGCGGTCCAGGCAATCCCGGCTTCGATCATTGGGAATTGCATCCCGAAATCGCCATCGACTATGTCAATTCCTTCACTCGCCTGGACGGGCCCTCGCCGGATGCTGTTGCTCCGGTCGTAGCGGGCAGCTTGGCATGAGTGGCGATATCGAAACTCATGACGTTATCGTCGTCGGAGCGGGGTTCGCCGGAATCTATGCCATTCACCGGTTGCGCCAGGCAGGGCTCGACGTGCTGTGCCTTGAAGCAGCGCCCGAGGTCGGCGGCGTCTGGTATCACAATTGCTATCCCGGCGCGCGCTGCGACTTGCTCTCGGTCGACTATTCCTATTCCTTCTCCGAGGAATTGCAGCGCGAATGGCGCTGGTCGCATCGCTATGCCGACC
>JAQWKP010000076.1 GCA_029247785.1 Novosphingobium sp.
CAGCATGCCCAACTATCGCAACAATTTCCTCCGCATGGGTTTTACCGAGGATGATTTTGCCGATGGCGGTTCGGACCGTGCCGCCGATGCCATGCTCGCATGGGGTGACGCGGCTGCGATCCGGACCCGAATACAGGAGCATTGGGACGCCGGAGCCGATCAGGTCGCGATTCAGGTCATGCCAAAAGGCAGTGAGTTACTGACAGCGGAGGACGAGAGAGCGCTGGAAGCGCTTGCGCCGGGCAGTGGCGGATAAGAGACAGAGTGGCTCATTTCTTCATCGCTATTGAAGCGGGAATGCGATAGGAGTTGACACCAGTATCGCAGTTGGAGGAGAGACCACCGTGGCAAGCCAAGCCGACCTCATGACAGATCCGGTCCCGGTTCCCGATCACATCCCGCCCGAAGCTGTCTTTGATTTCGACATGCGCGGCGATCCTGGCTTGCTCAAGGATCCGCATGAGCGCGTACTCGAACTTCTTCGCGTGGCCCCGAAAGTATTCTGGACGCCGCGCAATGGTGGGCGCTGGGTCGTGATGGGTCATGAAGAATTGTTCCACGCTTCGCGCACGCCTGAAATCTTCTCCAGCGGGCTGATGCCGGCGGATCAGATGGAAGCTATTCTATCGATGATCCCCGAGGATCAGCCTCGCATCCCGCGCGCCACGCCGATCACCATGGACCCGCCCGATCACGGTGTGTTCCGCGGTCCGTTGCAAAAAGCCTTCTCTCCGCGTGCGGCGATCGATCGCACTGAGGAGATTCGCAAGCTTTGCGATGATCTGATCGACAAGGTAATCGATCAAGGGCACTGCGATTTCATTTCTGACGTTGCGGAGCCGCTGCCGGTTACCGTGTTCCTTAGGATGATGGGCCTTCCAACAGAGCGGCTCGGCGAATTCCGCGATCTTGTGCATGAATTCCTTGAAGCCACGATGTCCGGAAACCCGATGGCGCAGGCGGGGCTATCGCGCAAAGTCGCTGATGCAATGTTGGATGATATCCTGGCCCGCAAGGACGATCCTAAGGACGATATCATCAGCCTGCTGTGGCAGACCGAAGTCAATGGCGAAGAGATGTCGCTGGATCTGATGGAGGATTATTGCGTCCTGTTGTTCATCGCCGGTCTCGATACGGTGATCAACGGGATGGGATTTGCCGTGCGCCACCTCGCCCAGGACACCGTTTTGCAGGAAAAGCTCCGCGCCAATCCGGAGCTGATCGTCGAAGCCGTTGAGGAAATGCTGCGCCGCTACAGCTTCGCCATTCCGATGCGCCGTGTCGCCGAGGATACGCAATTTGGCGGCTGGACGCTCAAGCAAGGCGATTGGGTCACGCTATATTACCCCGGCGCCAATCTTGATGAACGCGAGTTCGAGAATCCCGAGGAATTTCACCTCAACCGTGAAAGCAATGTGCACATCGCTTTCGGGGGAGGCCCGCACCGCTGCCTGGGCGCGCATCTGGCGCGGGTCGAATTGCAAGTGATGTATCAGCAGGTGCTGAAGCGGCTGCCCAGCTTCCGGCTCGATCCTGACAAATCGGCGTCATTCCACTCTGGCAATATTATTGCCATCGATACGCTGCCGATCCGCTGGGATTGAACTTCGGCCAGCCATTAGGTTGACCGGGATGATCTAGCTGCAGGCTTTGCCCCGACGCATAGGAATCTGTGCGAAGAAGGCCGGAACGGAATTATTGTCACAACCAGCAAAACACGCGTGATTTTCCAAGGAGCGACTAAGATGGCGACCGCCGCACCCGCACTGTCCAAGCAGGTTCCCGTCCCCGATCACGTTCCGCCCGAAGCGGTTTTTGATTTTGACATGCGCTCTGATCCAGGCCTGCTGGCCGATCCGCATAAGCGCATGAGCGAGCTGCTGGAAGTTGCCCCGCGGGTATTCTGGACTCCCCGAAATAACGGCCATTGGGTGGTGGCAGGTTATGAGGAACTGTTCCGCGCTTTTCGAGAGTCGGAGACATTTTCAAGCACCTTCATGCCTCCCGAAATGCTTGATGCGATGGTGGCGCTGATGCCGGAGGGCCAGCCGCGCATTCCGATGGTCACGCCGATCACGCTCGATCCGCCTGAACATGGCAAATATCGCGCGCCGTTGCAGAAGACATTCTCTCCAAAGGCAGCGATGGCGCGCATGGCAGAGATTCGCGAGCTGACCGAAAGCCTGATCGACAAGGTTATCGATCAAGGACATTGCGATTTCATCTCCGCTATTGCCGAACCGCTGCCGGTTACCGTGTTCCTGCGGATGATGGGGTTGCCCGTCGAACGACTGCCGGAATTCCGCGTCCTGGTGCACGAGCTGCTGACCTCTGGCGAGGAGGACCGGATGGGAGCCGCCAGGCTTATGCGCCGGATTGCCGATTCGATGCTGGAAGCGATCCTTGCGCGCAAGGATGACCCGCAGGACGATATCATCTCGCTGCTTTGGCAGGCAGAAATCGAGGGTGAGCCGATGACGCTCGATCTGATGGAGGACTATGCGGTCCTGTTGTTCATCGCCGGGCTCGATACGGTGATCAATGCGATGGGCTTTGCCGTGCGCCACCTCGCGAGTGATCCCAAGCTTCAGGACAGGCTGCGCGCCGATCCAGCCCTGATACCCGACGCGGTGGAGGAATTGCTGCGCCGCTACAGCTTCGTCAGCCCGCGTCGACGAGTGATAAAGGACACGGAGTTGGGCGGTCAGAAGCTCAAGGAAAACGACTTTATCCTGCTGCTCATTCCCTCTGCCGATCTCGACGAGCGTGAATTCGCCATGCCCCAAGACTTCAATCTGGAGCGTGAGAACAAGGTCCACATGGCGTTTGGCGGGGGCTGCCACCGCTGCCTGGGTTCGCATCTTGCCCGAATCGAATTGCAGGTGCTTTATGAGCGTTTGTTGGAGCGGTTTCCCCGTTGGCGGCTTGATCCGGACAAACCTGCTACATTCCGCAGCGGCAGTATCATCGCCATTGATAGTTTACCGATCCGCTGGGATTGACGCGCCCGGATGGCGCTGGGCTCGCAATGTCTTATGGTCGGCGCGAGGGAATAACTACAATTGGCCAATACAATGACACCCGATGCAGCCGTCGCGCAGGCAATCGAAGCCACAAGTCTGGATGACTTCGGCCCCGCTGGATGGCGCGAGGGGCTGGAACGCACGCTGGACGGTTTTGCTCGCGCGCCGCTGAGCGAGGCGGCGTGGCAGGACGTGCAAGGCAAGATCGTGCTCGATCTGTCCACCCGATTGCGCATCGAGCAATGGTATAAGGATCATCCCGAGGTCGAGGATGAGACAATGGCCGGGCCAGTGCTGGTTTGCGGCTTGCCGCGCACCGGGACGACCGCGACGCTGGGCATGATGGCGACGGACCCGCGCTACCGTTTCCTGCGCAGCTGGGAAGGGATGAGCCCGGTGCCGCCGCCGATTGCCGGTGAAGAGGAGGATGATCCACGCGCGGTCGCTGCGCGAAAAATGGCCGTGCAGATGGACCAGTCGCGCCACATCTTCGATCCTGATGGTCCGCAGGAAGACCTGTCGTTGCTCGCGCCGTTCAACATGCACGCCTATAATGGCGCCTATCCGATGCCGAGTGACTATCTCGACTGGTGGATGAATTCCGAAATGGCTTCGACCTATTCCTATAGCCACCGCGTATACAAGCTGCTGCAATCGCGTAGGGGCCCCAATCTCTGGCTGCTCAAGGCGCCGGTTCACCTCTTCCAGCTTGATGCGTTTGTTGCCGAGTGGCCTGACACGAAGTTCATTTGGACCCACCGCGCTCCGGACAAGGTGATTCCTTCAGTTTCCAGCCTGCAATATGGGATGAATTCCGAGCGCAGCGTCGCAGGCGCGCTTGAGAAATCGAGCTACGGCCCGGCATTTCTTGCCTTCTGGCGGGAGGCAATGGGCCGCGCGCTCGCCGCGCGCGAGCGGATCGGTGAGGAACGCTTCATCGATGTGTGGAACGACGATGTCGTTGCCAAGCCAATCGAAACCTTCGAATCGATTTATGACAAGCTCGGATTCAATTTCACACCAGAGATGCTGGCGGGACTTGAGGACTACAATCGCCGCAATGCGCGCGGTGCGCATGGTGAGCATCGCTACACCGCAGAGGAATACGGCACCTCGCGGGGCGAGATTCGCGCAGCTCTCAGCGACTATATCGAGCGTTTCGGGCTGTGATCTTGCGCAATTTCTCACCCCTGACCGTGCGCTATTGACGGTTGCACGGCTTGCCCCTAGGTCATTAATTCGAAATAGCGAAAAATAAGTCTATGTCGCGATCTTCTCCGGGTGTGCTGCGCGTGGCTGCCATCCTGAACTTCATTGCTGATCATCCTGGCCAGGCCTTCGCGCTGACTGATCTCGTTCGTGCGCTTAAGCTGAGCCGGGCGACGTGCCACGCCCTGCTGACCGGGCTGGTCGATGTCGGCTATCTCTACCGGACCAGTGACAAGACCTATGTGCTGGGCCCGGCGCTGGTGGCGGTAGGGCGGACGGCTGCCGAACATTTTTCGCCACTGCAGATTGCTCAGCCCGAAATGCGCAAGCTGGCTGACGAATTCGATGTGGTGTGCGGGGCCTATTTCCTTGAGGGCGACACGATGCATTTGCGCGACCGCGCGGCTTCGGCCAGTCATGTCGGTTATCCGGTGCCGCTGGGCACGCAGATGAAGCTGCATTGGACGCAGGCCATCGCTTTTTTTGCACGATCGCCGCGGGATGCCGGCGCCTGGCTGGAGCGAAGCTCTCACAGGCTAAATGCCGAGCAGGTCGGCTTAATGCAGGGCGGTATGGAATTCGTGCGCGAACACGGTTTCATTCCCCATCTCAGAAAGCCCGGCGTCAATTTTCCGCTCACAGGCAGCCCCGCAAATTTCATACCTCCCGAGGACAATGACATCCCGATCACGCCGCAGCTCGACTTTGCGGATGACGCTGCCTATCCGCTGGCCGCGATCCTCGCGCCGATCTTCGATCACAAGGAGAAGGTGGCGTTCTCGCTCGTCATGGCGGGCTTTCGCACCGCGTTGACCGGGCAGCAGGCGATGTTAGCGGGCAGGCAATTGAAAGAGGCCTGTGAGCGCATTTCCGCATTTATTTCCGGCAAGATGCCAGAGCCGGTGGAATCAGCATGGTAGAAATCTGGCAATTCGCAATCCTTGGGGGAACCAAACTGTGTCGGACGTGATCGTAGCGCCTGCAACGCGGGATCTGGATGAGCTGGCAAAGGTGCTTGTCGACTGGCTGGCACCGAAACTTCCGGGCGCATTAGATATTGCGATCGACAATCTCGCCTATCCGCGCGGTGCGGGCCAGTCACATGAGACAATTCTGTTTGACGCGCATTGGCGCGAAGGTGGTGAGCAGCGCACCCAGGGCATGGTCGTCAGGATCAAGCCTTCAGCCTTTACGGTCTTCGTCGATACGCTCTTCGTTGAGCAGTACAAAGTGATGCAGGTGTTGCATGAGGGCAAATATGTTAGCGTGGCCAAGCCGCTGTGGATCGAAGAAGATAGCTCTATCCTGGGCAATCCATTCTTTGTGCTGGAAAAGAAGCTGGGCCGGGTTCCGGTGAGCCATCCGCCCTATGCCAAAGAGGGCTGGCTGTCCGAAGCGACGCCCAAACAATGTCGTAAGCTATGGGAAAACGCGGTCGACCAGCTCGCTGCGGTGCAGAGCGTTCCGCTCAACAAGCTGGGCTTTCTCAAGGGCCCGCCGGGTGCGGAGAGCGGGCTGGCGCAAGAGTGGGATCGATATGAGCGCGGTGCGGCTTGGCTTCAGGAGCATGTCGGCAGTCCGGCACTGATAAGGGCGCTGGATCGGCTCAAGTCGCTGTGGCCCACAAACCAGCCCGAAGGTCTCGTCTGGGGCGATGCGCGCATCGGCAACATGATGTTCGATGATGATTTCAACGTCGTCACGGTGATGGACTGGGAGCAGCCCTCGCTTGGCGGCGCACTTCACGACCTCGCTTGGTTCCTGACACTCTCTGAAACCATGCATGGCCGCAATTCGGTGATGGGCGTACATCTCGAAGGGATGGGCTCGCGTGAGGAGACCATCGCGCGCTGGGAAGGGCTGACCGGCAAGTCTGCCGCCGATATCGAATGGTATGAAGACTTCACCCATTTCAAGATGACCACCACCGGTATGCGCATGGGTCATTGGCGCGGCAGCCAGATGTTTGGCGAGGAAGATATCGCCAAACGGCTCAAGGTCGATTGATCCGCACCCGTATTCGGGCCATTGCGCTCTTGCTAAAACAAAGAATCAACCGGTAGCGTGTGACCGAGTTTGGGAGGCGTAATTTCATGAATGGTACACCCGGTGTTGCCGAGGACGTGAAGGCGGCGACGACCTTCCCGCAGCTGATTCGCGCCACTGCTGCCGCTTATGGCGACGACATGGCGATCAGGCTTGAGGACGAGGGTGTCGAAATCGAATCCGCGAGCTTTGCCGAGATCGATCGCCGGTCCGCCGAGCTGGCACGCGGGTTGATCGCGCGCGGCGTTGGCAAGGGCGCGCGGATTGGCTTCATTTCCGGTAATGGCCCCAACTTCGCAATCATGCTGGCCGCGATTGCCCGCACTGGCGCGGTGGCGATCCCGATCAGCACGCTGATCCGCGGCAATGAATTGGTGCGTGTGTTGCGCCAGGCCGATCTGCACGGGCTGATCCTGCAGCGCAACTTCCTCGGCAAGGACTATGTCGAGCGGGTCTGCGAGGCTCTGCCGGAATTACTCGAGACCCAGGATCCCGGACTACGCATCGCCCGCACACCCTATCTGCGCTGGATCGCCTCAACCGGTGACAATCTGCCGCCGACAATCCACGATCTGAGCTGGATTACCGATGGCACTTCTGCGGTCAGCGAAGATCTGCTGCGCGAGATGGAATCGGAGATTCACGCCACTGATCAGATGATCGAGATCTATACTTCAGGCTCAATGGCGCTGCCCAAGGGGGTGAAACACAATCACGGACCGGTGCTGTTCCGCGCCCATTATATCGCCCGTATGGCCAAGCTTGAGCGGGGCAGGGAGCTTAACGCGATACTGCCGATGTTCTGGATCGGCGGGCTGATGATGTATCTGATGCCCAACTGGACGGTGGGCGCGGTCTCTCTGTGTACCGAACGCACGCTCGTCAACAGCCAGACGGCGATGGGCAGCGTGTTGTCCGATGATGATCTCAAGGTGCTGTCGGTCGCGCCGGAGCCGTGGTGGGGCCTGGGCATGAGCGAGACGCTGGGGCCCTATTCCTATGGCACCGAGTTTCGCGCCAAAGGCTGGCCGGTCTGCGCGCCGATGGACAAATTTGCCGATCGCTATGAAATCCGCATCGCTGACGAAAACGACCAGCCGGTTGGCGATGGCGAGATTGGCGAAATGCAGGTGCGCGGCTATGCGGTGACGCCGGCCTTGCACAAGATCGAGCGCAGCGAATATTGGACTGCAGACGGCTATTATCACACCGGCGACATGTGCCTGGTGGAAGGCACGCGCATCCATTTCGTCAATCGCGGCGGTGACATGATCAAGACCGCAAGCTCCAACGTCTCGCCCGCCGAGGTCGAGATGGAGATGCAGACGCTCGAAACCGTGCACAATGCCTATGTGGTTGGCTTGCAAGACAAGGAACGCGGCCAGATCGTGGTTGCCGCGGTCGTCCCACGCGATGGCACCACGCTCGATTTCGCCGCGATTGAGGCGGAATTGAAGAAGCGCATGTCGAGCTACAAGGTCCCGCGCCTCTATGTCGAGATCGCCCGTGACGAGGTGCCGATGCTGCATTCCAACAAGGTGTCGAAGCGGCTGGTCGAAAAGCTGTTGGCCGAAAGGCTGGGACGCGAGACGGCTTAGGCCGCTGCGGGCACCTTGGCGTCCATGCGGATATAGGGAACGGCCAGCATTGCAACCACGGCCATTGCCGCGAATATAGCCATGACGGACACATAACTGCCGGTCAGGTCGTAAGCGAGGCCGAAAGCCGGCGGTGTGGCGATCGAAATGACGAGTGTCACCGTGCTCATCATGCCCATGGCCCGTCCAACGACTCGCTGGCCGAATACTCGCGGCACGAGCAGGCTCTTCATTGGCACCATCATTCCGCCGAACATACCGATCAGGCCAGCACCGAGCGCGATCATCCAATAGCCGAGATGCGATTGCGTGAGGCAGGCGAGGCCGACCGCATAGCCGGCAAATCCAAGCATCGTCAGCGTGCGCAGTCTGAACAGGTCTGCGATCGCGGCAAAGCCTAATTTGGCTGCGAAGCCGGCCCCGGAAAAGATCGAAATCAACAGCGCGGCATTGGTTGCCGAAACGCCATGGCCGATGGCCAGCGAAGGAAGGTTTGTCACAATTCCGATCATTCCAGCCAGCACCACCGCGAACAGAAACGAAATCATCCAGAACGCCGGGTCCTTCAGAATCTCGGCGGATGAGACAAGCGAGGTGTTGACTTCGCTGCGTGCGAGCTCCGATTCGTTGTCGTCACCATCGGGATGCAGGCCCTTGTCGGCCGGCGCATTCACCACGAGGGCAGCGGCAGGAATAACAATGCAGGCAAGGATGAGCGCGAACAGGCGAAAAGCCTCGCGCCATGCGAAGCTGTCGAGCAGCAGCTGAAGGAATGGCGGGAAGAGGATGCCGCCCATGGAGACACCCGCTATGGCAATGCCAATCGCTCGCCCCCGCCGCTTCACGAACCAGCGTGACAGGAGCACTGTTGCTGCAACAGTCCCCATCAGCACGTTAGCTGGCGCGATCAGCAGCCCGAAAACGAGAAGAACCTGTATGAAAGATGTGACGAGAGAGAGCGTGGCGTAACCTGCGACCATCATAAACGCGCCGATCAGCATAAGCCTTCGGATCGAGAAGCGGTCCAACAAGCCGCCGATCGGCGGAGCCAACAGGGCAGAGGTGACCGAGACGACAGTGACTCCCAGCATCAGTACCATCCTGCTGGGATTGAATTCCTCGCCGAGCGGCACTGCCACTACGCCATAGGCAGACGTGATCATGGCGATCGAGCCAAGCAGGACAAAACAGGAGGCGACCTGGCGCCATCCGATCATGAACCCAGTTTGCATGAGCAATTCTCTCCCGGTGCGTTATCCTCGCTGGAGGCTGTGCCGCCCCGCACCGTGCAATAGCAGCAGTTCGCCGTCACCGGTATAGCAATCCCGGGAGGGCGTTCTTGCAGCGCGTGCTTGTAGGAAAAAAGAGACAAAAGAGACACCGTGTCTCCTTTATCCAACATCGTCAAACTCTCGTAATGTGGCGATTATCTCGGCATCGGAGGGATAAGGTGACACGATGGAGCGGAGCCTGTCCAGCTCGCCCGGCGGGTCGGCATCGCCCTCGCTGCCGCAATCGACCTCCTCCCCCGCTTCGACTTTCGCGACCAGCGCATCGAAGGCGCGGGCATGGCGTTCGGCGGCGGGGCCGTACTTGCCGAGCGTGGGGACATTGCCCCCCGCCGTGCTCAATTGCATCAGCGCCACGGTCAGCCGCTCGTCGAACTTGCGATAAGAGCCGACTTGCTCGCCCTGGAAGAACACGGGCATCTCAACACCGTTGAGCGCGCGCTCCAGCGCGGCATGGGCAAGATTGTCATAGCTGTGATGGAACGCGACGTCCCAGGCGAGATCGAACGCCTTGCCCTTGAGCCGAGACCGCAGCCGATAGGCCGACTGCCGCCCCATCCCCACCGCCTTCGCCGCCGCGCCGACCGAATGGGTGGCGGACAGCGCGCGCAGGAAAGCGGCCTGCTTGGCGCTCGTCCAATGATAGCCGGCGAGCGCGTCGCCAGAAGAAATGCTGCAGTAAGCGCGCGGCGCGGCGGGCGGGGTGCGGGGTTGATATGTCATCCGGCATTATGGGGTACAGAATGGGGTGTGTAGGAAAGTGTTTTATCACGGATGGCTGTCATCTCCGGCTTCCAGCCATGCGCTAGCCGATTGGAATGGCGGGATTTGGGTGGATTCTGGACCGTCCGCTTTTCGGTGCAGATATGCAAAAGCAGACATTGACAAGACGGGGTGTGAATGCGCCGATTCCGGTCTATCGGCTTTCTGGGAGACTACTTCGAGAAGTGGTCTTTGCACTTCACCTGACACGGCGGGAGGAGTCCTATAATCACCCGGAACGGCTTTCTCGTCAAACTCGGGCCCGACCTCAGGGGCTTTTACATACAGTGATCAAACCAGGTGTCTCGCCAGATCGTCAGCATTTCGCAATTAGACTGACAGCACCTGCGAGACGATTTGATCCATGTCATTATGAAGCTTGCCACTAAATCATACCGTGATTTCCTGAAGCATTGAGGGAGATCGCAGTGCGAAAGATCCTGTGTCTGGTCCTTGTTGGCGCCGCATTGTGCCTGGGATCGCTATTCCTGATTCTTCCCGACCAGATAGCGAGCAAGGCGAACGCGCAAGCCGGTTCGAGTTCTCCGGAGAACGTTGGCAATTGCCCGGCCAACGCCACTGCCTACGAGGGAAGCGGGCGCACGATCACCTGTCGCTGTGACAGATACATGACGTCGAGCGATTCTGTCTGGGGAACCGGCACCTATACCGAAGATTCGAAGATCTGCCCCGCAGCGGTTCATGCCGGGGTGATCGGCAGCGGCGGGGGGCAGGTCACCTTTATGATGGTAGGTGGCCAGTCGTCCTACCAGGCATCCAGCCGCAACGGTGTTTCGAGTTCGAGCTATGGCAGTTGGGGAGGGAGCTACCGGTTCCGCGGCGGCTCCTCATCGGGCGGAGCCAGCAGCGACTTATCGGTCGGACAAGGTGTTTCCAGCAGCGGCTCTTCGGGCGGGCAAACCGCTTCCAATGCCAACTTCAACGGTGTCTGCCCGTCCGACATGACGGCGATGCGCGGGCAGAAGAGCCCGTTCCGCGGGCAGAAGTGGGCGGGCCTGACCTGCAGCTGTTCGGCAGCGGCTGCCGCTGAGGGCGGCAGCGTGTGGGGGACCGACGTCTACACCGATGATTCGAATATCTGCCGCGCCGCTAGCCACGCCGGGGTGATCGGCCCTTCGGGTGGCGGCGTCCCCTGGGGGGGCTACATCGGCGTGAGGGTCGCGCCTGGGCAGTCGAGCTACACGGGGACGACCCGTAACGGCATAACGACTTCGAGCTATGGCAGCTGGCACGGCAGCTTCCGATTTCCTTCGCAGCAGGGCAGCAACCGTTCCCCTGCCCGCTCCTCCCCTCCAGCCAGCACGGTTTCCAATGTCGGTTCCTGCCCTTCCAGTGCTACGGGCTATCGCGACACTAGGAAGACCATCACCTGCGCTTGCAGCAGCAGCGAAACGTCGAGTGGTTCGGTCTGGGGAACCTTCACCTATACAGACGACTCGAAGATTTGCCGCGCGGCGGTCCATGAGGGCGTTATTGGCAGCGGCGGGGGGCAGGTCACCTTTATGATGATAGGTGGCCAGTCGTCCTATCGGTCATCCAGCCGCTTTGGCGTTTCGAGTTCCAGCTATGGCAGCTGGCACGGCAGCTACCGTTTCCGCGGCGGCTCCTCCTCGGGCGGCGGAGCCAGCAGCGGCACGCGCGGGCTGGTCGGTACTGCAACGATAGTCGACGATATTAACATCGGCACTGGAACGATGGTCGATGATATTAACATCGGCACTGCAACCGCCACCGGCTTAGGCACGCGCTCGCCGGCTGGCACGTCTTCCAATGTAAGTGCCTGCCCACCGAACATGGCGGCGATGCGCGGACAGACTGGGCGGAGCCTGACTTGCAGCTGTTCGGCGGCGGATGCCGCCAGCGGGAACGAGAGCGTGTGGGGGGGAGCCAACAACGTCTATACCGATGATTCGAAGATCTGCCGGGCCGCGCTCCAGGCTGGGGCGATCGGCCCAGCGGGCGGCACTGTCACCGTGACGGTCGGGCCCAAGCGGTCGAGCTACACGGGAACGACCCGCAACGGCGTATCGACTGGGAACGCTGGCAAATGGCCGGGCAGCAGCTACCATTTCTCGACGGGCTCCTAAGTGCCGCCGACGAGACAGGCCTCAGGCGGCGAGCTTCCTCAGCACGTATTGCAAGATGCCGCCGTTCATGAAGTATTCGACCTCGTTGGTGGTATCGATCCGGCACAGGTCGGCGATGCTGCCTTCACCGCGCAAGCCGTCCAGCATGATCCGGACCTTCTCTTCCGCTGAAAACTGCTGCCGCGTCGCACAGCGAATGTCCTTTACTACCTTCTCCGCAGGCCTTTTAGCGCTTGAGGGTTTTGGCCTCTTGAAGGTGAGACGCTCGCAAATGCGCCAAACTTTTTTAGCATGAAAAGTGGGAAGAGCGGATAAAATTGCTCCTCCGCCGCAAGGCTCCATGTATGAAGCAGTGGTTTCAATTCTGATGCGGTGGAAAAATATTCGCTCTCTCGCCAGAAGAAAAAATTGGATGAGAAAGTCGAAACGGCGATCAGGCTTTGCGAAAATTCCTCCATATCCCCCGGCATTAACCACAACCAGGCAAGCGTCAGGCTGACCAGCATCACAAGAAACAGCGGGGGTAGAATCCGCCGTGCTCGACGTTCATAAAAATGGAGTAGGCTGAACTTTCTTTCACCAAGATCCTTGATGATGAGCCCTATGATTAGATAGCCGCTGATCACAAAGAAAATGTCTAGGCCAACGAAGCCGCCGCTGAAAAGGCTAAACCCGGCGTGAAACAATATGACTGGAACGACCGCAATTGCGCGCAGACCATCAATTTCGGGACGACATTGCGATCTAATTTCTGTCACCCAATGTAAAAATAGAAGCGACCGACAGGTTAGGTATAATTGACAAAGGCACCAACACGAAGGCTGATCGATATACGAGTGGGCATCCACATCGACTCGCACGCCCCCAACCAACAGCGAATCCACAGAAGGACTCGACCGTAAGATCTAATCCGCTAGTTGGCCGCCTGAGCGCGCCGCATGCTGTCGTGGTCGCTAGTGCTGGAGTATTTCAATGAGCTCCAGAATACTGTTTTTTGCTGTCTCGGACGAATTAGTACGACGGCAGCGTCCAAGAGCTGCTTTCGGGTGCTTCACCAGGAGCCATGAATGGCAATGTTGAGGGTCGATTGCGGAACCTTCGGATTTGTCCGTAGGGCGCGGATTGCAGACTCTCGGGAATAGGATTTTTCGCCTAACGCCAACCGAATTCAGCGCAACAGCACTGGCAGCGCCGAAGGTCCTCGCTGTTCGAGGCCGCCGGTCAGGAATGGTGCCGGCGCGTCGGGATCGAGCCGCAGATTAGGGAAGGTGTCGAGCAGCGCGTTGATGCCGCGAGACATTTCCACATTGGCGACATTCATGCCGAGGCAACGGTGGGTACCGAGGCCGAAAGCGGTGTTGGTCAGTTTCGGGCGATGCATGTCGAACGCATCGGGGTTGTCCCAGCGCGCCGGATCGCGGTTGGCTGGACCAAGGCCGAGTTC
>JAQWKP010000233.1 GCA_029247785.1 Novosphingobium sp.
GCCCAGCTTGAAGCCCGCGTGCTGATGATGAGCACCAACAACATCCTCTCGCCCGCCAATGGCAAGCCGATCATCGTGCCTTCGCAGGACATGGTGCTGGGGCTCTATTATCTGTCGATGGACCGCGAGGGCGAGCCGGGCGAGCAGATGATCCTGTCCGACATGGCCGAAGTGCACCAGGCACTGCACGCCAAGGCGGTGACGCTGCATTCCAAGATCGTGGCACGCGTGCCGCAGACCGATGAAGACGGCAAAGAGATCATGATGCGGTTCGAAACCACGCCGGGTCGCATGCTGATTGCCGAATGCCTGCCAAAGAGCCACAAGGTGCCCTTCGAGATCGTCAACCGCCTCCTCACCAAGAAGGAAATCGGCGACGTCATCGATCAGGTCTATCGCCACACCGGCCAGAAAGACACGGTGCTGTTCGCCGACGCGATCATGACGCTGGGCTTCCGCCATGCCTTCGAGGCCGGCATTTCCTTCGGCAAGGATGACATGATCATCCCCGATTCCAAGGCCGAAATGGTCGAGGAAACCAAGTCGTTGGTAGCCGATTACGAACAACAGTATCAGGACGGGTTGATCACCCAGCAGGAAAAATACAACAAGGTGATCGACGCCTGGTCGCGCTGCGGCGATCAGGTCGCCAACGCCATGATGGACGAGATCCGGGCGACTCCCAAGGACAAGGACGGTCGCGAAGCACCGGTCAACTCGATCTACATGATGAGCCATTCGGGCGCGCGTGGTTCGCCAGCGCAGATGAAGCAGCTCGCCGGCATGCGCGGGTTGATGGCCAAGCCTTCGGGCGAGATCATCGAGACCCCGATCATCTCGAATTTCAAGGAAGGCCTGACTGTCCTTGAATATTTCAACTCGACCCATGGCGCCCGCAAGGGCCTGGCCGACACCGCGCTCAAGACGGCGAACTCAGGCTATCTGACCCGCCGCCTGGTCGACGTCTCGCAGGATTGCGTCATCGTCGTCGAGGATTGCGGCACCGAACGCGCGCTGGAAATGCGCTCGATCGTTCAGGGCGGCACGACCATCGCCTCGCTTGCCGAGCGTATTCTGGGCCGAACCCTGGCCGAGGACATCGCCGACAAGGAAGGCAATGTCATCGTCGCCAGCGGCACGCTGCTGGACGAGCCTGCCGTGAAGCAGATCGAGGAAACCGGCATGCAGGCGGCGCGCATTCGTTCGCCGCTGGTCTGCGAGGCCGAACAAGGCGTTTGCGCCAGATGTTATGGCCGCGATCTCGCGCGCGGGACGCCCGTTAATATCGGCGAAGCTGTCGGCGTAATCGCCGCCCAGTCAATCGGCGAGCCCGGCACCCAGCTCACCATGCGTACCTTCCATATCGGCGGCGCGGCGCAGGTGAACGAAACCAGCCATCTCGAAACCAGCTGCGACGGCAAGGTGCATTATCGCGACATGCCGACGATCACCGACAAGCGCAAACGCTTGCTCAGCCTTGCTCGCAACGGCGAGATCGTGGTGATCGACAAGGACGGCCACGAGCGTGAAATCCATAAGGTCCCCTACGGCACCAACCTGCTCCACAAGGATGGCGGCAAGGTCAAGGAAGGCGATCGTCTGGCTGAGTGGGATCCGTTCACCCTGCCGATCATCACGGAAACCAAGGGCGTGGTGAAATACCAGGACCTGATCGACGGCCGGACGATGACCGAACAGGTCGACGATGCAACCGGCATCGCCCAGCGCGTCGTTACCGAGGTGCGTGGCACCAGCCGCGCCAAATTGAAGGAAGACCTGCGGCCGCGCCTGACCCTGCTCAACGAGGCAGCGAAGAAGGACGACGAGGACAATGTCGAGGCGGCGCGCTACCTGCTCGCCCCGGGCACGACGCTCTCGGTCGAGGACGGCCAGGAAGTCCACGCCGGTGAAGTGCTGGCTCGTGCCAGCCGTGAAGCCGCCAAGACTCGTGACATCACCGGCGGTCTGCCGCGTGTTGCCGAGCTGTTCGAAGCGCGCAAGCCCAAGGACAATGCGATCATCGCCAAAATTTCGGGCAAGATCGAATTCGTCCGGGAATACAAGGCCAAGCGCAAGATCGCGATTGTTCCCGAGGAAGGCGATCGGGTCGAATATCTGATCCCCAAGGCCAAGGTGATCGACGTCCAGGAAGGTGACTGGGTCAAGAAGGGCGACAATCTGATCTCGGGTTCACCCGATCCGCACGATATCCTCGAAGTGCTCGGGGTTGAGGCGCTGGCCGAATATCTCGTCGCGGAAATCCAGGAAGTCTACCGACTGCAGGGCGTGAAGATCAACGACAAGCACATCGAGGTGATCGTTCGCCAGATGCTGCAGAAGGTTGAGATCACCGATGGCGGCGACACCACTCTGCTGGCGGGCGAACAGCTCGATTATGAGGAAATGAACGAGTACAACGCCAAGCTTGAAGGCCGCAACAAGAAGCCTGCGGTTGGCAAGCCGGTGCTGCTCGGCATCACCAAGGCGAGCCTGCAGACCCGCAGCTTCATCTCGGCAGCCTCCTTCCAGGAGACTACCAGAGTGCTCACCCAGGCTGCTGTCGAGGGCAAGAAGGACTCGCTGATCGGCCTCAAGGAGAACGTCATCGTTGGCCGGCTGATCCCGGCGGGCACGGGCGCGGGCATGAACCGCATGCGCGTCGCCGCTTCCAGCCGCGATGCCGCACTACGCGCCCAGTACAAGAAGATGCAGGACGCGCTGATCGCCGCCGAAGCCGAAGCCGAGGCGGAACGCGAGGCGGAAGCTGCCAAGCAGGCGGAACCTGAGGCCGAAGTGGAAGTCGAAGTGGAAGCGCCGGTTGAAGCTGAGGCCCCGGCCGAAGCTGAAGCAGAAGCTCCGGTCGAACCCGAACCCGAACCCGAGGCCGAGGCTCCGGAAGCTGAAGCTCCGGCCGAGGAAGCGCCCAGCGCCGACGTCGAAGCCGATCCGGAGGCAGACAAGAGCTGATCGCTCAGCAGTAAATTCGATCCAATGCAAAAGGCCCCGCTGGAGCGATCCGGAGGGGCTTTTCATGCTCGCTCCCGGCCTGGGCAGCTTGGACGAATTAGATGAGGAAGGTCATGTCAGCCAAGATAATTTTCCGACGCACAGCAGGCCTTCCGGACCCGACCCAAAGCTGGCCGTTACGATTTGGGCCGGGACATGACATGGGCCGACGTATACTTAGCCCAAATGAGGAAGCTAGCTAGGGCACAACCCAGCGATGTGCTACATTGCACTGATGCCATTCAAGAAAACTCGTGCCTCCCGCAGGCTGGGCAAGTTGGTATGGTTTATCGGGCTCCTGCTCGCTTCTGCCTTTTTCCTGACAAGCGCCGATCCATGGGTGGTCGTGAAACAGCCGGCCACGGCCGAGCAGGTCCAGTCAGCACGCAAGATATTTGGCGAAGCGCGCCTTGGTAGAACGACCGGCGAACCAAGCGATCTTTCCCTAACAGCCGGCGATCTCGACAGCATCGCAGTCATGGCCAGTCAAGGTTTTGCACCCAATCGAATTGCGTTCAAACTCAGGGGCGATGCCGTCACAGCTACAGCCAGTAGACCGCTTCCTTTCCGCTGGATCAACGTGCAGGTCAATCTGAGGGCGCGAAGCGCTGGCTTCCCGGAATTGCGCGCAACCATCGGCTCTGTTTGATGCCCCGCATGGCTGTCGCGCATATTGCTCGAGCTATGCCGGCGGCTGCTCGCCTTTCAAGGGACAGGCCTACCTCCCCTAGATAAATTGGTGCAGTCGAGCAGCATTGAAGGAGGCACAGTCAATGTGCGGATCCTGCTGCCTAAAGCAAACATGACCGATCAGACGTTGGCCGGCGATATGCCAATCCTCGATCCAACCACTGTCGCCCGCATCTATTGCGGCCTCACAGAGCAGCAACGTACCTCGCCTGAGCCTCTCTTCGCCCATCAGCTGCAGCGCGCGATTGCTGCGGCAGACCAGAGCCGCGAGCAACATGGTGCGGCATTGGTGGCACTGTCAATGCTCGTTGTTAGTCCGAGCGTTGATGAGTTGGTTGGAGAAATGCCTGAAACAATCGATTCCTGCAAAATTCCTGTTGCTTCCACAACCTTGAATGGGCGCAAGGATTGGTCAGCGCATTGGTCGATGTCCGCTGCACTCACGGTCGCAACGGGTAGTCAATTTGCCGCAGCCATGGGTGAGTGGAAAGAACTTTCCGACAGTGTTTCGAGAAGACCCGACCTCGCGAACAAAGATCCAAGCGGCTTCTCATTTGCAGATCTGGCTGCTGACCGCGCCGGCCTCCTTGCCGCGCGCCACCTCACTGACCCTGCGCAGCTCGCCAATGCGCGCCGACGGCTCCTGCAAGCGGATGACGAACAATTAATGCCCGAGGCTGCCGCGCAGCTCGAGGAGGGCATAAGCAACGCAGAATTTCTGCGCCGTTTTGGCAGCACCGACGATCCGCGTTACATCGCAAAAATCAAGCGTATTGACGACGCGTTGCGCTCGGTCTGGCTTGACTGAGAAAATGTCTGCTTGCGCGGTCGTCTCGCCTGAACCGTATGTCCGGCCCCCACCCAAACCGGGTCGTCTTGACCTGTTGGCATGGACCACCATTCATCGCTCTAATTTACCAACGCGGCCCAGGTATCGCCCGCGACCCAAGAGCGGACAGCACGTCACCTTCCAGCCGCATCGTCGTCCAGCCGTCCAAGGCCTGCGCGCCGAGCTTGCGGTAGAAGGCAATCGCCGGCTCGTTCCAATCGAGCACCGACCATTCGAGCCGGGCGCAGCGGCGAGCCCTGGCAAGACCCGCGATGGCCGCGAGCAGCGCCTTGCCCAGCCCGCCCCCGCGCGCATCGGGCCGCACGAACAGGTCTTCAAGCCACAGGCCGGGGCGGCCTTCGAATGTCGAAAATGTCGTGAAGCACAAGGCATAGCCCTGCGGCGTCCCGTCGAGTTCGCCAATCAGCGCCTCGGCAGCAGGGCGCGGGCCAAACAGGTGCAGGGCCATATCGGCCTCATCGAAGCGGACCGCATCGGACATCTGCTCATATTCGGCCAGCTCGCGGATCAGCACGGCGATCAGCGGCAGGTCGTCAGGCGTGGCAGGTCGGACGTGGATGGACATGGCCGCAACCTAATCCCAACGGCGGCGCACACCAAAATGATTTTCCTACTCGCCCGGCACCTGTCACGCTCGGGACGGCTCTTTGACATCATGCGATCCACCCGCTCGCAAGCGCAGAAAGCTTCACGCGTCACACAGGTGAAGTTCGTCAAATTTAATTCGAGGATGGGGATCGAGAGGTATGAGAATAAACATCTATATTTCAGATCATTATTCTGTTTCCAAGCGGCAATAGCTATTCGCCGAGCCGCATTTCATTGCCACTGATCTTCACATCCTTGATGCGAGACAGAAATGATTGACCAAGCAATGAGATACCCAGGCCTTCCGGCACTATCGCGGCTTTCACATTGCGCGCCTCGAATGCGCCCAATTCCATGCGGGCAATCGTTACCGGAACGCCATAGACCGGGCCGCTCGCGCCTCTGCCAATCTGGCGAAGGCTGTTTTCGTCCCAGAACAGCCCCATTTCCTGGGCATCCTGGCCGGTCAACGCGACAATGCTGGCACCAGTATCGACGAGGAAGCGGTATTCGTCTTGCTCGACAATGACATTGGCATAGAAATGGCCGTCGCGCTGCCGCTCAAGGACAGTTTGCTCCGCGCCCCACCTGTTCTCCTCAGGCCTGGAAGCACCGCGGCGCGACACGCCGGGACCGGCTTCGATCACGGCAAGACTGTCGCTGTCAGCGGTGTCAGCGGTGTCAGCGGCGTCCGAAAAATCCGGAGCGAACCAACCGAACAGCGCGGCGCTGGCGATCATCAAGAACACATGCTGCGATTTCATGGCCGCGAGTCTAGCTCGCAAGCTTTAAACTGGGGTAAAGTACCTTCACCCCCGGACAATTCTCGTTACTGGCCCCTAATCCCGGTCTTCTGTGGCTGGTCCTTCGTCGATTTCCAGCGCACCGACGCTGAGGCGATCGATCCGTGCCTCACCGATCCGCAACCTGCCAATCGCCAGCCTGCCGATGGCCAGCGCGCCAATCGCAACAGCGCCCATCGCCAGCGCACCCATGGCAAAGGCGCCGACTGCAACCGCGCCAGCACGCCTGACTACCGGGGCTCGCCCGCTTTCAACAATCGGCAGCAATTGCTGCTCCAGGTCATTCTGCCGCGTCTGCTTGCTGCGCATGATCCGCCTCCGCTTCAATCTCTGCGGCCTTGGCTTCGACCAGTTCGACGACGTGATCGAGCATGTCATCGCTCTGCACATGGTGGTCGGTCAGGCCCGACAGATACACCATATGCTTGCCATTGCCGCCGCCAGTAATGCCGATATCGGTCTCCCGCGCTTCGCCCGGCCCATTGACGACGCAGCCGAGCACCGAAAGCGAGAGCGGCGTCTTGATGTGCTGCAGCCGCTCTTCAAGCGCTTCGACCGTGCGGATCACGTCAAAACCCTGGCGCGCGCAGCTTGGGCAGGAAACAACCCGAACGCCGCGCGTTCTCAGCCCAAGGCTTTTGAGGATTTCAAAGCCGACGCGCACTTCCTCCTCTGGCTCGGCAGAAAGCGACACGCGAATGGTGTCGCCGATACCAGCCCACAGCAGGTTTCCGATACCTATCGCGCTTTTGACGGTGCCGCCGATCAGCCCGCCAGCCTCGGTAATGCCAAGATGCAGCGGGCAATCGACCGCTTCGGCAAGCTGCTGATAGGCGGCGACAGCAAGGAATGTATCGCTGGCCTTCACCGCCACCTTATATTCGTGGAAATCGTGGTCTTGCAGCAGTTTGATGTGATCGAGAGCGCTTTCGACCAGGGCCTCGGGGCAAGGCTCGCCATATTTTTCCAGCAGGTCCTTTTCGAGACTGCCGCCATTGACGCCGATACGGATCGAGCAGCCATTGGCCTTGGCTGCTCGAACGACCTCGGCCACCCGTTCGTCCGAACCGATATTGCCAGGATTGATCCGCAGGCAGGCTGCACCGGCGTCAGCAGCTTCCAAGGCGCGTTTGTAATGGAAATGGATGTCGGCGATCAGCGGAACCCGAGCGGCCCTAGCGATCTGGCGGAAGGCGGCGGTGCTATCGGTGTCCGGGCAGGAAACGCGGATCAGATCGGCGCCAGCGTCCTCGCAGCGGCGGATCTGGTCGATCGTCGCGACCGCATCCGATGTCGGCGTATTGGTCATCGTCTGCACGGTGATCGGCGCGTCACCGCCGACAGGCACAGAGCCGACCATGATCTGGCGGCTCTTGCGGCGATCGATATCGCGCCAAGGTCTGATCGAGGACATCGGGCGGAATATAGGCGCAGCACCGCAAAGGGGCAATGTTGCGGGGAGCTGCTTGCGGGAAGATCGTGCCAGAGAGACAGCCCGCCAAAGTGTCCCGGACCCGCTCAGCACGCAGGCCCGGGACGAAAGCGTGCTCAGAACGCCTTCTGGACCCCGAGAGTGAGCATCCAGTTGCCCTCCATCTGCGGACCATTGAGATCCTGCACTATCGGCAGCCCCAGTTCCATACCGAGGCGCAATCCCTTCAGACCACCGCCCGTGCCAATGAGATTGGTCCCGAAATGAACATCAAGCCTCTCACCGCCATAATTCGCCGGATCGGCCGTCTGCACCGGCGCCACGATCATCGGGTCGATTCCTCGGATATTGCCTGTGGTCCGCCCGGAGACACGCAGGGACGCGCTGATCCACGGGGCAAACCGCCGGCTGACCCAGGCGGTCGCCACATGCGAATCGCCGAGCCGGTAGCCTTCGCGATTGGTACCGGTCCGGATCGTTCCGGCATATTGCGCTCCCCAGCCCCAGGGTCCCGATCGCTTGGACACAGTCGCGCCGGGTTGCAGATCCCAGGTTCCCGAGCCGAGCTGCATTGCATAAGGCAGGCGCAAAGTCGGCTGCATGTTCATCGGCGTGAGCACTTGTGCAGTCCTGGTGGTCGAACCGGTGGGTATACTCACCCCGGCCTTGACGCTGAATTCGAAGTCATGGGTCTTCTTGATAGGAAAGATCGCCGCCAGCGAAGTGTCGCCGAAACCGTCCGGAGCGGTGGTGAACCCGCCGAGATCATTGGTTCCCATGCCGCCCCGATAGGTGCGGTGGGACATCGACTTTGACACATAACTGCCCATGGCCATCAGCGTTACCCAATCCACCGGCGCATACATCACTCCGATCATATGCATGTCGGTCCGCATCTCCAGTGGGACGACCCGCAAGGTCGGTGGTTGTCCGGGCCGACCGAAGAACCGGTTGGGAACGGTGGTGGCGATAGTGTCAGGATCGATGGCCATGGTCCCCTTGCGGGTGCCACCCATGTCCATATGCATGAAGCGATAGGAGACCATCACTTCTCCCGCCTTGTGTGTGTGGTCAGCCATTACGCCAATGGGGGCGTGGCTGTCTGGCCGGTCGTCAGCATTAGCCGGTGCCGCGAGGACAGCCAGCACGACGGTCAGCGCCGCAGCGCTGCCGGATGATCGCATTGTCATATCATATACCCTTCGCTCGATCGTTTCGGTGAAATGATCAGGCGAAGGCAGGTGGACCCCTTGCGGGCGGACGCAGATTACGCCGCTCGGCATAGCGGGCAGCGGGCAGCATTGGCGATACCAGAGCGGCCAGCGCAGCAGGTAGAAGTGCCGGAACTGGCGGGGCAAGCAGGTTAAAAGATTTGCCCAATGCAAGCCCGAATGGGCAGGGTTCGTGCCCCGCCTCTTCATGGTTCTGATGATCCTGGTGGTGTTCGTGATGCGCCTCGCCCGGCACCTTCGCGATCTCTACTGGCCCGCTCCCGCTGCACAGCATGAAGCGCAGGCCATCGTCCCCGGCCACTGGCATCCATCCGACCGGGATTCCAGCGCGCAGCAGTAACGCAGCGACAATGAGGAGCCAAACCGCTGGCCGGGTTTGTATTGAGCGCTTCACGGGCTGCGCCCTAAGCCCAGGCGCGAGATCAGGCAACGGTCAATCTGGAGGATGCCAGAGAGACAGGGCGCCGGCCCTTCAAGAAGGCCGGCGCCCGGAAATGTATCAGCAGTGACGCTGCCCTATTTGCCGATCTTGTCGAGTTGGCGAGAGGCCCACTCCCTTCCGCCAAGCCCAAAGGCGAGGGCACCAGCCACCGCACCGCCAGCGGCAAGCGCACCGAAAGCGAGGCGAACGATGTCTTCGCCGACACCCATGAACTCAAGGCCCATGAAGACGAACAGGACCACCGTGGCCCACTTGACCACCGATCCCGCCATCGAGCCACCGACAAGCTTCGCCAGCAGGTTGGCGATCAGGAAGCCGACACCGATGACCACGCCGCCAAACACAACCTTGCCGCCGAGCGCCAACACCGCATCGAGTATCGCGGTTAGCTCTGGAAAGCCCAGCGCCCGCATCGCGCCAATTGCGGCATACAACATGATGGCGATCTGTACAACGCGCGCAATCACGTCTGAGGCTGTGGTGCCTTCGGGCAGGATCTCGATCGAGGATACAGAACGGTCAACGCCAAGGCCCGCAAGGATGTCCTTGAGGAAGTTGCCCGCAAACCCGGCTGTCACATAACCGATTCCCAGCAGCAGGGCGGCGACGAGGATGTTCGGGATTGCGCCGAGAATCATATCGAGCATGTCGGTGGCCGGGCCTGAAATCGCCTCAATCCCAAGCGCGTCTATCGCGCCGATGGCCACCGGGATGATAATCAACACATAAACGACCGAGCCGATCGTCGAGGTGATCGCGGTATTGCCCGTCACGGTCTCAACACCACCTTTGTTCGCCCATTTGTCGAAATCGACGGTCTGCAGCGCAGTGACCACCAGATCTTTGACAATTCTGGCGATCGTGTGCCCGATGAAGAAGATCAGAGCCGCACCAATGAGATTGGGGATGAAACCCATTACCGCATTCAACAGCTCATTCAGAGGCGATGTCACGCCTTTGAGGCCGAAGATGTCGAGCAGGACGACCAGGGCAAACAACCAAATCAGCAGGCTGGCAACCTTGCCGAGCGAGAGACCGATACTTTCGCCATTACTGGTGCCACGCTGCAGCAGCGGGACCTTGTCAACCAGCTTGGCGAATGCCCATTTGACGGCTTTCGCCGCAATCCAAGCAACGATCAGGACAATCAGCGCTTTGCCTGCACTCTCGCCTATGTCCCGAGCAAGTTCGGGGTCGAACTCGTAATTTCCGATACGCATTCGTCACTCTCCCACAATTGCGAGCCATTCTGGGATAATAATCGGCTAAATTGCGCACTGACAGCCCGGGGATGTGTTTAGTTGGGGACAAGCGCACGAGGCCGGAATGTCAGGAATGCTTGTCGGCCTTGCGCTGACCCATCCGCATATTCGCTTCGAGCAATGCGCGTAGCTGGTTGTAATAGGCCTCAAGAAATGCGCGCGGATCGGTCTCATTCGGCTCGCGACCGATCTTGAGGCAGATTGCATCCCTGACAGCCGAAAGAGCCTCCTTGCGGTTTTCCCGCAAGACCCGCTCAAGCGTCTGAACCTCATATTCCCCGTAGACCATCAGTTCAGCTTCATCGAAGCTGTAGTCTACTGCGGGCCCGCCAGAATCGCTCGAGGGCTTTTCAACCGACATCGCCGTTTCAAGTTTGCGCCTGGGTGTTTCCAGCACCCAGCTGCCGGCGATGACGTCACCGGCACGCAAGCAATCCTTGTTGAAGAAGGGAAATAGCGCAAATATCAAGAACCATGCGGTCGCGGCAAGGCCAGCCGCGCCGCCGTCGTCTCCGGCAGATGCAAGGAAGACAAGCGGGAGGAACAATTCGATATCACGGAGCAAGTTGCGGGCGATGACCATCTCGACGCTGAGCCGGCCGCCGTCCCTCGCAGCAATACGGATACCGGTCATGCGCTTGCCTGGCGTCGCACCGCGGGGTCCGAGCTCGAAGTACATGAAATAGGCGTTCCGAAACAGGAACATGGCGACGATCCAGATCACAGCAAGAAATTCGATTGCCTGGCCAATCGCGCCGGGCTCCTCGATCTGCGCAAACCGGCCAGCAGTGCCCCCGGCGATCCCCACCAATGTGATTGTCGTAGCGATCATCAGGATGACTATGATCGTGAGATCGAGGATCAATGCGCCAGCGCGCGTGCCGCGGCTGGCGATTGTGACCGGCAGGGCAATCCCTTCAGGCGTCAGCATCAACCGCTCACGTCGGTCATGGCGCAACCGGGCTGTCACCGCCTGGTTCATGGCTGCGGCTCGCCCTTCTCCGCTCGCCGCAAGCCATAGAAATAGGCCAGCCACAAGGCGAGCATGAAGCCGCCAATGGCAAAGCGCCCGGGCATGTCATCGACAAGCTGGCGAGCAAAACCCTCAAGCACTCCGGCAACGACCAGCATCAGCACCACCCCTGCCATTACCTGCGCAGATCGCTGACCGGCCTCGGCAGCAGCCTGGAGCACGGATCGTTCACCCGGAAAGGCCATCGATCTGCCGACATGCAGACCTGCTGCACCGGCCAGCAGGATTGCGAATAGTTCGGTTGTGCCATGAACCGATAGCCAGGCGACGAATTCGAGTGTCAGGCCCCCCTCGTGGAACAGCCACAGCATCGCGCCGAGACTCGCCGTGTTGTGAACCATCAACAGGAGCGACGGGATGCCAAATGCAAAGCCAAGCGCGAATGCCAGGATCGAGACCTGTGCGTTATTGCTGAACAGATAGGCTGCGAACATGGAAAGCCCGGAACCATCGGCTGCCCCCTCCAGGGTCTTTGCCAATATTTCGCGGCTGGCGCCGGGCACTCGCGTATCGAGGAATTGCGATGGCACCAGCGCATGGTACCATTCGGTGTCGCTAGCGACGAGCAACCAGCCCACCACGGCCCCGGCAACCATCACAACCAGCGCAATCATCACATCGAGCCCGATGCCCCTTACCGCTGCGCTCCAACCGCCGCCAAGAAAGTTTCTGGTCCACGCCCACAGCGAGGAGCGGGGGCCGTAAACAACAAACCAGGCGCGTTGCACCAGGCTTTCAAGATAAGCCAAGGTGGCCGCGTCCAGCGACGTCTCACGAGCGATCGAAAGGCTGGATGCAACGGTTCGGTACAGCCCTGGAAGCGCGAGCATATCCTCGTCCGAAATCTTGCGTAGCCTGCTCTTTTCGAGCTCGCTGACAATTCCCTCAAGCCGCTTCCAATCACTTTCGCGCTCCAGCCGGAACCGGTCGGAACGCAGGGCTGCTGCCTCAATCTCCGTTATGTCAGCTTGGCTCGCCATCAGTTCCGCCGCCTCATCCGATAGCTCCGGCGCGCTTGACCTCAAAATAGGCATCGATCAGGCGTGTACCGATGAGATTGTATGGCGCCTCGATGACATCGACGCCGAGCGCCCGCAACCGCTGGGTGACGTGCTCTCGCTGCTTGAGCAGCAAGTCCGCAGTGACCGCCATCGAAAGGGTCTGGATATCACCGGGCGCGACGGCGGAAAGCTCCTCCAGCTCTTCATCCGCCATGGTGACGAACAGCACAAGGTGCCGCTTGACGAGACGTCCGATGCTTTCAATCATCAGTTCGGCACTGGTCAGATCGGTGAAGTCACTGAACACCACGATCAGGGAACGGCGTTGCAACCGCCCGGCGAGCGTCGCCAGCGCAAGCGTGAAGTTCGGCTCTTGCGCCCGATAGTCAAGGGTGGCGGCGGCTCGTTGCAAGCGATGGAATTCGCGCGAATCGTGGATGAACGGAGTCATCACTTCCGGCTTGGCCGCAAATCCGAATAGAGAGATCTTGTCGCCGCCCTTGAGCGCTATGTAAGAGGTCAGAAGAGCCGCAGAGACCGCGCGATCGATACGCGGGATGCCGGCGACAGGCTCGCACATGGTCTGGCCGCAATCGAACGCGAAGACGATCTGGTTGTTGCGCTCCGTCTCATACTCCTTGGCATATAGGTGAACGTGGCGCGCAGAGGCTTTCCAGTCGATCCGACGCCGGTCCATGCCCGATTGATATTCGCTAAGCGCCTCGAACTGAGTCCCCTCACCCCGGAAGCGGCGAGCGATGAGACCGAATTGCGCATCCCTGAGAAACATCTGCAGCGCGGGCGATCGCACCTCTCCGATATTGGGCCAGACCCGTACTTCTTCATCGAGATCGCGTCTGACCTGGCGCGAGCCAAAGCCGAGCGGCCCGCTCCAGCGTAGCCAACCGGTATCGACCGGAGCGGTTCCGCGCCTCGCTGGTGCAAAGGCGAAATTGCCGCGCCAAGCTTCTTCGATCGGCTTAAGATCGAATTCGCACCGCCCACCAATGACCAGCCGCGTGTCGCAACCCAGCGCGCCCTTGACCAAGGATCGGCGCCCTCCGGTGAAGGCAGCGTGGACCAGAAACGCGCTTTTGGCACCCACCTCGACATCACCAGGGACCGTGAAACGCAGATCCTCAAGCCGTCCGGCGGCCAGGGCGTCGGCGACAATGAGAAGCAGCATCGCCCCGCCCAGAGCGGGCGCTGCGACCCAGGCCCCTGGCGCAACTGCAGCGATAATCAGCGCCAAGGGTGCCGCCAGCGCCAGCAGAATCGCCGCGCGCCGGGTCGGGACAATCAAGGGAAGCCAGCGAAACATCGCTTCAGCGTGGTGCTTCAGTCTGTTCAACCAGCTGGTCGACCAGCGCTTCAACCTGCTTGCCCTCAATCTCGGCTGCCGGGCTCAACAATAGCCGGTGCCGCAACACGCTGGTGGCGAGCGCCTTGACATCGTCGGGCAAGACAAAGTCGCGCCCATCAAGCGCGGCTCTCGCCCGCGCTGCCCCTGCCAGCAGCACAGCTGCGCGAGGGCTCGCACCGCAGGCGAGATCCGCGCTTTCCCTCGTCGCCCGAATCAGGCGGACGACATAATCGGTCACGTTCTCGGCCAGGGTCACGGTCTTGACCGCATTGGCCGCTCCATCGAGCATTGCCGCAGAAGCGACGGGCGCGATGCCCAGTTCCGCTGGACTGGGAAGGCCGCGGTTCTCACCGTACCGGGTGACAATCTGGCGCTCCTCCTCAAGATTGGGATAGGGGATCAGGAGTTTGAACAAGAAGCGATCCAACTGCGCTTCGGGCAAGGGATAGACGCCCTGGCTCTCAATCGGATTCTGGGTCGCCACGACCATGAAATGCTCCGCCAGCGCATGCGCCTCGCCGTCCAGCGTTACCCGGCGCTCCTGCATCGCTTCGAGCAGCGACGCCTGGGTCTTGGGCGGCGTTCGATTGATTTCGTCGGCCAGCAGCAAGTCACAAAAGATCGGACCACGTGTCAAAGTGAACTCGCTGGTCTGGAAATTGAACAGGTTGGAACCAAGGATATCGCCCGGCATCAGGTCCGGCGTGAACTGGATGCGACCGAAGTCGAGGCCGAGGCTAGCAGCCAGGCACTGTGCAAGAAAAGTCTTGGCCGTGCCCGGAGGTCCTTCGAGAAGGACGTGCCCCCGCGCCATCAGCGCTACCAGCAAGTGATCGATAGTCTGGGTCTGGCCGACAATGGCCTTGCCGATCTCGCCGCGAATGGCGCCAGCAAGTTGGCCCACATCAGCAAGCGTGAATGTCGGTGTCTCAGTCATCGGGTCAATTTCCTTTCGAGATCGTGCAGATCCTGCGCGGCTTTGACGATCTCATGAGGGCTCTGGGCCGAGCGAAGCCGACGAGCCAATTCCGTAAAAGAGGTCGAATCAGGCGCTCGAGACGCCAGCGCCAGATCAATCGCGGCATCGGTCGCCTCCCGTCCGGCACCACGCGGCAGGGCCAGGTCGTGAGCAATCCGCTCCCTTGCCCGTTCGATATAGGGGCCTCCAATCAGGTGCAGTCGGCGCGCACGACGCAGCAGACCGGCCGCATTGGCCACCAATGCCTTCTTGCCCAGGGCGATCGCGCGCTCGACCTTGCGTGGCGGGCCGAAGCGCAGGAACGCCCTCCAGCCGATCGCCAAACCCGCCAATAGCAGGCAAAGTGTGGCTGCGAGAAATGGCGGCGTGAAGGCGAGAGTGAGCAGATTCGCGCTGCGAGCGTGTCCGTTAAACGTCAGGTCGAAATTGATATTCCCGTTCCCGCCCTCGGCCATCGCGCGCACCAGCACCTCGGCCATCCGCGCATTGGAAGCGTCCGAAAAACCAAAATTGTTCAATAGGTCCGGCTCAAAGATCACCGCAATTGGAGAGAGATCATAGTCCTCACCTGGGCGATCGATCGGCTGCAGCGCCATACTCTCAAGATCGGGATAATCGCCGTCGTCGTCGATATAGGCTGCAAGAATTCGTCCTCCAACCCGGCTACTGACAAGCGGAACGAGCCGAGGCCCGGTTCCCCACAGCACCGTCTCTGCGTCAGGCAAATTTCCATCAAGCCCTTCGCCTTGCCAGACAGCAGTCTTGTTCTTTCCAACAGGGCCGATTTCCACGCCGACGTCGTCGAGAAATCCTTTCCAGCGTGGATGCGCAGAGCTGTCCAGGCGGACCCAGCCCTGTTTCGCGCCCGGAGTGCCAGTGGGCGACGGAAACGCCATCCACTTCGGAGTCACGATCAGCGTCGGCCCGATATAGCGCCGCTGCGAAACGATGCGGTCCAGCTCCTCGCCATCTGCCCATTGTGGCGGAGTGAGCACAAGCAAGCCCGGATCATCAAATACGCCTTTGCTGCGGGACAGTCGCACGGTGTAACCGCGCCGCTCGAGATAGGCAGCGGCGGCGGCATAGCCATTGAGCCCCTTGCCCCCGGCATGACCTCCACCGTCATTGGTGGAACCAGATGTCATGCCCGCACCGATCATCCACAGCAGCGCGACGAACACGAGCGTGCCGAGCACCACCAGCACCAGTGCCATGCGAGCGGAAAATGGATTGCCTCCTGCTTCGGCGACAGTGCCATTGCTCATGATGGCAGCTCCATCAGAGCAAAATCGGAATAGGCAGCACGCGCGACATCCCAGTCCTGCCGGTCGAGGTCGCGTAAGGCGAACAGACTGCGCTCGACTCGGACCGCGATAGTACCAAATGCCTCGCGCGCGCGCGCTGGAAGCAACGGCAGAGCAGCGATCTCACGCGCCGTACTGGCAGGAATGAGCCAATCGGGCTTTGCATCGGCGATGTGACTGACACTGCGCTGAAGCAAAAGATGCGTCGCCTGCGCATAGAGCCCTTGGGAGGCCAGGCGATCTGCATCTTCAAGCAGAGCAACAGCGGCATTGTGATCTGGCGACCATTCGGGTTCTTCAGGGGCCGGCCTACCCCTTCGCGCTTCGATAACAGGCGCGATAAGCCGCCACAGCACGAACAGGACAAGCGCAATCGCAAGTGCGATCAGAACATTTTGTAAAATTGGCCAGGACATGCCGAGCGCTTCGCCGACCGGGCCAAAAATGCTCTCTAGGAACTCGCCCAGCTTCTTCAACCACGACGGGGTTTCTAGCGGCTTGATTGGTGGAAGCGGGGCGAACTGAATATCACTCGAGTCGCGCACTGCCTGCCAGTCGCGCGCAGCGTCTCGGGCAGCCGTTGATCCCGCGATCTGTGGAGCTTCAACCCTCACGCTGACTTGGTGACACGGTAGCAAGGCATAAGCAAGTTCGAGACTGACGCTTAGCTGCGCATCCGAGCTTTGGGATAGCTGCCGAGAATTCTCACATATTCGCAATGGAATCCGAGCTCGGCCATCGAGCGATCAAACGCAGGGTCCCCCGGAGCACCTTCGACATCGGTGTAGAATGTCGTGGCGGCAAAACTGGCGCCTTTCTGGTAGCTTTCAAGCTTGGTCATATTGACGCCATTCGTCGCAAATCCGCCCATCGCCTTATACAGCGCGGCCGGCTGGTTCTTCACTTCGAAGATAAAAGTCGTCATCGCCGCACCATTGTTGAGACTGGCCGGGTCAAGCGCCTCTCTGGCCAGCACGACAAATCGCGTGGTGTTATCGGACGAATCCTCGACGCCTTGGGCGGCAATGCTCAGATCGTAAAGCTCTGCTGCAATGCGCGGCGCAATTGCGCAAGCTTCCGGATCGCCCTGTTCCTTGACGAAGGCCGCTGCCCCGGCAGTATCGGCATAGGCCATCGGCACGATTCCATTGGCGCGCAGATATTTGCGCGTCTGGCCTAGCGCCTGAGGATGGCTGTAGGCAGCGGCAAAAGGCCCGCCACCGAGCGCCATCACCGCATAGCTGATAGGCAGAAAATGCTCACCAACGATCGAAAGGCCGCTTTCGGGAAGTAGAAAATGAATGTCAGCGACACGGCCGTGCTGCGAATTTTCGATCGGGATGATCGCACGCGCTGCGCGCCCTTCGGACACCGCATCAAGCGCATCCTCGAAGGAAAAGCAGGGCAGCGGAAGGCAATCCGGGTCATATTCAAGCGCCGCACGATGGCCGTTGCAGCCCGGCGCACCCTGCAAAGCGATGGCGCGTGCGGGATCGGCTGCGGCGGCGGCCGTCATTTCCTTGACAAGCATCAAGGCGGGCTCTGGAAACGAATGCATGGTGGTTGTCGCGATTAAGCTGCAAATGCAATTCCTGCAATGGCTCTTGCGCTCGCGGGCTCGCCTTACTAGAGCGTCGCGCAAAGGCCGTAAGGCATCCACCAACAGGGCATTCTTGGATGGACGACGATTTTAATACCTTCGCAGGCTGGGCACTGTTTGCAGGCATCGTGGGCCTCGGCCTCACGAGCATCAGCAGTCATTATTTCAGCGCCGACAAACCACATCGACCACACCATATGGGCTACGAGATCGAGGGGGTTGAAGCAGAGGCCGGCGAGGAAGCCGTACCGCTCGCTACGCTTCTCGCCGAGGCGGATCCGGCCAGGGGTGAAGCAATCTTCGCCAAGTGCATGTCGTGCCACACAGTCGATTCCGGCGGCAAGAACGGCATCGGTCCAAACCTGCATGGCGTGGTCGGTAAGCCGGTCGGTGAGGGCGCGGGAGGCTTCGTGTCTTCCTCAGCGCTCAAAGATGTTGGCGGCACCTGGACCTTCGATCAGATGGATGCCTGGCTGAAAAGCCCAAAGGCCTTCGCTTCAGGCACGAAGATGACATTTGCTGGTCTTGGTAAGCCGGAAGACCGGGCAGCCATGATGGTCTACCTCAACGCTCAGGGCTCGAACGTGCCATTGCCGGCACCGCCTGCGCCTAGCGCAGAACCAGTGGCCGAGGGCGGTGACGAAGCGCAAGCCGCTGAAGGTGAGGCTGCTGCTGAAGGCGCTGCTGCTGAAGGCGCTCCGGCAGAAGCTGCTCCGGCTGCCTGAAGCTGCCGTCGGGTGTGATGGCAATTCAAGGCGAGGCCTTGCGCTCCGCCCTTTGTCATGTCCGCCCGCCAAAACCCTTGGCGACAACGTACCATTCTGAAGAACCCTTGCGGCTGGCCGGCGGTTTGGCGTGCTTGACGCTGGCAAAGTTTCGCTTGAGCAGCGCGAGCAATTCGGCGTCGGTTCCGCCCGCCAAAACCTTGGCGACAAAAGCCCCGTTTTTCACGAGATAGCGCACAGCAAAGTCAGCCGCAGCCTCCACCAGCGCCATTGTCCGCAGGTGGTCAGTCTGCCTGTGCCCGACCGTATTGGCCGCCATGTCGGACATTACCAGTTCGGGCGCCCCTCCCAGAGCAACGTCCAACGCGTCGGGAGCGGCATCATCCATGAAATCCATTTCGAGAATGGTCACGCCCTCAATGGGTTCAGTCGGCAAGAGATCGATACCGACGACCTTCGCATCCGGACAACGCTGGCGCAGGATCTGACTCCAGCCGCCCGGCGCGATGCCAAGATCGACAGCGCGGGTCACGCCCTTCAGCAGGTCGAATCTTTCGTCGAGTTCGGCCAGCTTGAAGGCGGAACGGCTGCGATAGCCCTCGGCCTTGGCCTGTTTGACGTAGGGATCGTTGAGCTGGCGGGAAAGCCAACGCGTGGAACTCTCCTTGCGCCCACGCGACTTGTTGAGTCGTCTGGCGCTGTCTGGCCCAGAGCGACTCATTGCGAGGCGCTGCGCTGCTTGCGAATTTCAGCGCGCATCCGCTCACCATTTCCATGGGCCGCAATAAGGCTGCGCAGAATGCCTTCGCGGATACCGCGATCGGCAACGCCCAGTCGCACACTCGGCCAAAGATCGAGGATCGCTTCAAGGATTGCGCAACCAGCAATGACGAGGTCGGCCCGTTCTCGCCCGATGCAGGGAAGTGCGCGGCGTTCCTCAATTGACAGACCAGACAATTGCGTGCTGATTTCACGCATGGATTGGGCAGGAACGATAAGCCCATCGACCGCGCGGCGATCATAGTGAGGCAAATCGAGGTGAAGGCTGGCAAGCGTGGTGACCGTCCCGCTAGTTCCGAGCAAGCGCAAAGTACCGGCTGACGTGGCCCGTTCACGGACGTGGCCGGTTCGTTTGGCAAAGTCTGCAAAGCTGTCGCTGACTATGCGGCGCATCTTGGTATATCGCTCCAGGCGTTCGCGCTCGCTGGCGCCTTCCTGCCCGCAACTTTCTGTAAGTGAGACGACGCCCCAGGGCACGCTTTGCCAATCAAGAATGCGCGGCACGGTTTCGGTGCTCTCGATCAGGACAAGTTCGGTCGAGCCCCCGCCGATATCGAAGATCATCGCCGGGCCATTGCCGGGTTCGAGGAGCACATGGCAACCCAGGACGGCAAGCCGCGCCTCCTCTCGCGCGCTGATAACATCCAGCGCGATACCGGTTTCCATGCGCACCTTTTCGATGAAGTCAGGCCCGTTGGAGGCCCGACGACAAGCCTCGGTAGCGACAGAGCGGGCGAGGTTGACATTGCGCCGAACCAGCTTGTCCGCGCACACCTTCAGCGCCGACAAGGTGCGGTCCATCGCCGCCTCGCTGAGACGGCCAGTCTGGCCGACCCCTTCGCCAAGACGAACGACACGGCTGAACGCATCGATAACCGTGAAATGCTCTCCGGAAGGTCTGGCAATCAGCAGACGGCAGTTATTCGTGCCCAGATCCAGCGCGGCATAGGACTGCCGCCTGGCGGCTGAATTGCTGCGCTGGGAAGCCTTGCGCGGTTGCGCAGCAGTCTCGTTTGGTGGGCCGCCGGTCCCGCGCGACTGCTGCACCTTTACGGCGGGCTTGCGAGACCGGCCCTTGCGACCTTTCCGCCATTCCCGCCGTGTCCCCGGCACATCAGCTTTCACTGCCGGCGGATCATTCTCCGCCATGATACTCGTACTCTTTGTCGTTCTTCCCGCCGAAACCGGCAGGCACCTGGGTCCAATGTTACTCGCGCGCGCTCAACTGGGCAAGTCCGGCAGGGAGGCGATCAAGCCACAAATGCCCTCGCGGTCACGACTGGCCCGCTTTGGCGCTCGATTCGGCCAGCGCCGCAAGTGAGCCGAATTCCACGTCCATCGGCCCTTCAGGTGTCTCGAGAATCTGATGGTGAGCGCCGGCAAGAGTGGAGAATACTTCGAGCGTGCGGCACCCCTGGGCTCCAGCGATATGCGGCCCATATGCCTCACCGCTGCGCGCGATCATCACATCGCCGGGTCCCAGTTCCATGTCATCGACGAGAAGAGTGCCTTCCAGGATTATCTCGAATCGCTCGCATTTATGGGCATGCCGTGGAATTTCACCGCCTGGCGGTGTCGTGAATATAAGCGCCGCCGGCGCCGCTTCGTCATCGGGCTCGCCCATCACATGCAATGTTGCAGGTGTGAGGCCGCTCGTGGCCAGGATCTGGTCCATATCCTTGAGGTGCTCTGGATAGCGCCCCCAATATCCCTCGGCATCCTTCTTGAAAAACTGTGGCATACTTCTCTCCTGACTTAGATGAACAGCGCTCGTCCTCGCGAATCAGGCCGCTCTGGCCTGACACCCATACGCGACTGGCAGCGCGCGCGCAGGCTTTGCCGAAGCTTGACCCGCAAGGGACCCAGCGGTATGCGCGCCCGCTCCTGCCCCGTCGTCTAATGGTAAGACTACGGACTCTGAATCCGTCAATCGAGGTTCGAATCCTCGCGGGGCATCCATCTGCAGCGATCTTTCAAATCATGAGAGTGTGCCCAGTTGGGCTCGACCGGAGCGCGGTCGGCGGCTCCGCATAGGAAGGCGGTAAGCGGCACGGTGGCGCTAGGCTGTCGCACCTGCTCGGTACTGGAAGCCCCTTTCGCGCTGAGCACCAGCGTGAGCCATACCGGCGGCAAGAACATCGCTGCAAGCACTGAGACATGGCTTCAAGCCGGACAACGTGCTGTCGTCGGCATGGCCCCGTTCCCGTCCACGTTAGTCTGCTCTGTAGCGCCACAGGAATGGCGCTCAGGAAACAATAACGCAGCGAGGGGCTGAACAAGGGACAGCGATAGCGCTGGCATCAAGGTCTAGTGAGAGAAACCTCCCGCCGTTTTGGCCGGGCGCAGCAGCAGCACGGCAAGAAGCACGG
>JAQWKP010000082.1 GCA_029247785.1 Novosphingobium sp.
GACGTTGCGCGTTCCAAGGAGCGCCGCCTTCGAGACTCCAGCCTCAACCATTCGTTCCGCCACGCAATCGGCGATATGCAGGATCGGCACATCGACCGCCGCTGCCACATCATCATAGACCTTGTGCATCGAATTTGCACCGATCAGGATCGTTGTGGCTCCAGCCTCCTCAAGGCGTTTTGCCGATTCAACCAGAATGTCGCTCGCCTTGCTCCAGTCCTCGGCGTTCGACAACCGGGCCAGCTGTGAGAAGTCCAGACTTTCGATCAACATCGGCGCGCTGGTATGCGCATCCGTCCGCGCCTGCACGCCGCGATTGATGAATTCGTAGTAGCTCCGGGTCGAAAACCAGCTCAAACCACCGATGAGGCCGATTTTCCGCAAATGCCCGATCCTACCGCAAGGCGGAGGTATGTCCGCCGCGCTGGGCCCTAACGCAAGCGATGTAATCTCGTCCAGACATCGCGAAACGTTTTACCCATGGCGAATAGTCTGGCACGATTGCCGGACAGCTACAATTGAGGCCCAAGGACCGTCCTTATGGCGGACAACCACCATCCTACGAATGTGAGATTCATGACCTTTCCAAGGATGCTCATTGTCTTTGTGGCCATGGCTATATCGTTCCAGCCTGCCGATGCGACCGCGAATTCAATCCTTGGCAGCTGGCGGACCGATGATGGCCGGGCGATCGTCACCATTTCCCGGTGCGGCGATGCGCTTTGCGGCCGGATTTCACGCTTTCTCGTGCCGGAGCCGGCCGGCGGGGCGCGCGACAACGAGAATCCCGACAAGAAGCTTCGCAAGCGCAGACTGTTGGGAGTCCCGATATTCTGGGGCCTCAGGCGCGATGGGAATCTCTGGGAAGGGCGCGGCTATAGTCCTCAGGATGGCCGATATTTCAAGGCGAAGCTGGAAGCACGAAACAGCCGTCTCAATATTAAAGGCTGTGTTGCGTTTTTCTGCAAGACCAAGGTCTGGAAGCCGGGCTCATGACCAACGCTGGCTAGTACTACCATTGGTCAAATCGCGGAGTTGCCCTTAATCAGGCGATAATCGCAACGACCGCCACCGTGATGATGGCGGTCACGATGCTTACCCATTTCACCAAGCCCGTGAATCCGCTGTAGGTTTCGTTGGCTGATTTCATGTCGTTGCCGGCTGCCATGAGCTTGATTCCTTTATCCGATGGTCGGTCTCTGGCCTCTATTTAGCCGCACACCCGACTTCGCTCAAGAGCTTAGCCTTAATCGGGTCTTTACCCGATCCGTTTATGCCCGGTTGGTCAAATCATTAGGGTAACGCGGGAAGACATGGCGGAGGACGATCAACGCCTGCTAATGCTGATCGATGATGAGCCGGCCCAATGCCGTCTCATCACGGCCCTAGCCACGCGTGAGGGCTGGCGCACGGTCATTGCACGAGACGCTGAGACAGCGATTGCTATGCTCGGCACGCGACAAGGCATGCAACTCGATGCGATCATTCTCGATCAATGGGTTCCGGGCGACGACGCCTGCGTATTGATTTCCGAGCTCAAGAGCCGCCGACCAGCACTACCAATCCTGATGTTGACCGCCAGCACGTCACCATTGCTCGCTGTTGAGGCGATGCGCGCTGGTGCATCGGACTACCTTATCAAGCCAATCGCGCCTGACCGGCTGATGCAGGCTCTTCGCTCCGCCACAACGGATGAGACTCTCGGTGACGAACTCGCCCCCCTCACCGAAAAAATGCCCTCCACACCTGACTTCGAAGCAATGATCGGCGCCGCTCCAAAATTCCGAAAAGCGCTCGCCGTTGCCGCAAAGGCAGCGCGCGGCCACGGGCCAGTGCTGATCGAGGGGGAAAGCGGCACCGGCAAGGAATTGCTGATCCGTGCGATCCATGCCGCATCTCCCCGCGCAAAGTCCTCTCTCAGGTTCGTTAATATCGGGAGCGTCCCGGTCGGATCAGTTGAATCGGTGCTATTCGGTCACGAGAAGGGCGCATTTGCAGGCGCATTCGAACGACAGATCGGCGCACTCCAGCAATGCGATGGCGGCACTCTGGTCCTCGACGAAATCGATCGACTGCCCTCACCCGTCCAGGAGCGGCTCCTCGAATCGATCCAGCGCGGCGATGTCCGGCCGATTGGTGCCAAGCACAGCTTTCGTATCGATATTCGGCTGATTGCCGCAAGCAATCAACCACTGGCTGGGCTCGTGAACGAAGGTTTCTTCCTTTCCGAACTAAGTGATGCGCTTTCACCAGTAAGTGCGGTTCTGCCGCCACTGCGCGAGAGAACCGGCGACATACAAGCATTGTCACGCCATTTCCTGACCAGGATCGGCGAGCAGCCCGGCCTGCGCCAGCTCGGTATTACTGATGGCGCGCTGGCCCTGCTGGCCGCCTATGACTGGCCTGGCAACGTCCGACAGCTGCAGGCCGTACTTTTCCGCGCAGCCGTATTCTGCGACGGCGACGCGCTCACCGCCGACGATTTTCCACAGCTTGTCGACATGCTAGGCACAGACCAATCCATCGAACCGTCAACACCGATGCAGGATAGCAACGGGGTCATGCTCTATGCAGACGATGGCAATTTGCGCCCGCTCGAAGAGATCGAAGCCGACGTTATTCGCCTTGCGATCGGGCTCTATCGCGGGAGGATGACGGAAGTCGCCCGCCGCCTCGGGATTGGCCGTTCGACACTTTACCGCAAGCTGAGCGACCTCGGCATCGACAACGCCGCCTGATCAGGCCTGAGATGCGGCCTTAGATGCCTTCTCTATCAACGACTCCGGGATTTCGACGACACAGGCGCGCAGGAACTCGCCCAGTCCCTTGCCGATCTGATCCAGCATGATGTTGCTCGTGCCACTGCGCCCGAATTGACCGCGCAGAACGAAAAGGACACCGCTGATATTGGGTAGCGGGAACGCGTCGACACGGACATTTTCAGCCAGCCCCATCAGAGTATGGACCTGCTCACCGGTCAGGTAGGACACCACCCAGTCAAATGCCTCGGGCGATTTGCACCAGATACCAAGTGAGGCATCCCCGCCCTTGTCACCCGAACGCGCATGGATGATCTCGCCAAGAGGAGCTGCCCGGGCCTTGCCGAATCGCGCCGAATCGTGGGACGAAGGCTCTAAAGGCGTTCCAGAGGTCGCAGCTTCCCGGTCATTCTCCGGAAGCTCGATGACGACGGATCGTCCGTCATCCAGCGTCACGCAGTGCTCGCATTCACCTTGATCGGCAATGCCAGGCCAGAATTCCATGCGCGGGCTAAGCAGATGTCCGAATTCGCCGGTGTAACCTGGAACGCTACCGAGCCCGAGCGAGGTGAAGCCCCCGATCAGCCTTTCGAGTTCGTCGCGCTCCTGGGCCGCTGCGGCAATGCGCACCACCATCGTCGCCTCGGCCTGGCTGGCTGGTTGCTCGATCGGCTGACCGAGCGGCTGGTAGTAAAATTCGTCGAGTTCGAGACCGCTCGCAATGCTGGACATTTGTTGATGGATCCAATCGACCTTTTCACGCCAATCAAGCCCGGTGATGTAAACGATCATTACCAGGCGCCAGCCATCGAGGTAAAAACACCCCACCTTGGTTGTCGCCGGCGGCTTTGATCCCTTGATCGCGCTGACCCGCACCCGATCCTGGCCGTCCTGAGCGATGGCAAGGCTATCGATATGCAGCACCGCGTCCGAATTGAGGTAGCGAGGCCCCTGAATCTCGTACAGCAGTTGCGCTGTGACCGTGTCGGGAGAAACGAAACCCTTCGCGGCAGATTGTTTGGTCACAACGAAACTGCCGTCCGCCTCGATCTCCGCGATCGGAAAACCGAGCCTCAGAACATCGCCGAGCTCCTTGAAGCCCGAGAAATTGCCACCGCTTGCCTGCGGGCCGCACTCGATGATGTGCCCGGCAGCGATGCCGCCGGCGACCGCATTAAAATCGCTCTTCGACCAACCATGCCACCAGGCGGCTGGTCCCATGGTCAGCGATGCATCTGTCACGCGGCCGGTAATGACGATGTCGGCGCCCGCCTCCAGTGCAGCAGCGATACCCCAGCCACCGAGATAGGCATTGGCGGCGATGATCCGACCCGACAAATTGCCGAGCGGCAGGCCGCTATCCATGCTTGCCAGCTGCCCCTCGCCAGCAAGTTCCTGGACGCGAGGGAGCAAGTCGTCGCCGGTTACTGTCGCCACCTTGAGATCAAGCCTGGCCTCGACGATCGCCTCGCGCAGTCGCTGCGCCATCCCCAGCGGATTGAATGCCCCCGCATTGGTGACGAGCTTGAGCCCTTTATCGGCGATCGCCTTTAGCTCGGGCACCACTTGCTGCATGAAGATGTCGAAAGAGAACTCCTTTTGCACCAACGCAGGATCGCCCTCCTCTACCGAGCGTTGCAATACGATCCCGAAAGCAATTTCCGCCAGGTAATCGCCCACCAGCACATTAACCGGATCGCCATGCACGGCATCATGCAGAGCCTCGAAATAATCGCCGGCAGCACCTGAAAAATTCGCGATCCGGATCGGGTCTTTCATGGAACGTCTCCTTGCTCGCATATTGCCATACAGGGGGCGATCCGGCCATAGCTTGGAACACCAGCAACGCCGATTGGGGAAGAGGACATGACCGAAAGCGAACGACTGGGGGCTATCGAGGATATCCGGCAGCTCAGGGCGAAATACTGGCGCGGCGTCGACAGCCACGACGGTATACTGGTGCGCTCGATTCTAGCTGAAGACTGCGTGCTCGACTACAATGGCTGCATGACCGATCCCACCAGCGGCGTCGATCACATGCCGGTGATGAACCTCGTTCTTACGGGCCGCGATTCTTGGCAAACCGACAATCTGGAGGGCCCCAAGATCGTCACCGTCCACCAGGGCCACCAGCACGAAATCGACGTGACCGGCGCGGCCACCGCAGAGGGCATCTGGTACTTCACCGACCGCTTCTTCATGCCTGTAGGCGGGCCGTTCTCGCGATTCACCGGCTATGGCAGGTACCACGAGACCTATGAGAAGCACTCCGACGGCTGGAAACTCAAGACCACCCGGATCGAGCGTCTTTGGGTGGAGTCCAGCTGACATGGCGGAAATAGATTTCACCGGCCGAAGCGTGCTGATCACCGGGGCTGCGTCGGGAATAGGCAAGTCGGTTGCCGAGTGGCTCGACCAGCATGGCGTAGGCGAGATTATCGCGGTCGACCTCGATGCTGAGGGCCTGGAAGCGCTTGAGCTGACGTGCCAAGTCAGGCGGATCGCAGGCGACGTCACCGACCCTGAGCTGTGGGCCGGGATTGAGGACCAGCTCGACCGGCTGGATCACGCACATATCAATGCCGGGGTCGCCAATGGCGGCGCGCTAACTGAACTGGAATTCGCAGAATGGCGCCGAATCATGAGCGTCAATCTGGATGGTGTGTTTCTCGGCCTGCGTACCGCGCTCCGGATCATGAAGAAGCATGAGAGCGGCAAGAGCATCGTGCTGACCAGTTCGGTAGTCGGAGTAAAACCGACACCGATGACGGCTGCCTATGGAACCAGCAAGGCCGGCGTCGCGCATCTCGCCCAGATTGCCGCAGCCGAACATCTCGATGATGGAATTCGCATCAATGCTGTCGCTCCCGGGCGCGTCGACACGCCGATCTGGACCAAGACCGACCAGTTCCGGCTACTCGCCGACCGTCTCGGACATGACAAGGCACTGCGCGTGGCCGGCGAGCAGGCTGGCGGCGACCATGCCTTCGCCCGGCCCGAGGAATTGTCGGGGCAGATCGGGTTTCTGTTATCCGATGCGGCAGCCAATATCACCGGGACCGTGTTGGTCGCCGATAGCGGTTACAGCTTGTAAGCGATCGTCTGCCTCAACTGGTCGGCAACTGCCCGAAATCGGTAATCGCGGCATCGCGCAAACCGCGCCACACATGCACAGCCTGCACCGTCTCGGGAACATCGTGCACGCGGTGCAGTTGAGCACCCGCGTCCATCGCTTTCACCGCCAGTGCAAATGAACCGCCGAGCCGCTGATACGCCGGCGCTTCGTTCGACAAAGCTCCGATCATCCGTTTGCGGCTCGCCCCCACCATCAGCGGCTGGCCAAGCGCGTGGAACATCGCCAGCGCGTTCAGCAGCGCCAGGTTGTCAGCAACCGACTTACCGAAGCCGATACCCGGATCGAGGATGATATTTTCGCGCGCGACACCGGCAGCCAGCGCGGCATCGCGCCGGTCCTTAAGCCAGTCGAACACGTCCAGCACGACATCGCCATAGTCGCCATCGGCATGCAGATCGTCACCCTTGCCGGGCGCGTGCATCAGCACCACTGGCACGCTGGCCTGCGCCGCCAATTCCAGACTGCGGGGATCGTAGCGCAGGGCTGAGACATCGTTGATGATATGAGCACCGGCCTGCAATGCGGCCTCCATCACCGCCGGACGTCTGGTGTCGATACTGATCGCCGCGCCCATCGCTGCTAGCCGCTCGGTCGCGGGAATGACGCGCTTCAATTCGTCACCCTCCCAGACCGCAGCTGCACCTGGACGGGTCGACTCCCCACCGACATCGATCATTGCGGCACCAGCCTCAAGCATGGCAGACGAATGAGCGCTGGCGACTTCTGGATCGTCCAGGAAATCACCACCATCGGAAAAACTGTCGGGCGTGACGTTGAGGATACCGACCACTTGCGGCTGATCGAGCCGGATCGCGCGTTCGCCGCATGTCAGCGGTGCATGGCTGCGGCCAATGTCTGTCCACTGCGCTTCGGCCTCGCCTGCAATCTCACCCGGGAGCGCAGCAATTGCGGCTGCCATAGCGCCCGCCGCCACGCGCTCACGCGAAACGATCTGCCCGTCACGCCTGACGATAATTGCAAAGCGGCTCGCCCAGACGAGAGCGCCACCGAGGCGGACGCATTCGTCCTCCTCGCTTTGCGCGCTTTCGGCTAGTGCTAAAGGACGTAGGTAGACCGAATTGGTCACGGCTCCGTCGCCAGCAGGTAAAGCTGCCGGATTGCATCGAGCGGCTTGATCTCGCCTTCATGCTCGATC
>JAQWKP010000090.1 GCA_029247785.1 Novosphingobium sp.
CGTCGGAAAAGATCGCGACACTATGCCATTCGGTGCGCTCCTGGCGCTGGCCATCCTTGTCTTTCCAATTCTCGGACGTCGCGATCCGCAGATTGCAGACCCGCCCGCCATTCTGGAATGAGCGGACCTCCGGATCGGCCCCGAGATTGCCAATCAGCATGACTTTATTGAGTGACCCGGCCATGGTTTGCGCCTTCCTGTTAACATCACAGCGCCAACGCGCTTAGTAGGTGATTCCCGCGAGGATGTAGGCCCCTGCCGGCCTGCCCTGCAACCGGCAATAGGCGGTTTTGCCCGAGGGAATGCTAAAGCCCGGCTGCCAGAGCGAGTCGGTAAGTCAGCCCGGCAAAAACGTATGCGAGGGCGAACAGGTAGAGCAACATAAAGGCGGGCCATTTCCAGCCATTCGTCTCTCGCCGCGCCACTGCGATGGTCGATAAGCATTGTGGCGCAAATACAAACCAGGCGAGGAAGGCAAGCGCCATCGGCAGGCTCCAATGCGCCTTGAGCTGGTCGCCCAGCGCCAGCGCGGCCTGCTCTTCGTCTTCGGCAGCAACCGCATAGGTCGTCGCCAGAGAACTTACCGCCACCTCGCGGGCAGCCATCGCCGGGATCAGCGCCAGCGCCATGTCGCGGTTAAAGCCGATCGGCTCGACCACCACCGCAAGCCCGTTGGCCAGCTTGCCGGCGATGGAGGCGTCGATCTGGTCCTCACCAGGACCAGCGCGCGGAAAACTGAGCATCAACCACAGCACAATTGTGACCATGAAGATGATCGTGCCAGCCCGCCTCAGGAAGATCCAGGCTCGTTGCCACAAGCCGATGGCGAGATCCTTGAGCCGGGGCAGCTGGTATTTCGGCAGTTCCATGATGAAGCCGCTGGCAGCGCCCTTCGTCAGCGAGCGTCGTAGCACCAAGGCCACCAGCATCGCACCGAGGATGCCGGCGACATAGAGCACGAACAGCACCAGCCCCTGCAAGCCGATACCACCGCCTACATTGCTGTTGGGAATGAAGGCGGCGATGATTACCGCATAGACCGGCAGCCTCGCAGAACAGGTCATCAGCGGGGCAATCAGAATGGTGGTCAGTCTGTCGCGCGGGTCGGCGATGGAGCGCGTCGCCATGATCCCGGGAATAGCGCAGGCGAAGCTGGAGAGCAGCGGAATGAAACTGCGGCCGGACAGACCGACGCTGGCCATCATCCGATCCATCAGGAAGGCGGCGCGGGCCATATATCCGGTCGCCTCCATCGCCAGGATGAATGCGAACAGGATTACGATCTGCGGCAGAAACACGACCACCGAGCCAACACCGGCCAGGATACCCTCGGTCACAAGATCGCGCAGCAAACCGGGGGGCGCTGCCGCCACAACTGCCGTGCTCAGCCATGAGACGCCCGCCTCCAGCGCTTCGGCAAACGGGGTCGCCCAAGCGAATACCGCCTGGAACACGACGAACAGCAAGGCAAACAGGATCACCGGACCCAGCCAGGGATTGAGCAGCAACCGGTCAAGCCGCGCATGCAGTCGATGGCGCGAGCTCTCGGACAGGATTGCTGCGTCCGCCATGGCATGGGCGGCAACGCGCCTCTCGGTCAGCGTCAACGGGGCCAGGCCATGATCGCGCTCACTGGTCGCTGCTGCGGCAATTGCCTTGCCGAGCTCAGCAAGCCCCTTGCGACGGACCGCGACTGTCGGGATTACCGGAACGCCCAATTCTTCGGCCAACACGGCCGAATCAAGTACCAGGCCGTCACGTTCAGCAAGATCGATCATGTTGAGCGCGACGGCGGTAGGCTTGCCCAGCGCGATCACTTCCTGAGCGAAGACGAGATGCTGTTCGATGTTGGATGCATCAAGCACGACCACGAGCACGTCGGGCTGAGCCTCACCGGGGAAATCGCCGCGGATTACCTTACTCGTCACTTCCTCGTCGGGGCTGGTCGAATCTAGTCCGTAGCTCCCCGGCAGATCGGTCATTTCGACCGACTCGCCCGTCGGCAGCACGCAGCGGCCCGATTTGCGCTCTACCGTGACCCCGGGATAATTCGCGATCTTCTGGCGCGCGCCAGTTAACGCGTTGAACAGCGCGCTCTTGCCGGCATTGGGATTGCCGACCAGCGCAACCTTGCGCTGCCGGCTCACAGCTCCTCGACCTGCATCGCCGCAGCGTGCGCCCGGCGGATCGCCACCGACATGCGTCCGATCATCAACGCTAGCGGATCGCGCCCGCCAAACACGCCGCGATGCGACACAGCGACCCTGGCGCCCTCCTCAAGACCGAGAGCCTGCAAGCGCTTCGCTTCCTCGCTCGCCATGCGCGACCAGTCGACCGCAGTGATGCGGGCGCGTTTGCCGGTGGGAAGCAAGTCAAGGGTCATGAAGCCGCGCTGCCAGATTGCTGGATATATTGCAACTGGTTCGCAATAGGCAGGGTTGCCGGCCGAAACATTGGCTTGGATCAATTATTTGGGATCAATTTGCCGGGTAACGCAACCGACCGAGAAAACGGGCGATGCTGAAACCCTCATCCGGGCTGCGCACAAACTTGGCCTTTGCCTTTTCAAAGCGGATAATCCCGTCGATCCGCCGGTCGAGAAAGGCGCAAGAATCGGCCTTGTCATCGCTCGTGTCATCAACGAACACCGCCATTGTCGCGGCATAGACGCCCGCAAGAATGGCGCGCTTGGTATAGTGGTTGTAATCGGTCGCAATATCGCCGGCGAGCCTCCACATGCGATCCGCGCTTGCCCAGCCCAGCTTGAGCGATCGCGCCGAATTCTGCGGCATTGCCATAATTGTGAGCGCGCGGCGCAGCGCCTCTTCAAAGCCTGCAGCGCATTCTAGCCGAAATAGCACGAGCCGCCTGATCCGCTCACGCACCGGCAGCTCCGAAAGCGTATTGCCGGCAAACTCAGCCTCCATCCTGGTGTCAACATAGGCGATCCAGGCACCGATCATGGACATCTGCCCCCCTTTGAACGCATATGCCGCCACATCCGGATCAGCGCCCAGTTCGCGCGCGGCATTGGCAAGGGCTTCGCTGCTCCAGCCGTCGAAAGCCGCAGCCTCGGCGATTTTCGGCGCGAGGGCGAGCCGCAATGCGTCTAATGTCAGATCGTCCACCGTGGGCACAGCCTAAAAAGTCGGCCCATAAGTCGGTGCGGGCTTCGTCTTGTCCTTCTTCTCGGCATTGCTCTCAATCGTCTGGACCAATATGCCGTTCTCGCCGTCAAGCAGAGCATAATCGCGCGCTGAGCGCCCCGAATTGTCTGCACGGTCAGGATCTGCACCACCTTCCAGCAGAATTTTCATGAGCGTGGTATTGCGCTGGTGTACGGCCGAAATCAGGGGTGTCTCACCAGTATCGCTGACATCGTCGAGATTGGCATCGCGCTTGACCAGTATTTCGACACCCTCGATCCAGCCGAGATTGGCGGCAATCTGGAGCGGGGACACCCCTTTCCTGTCGCGGTGGTTCACATTGGCGCCCTTCGCGATCAGGTAACGCAACCAAGTCGGATCGCGCCGCTCCGTAACGATATGCAGGGCACCCCGACCGGTGCTGACATCGCGCGCGTTGATAATCGTTGACCCGGGCTCAGCCAGCGAATCCTCGACCTTCTGGCCTTCCTTCTTCTTGACCGCTTCGAGAAACTTGTAGCTGTCGGAAAATTGCGCATGGGCCGGGCTGCCCGCCAGGCAAATCCCCGCCAGAAGCAACGGCGCGAACCGCAGGCTCGCCAAATTCCAGAACCCGATTGCCTTCGGCACTTTGTTTCCTCCACTCGAATTAGCCCCAGGGCAGTGCCCCCTGTTCCACAGGGCTTCTTGCGCAGCAAGGTTTAGCAGAGCATGAACCGCCACGCCATGAAATGTCTGAAACGGATTCTTGCCGGGCTGTTGCTACCCCTCGCCCTGCTCGGCTGCAGCAGCGAGCCGCCGCCGCTGGAAGGCGCGAATATTGGCGGGCCGTTCACGTTGGTCGACAAGAAGGGTACGACGGTGAAGTGGTCCGATTTCGCAGGGAAATACCGCATGGTCTATTTCGGCTTCACCTTCTGCCCGGATGCATGCCCGATGGACGTGGCGGCGATGATGGCCGGTTTCAGAACATTCGAGAAAGCCCATCCAGACCGGGCGAAGAACGTCCAGCCGATATTCATCTCGATCGACCCGGCGCGCGATACACCGCAGGTGGTGGGAGAATTTGCTGCAGCCTTCCACCCACGCCTGCTGGGTCTGACGGGTACGGCAGAGCAAGTCGATGCGGCGGCAACTGCGTTTGCAGCCTATTATGCGAAAGGCGAGGAAAGCGCGGGCGGATATTTGATGGATCACAGCCGCATCGCCTATCTCATGGGGCCCCAGGGCGAACCGATCGCCCTGCTCCCGGTTGATCAGGGCCCCGCGAGGGAAGCCCCTCAGGCGGTCGCGGCGGAATTGGAGAAATGGGTAAATTGACTAGCGCGGCTCGATTCTGGGAGTTGCCCCTCGATGCACTCACCCGCGAGCAGTGGGAAGCGCTGTGCGACGGCTGCGGCCAGTGCTGCCTGCACAAGGTGGAAGATGCCGATACGGGCGAGATATTCCGCACCAATGTCGCCTGCAAACTGCTCGATCTGGAAACGGCGCGCTGCAGCGACTACCGGAACCGCCGCGCCTTCGTCCCCGATTGCCTACGTCTGACGACGCGCAATGCCAACTCGCTCGACTGGCTGCCGAAAACCTGCGCATATCGCCTGCGCGCGGATGGCGAGCCCCTCCCCGATTGGCATTACCTTGTTTGCGGTGACCGTGACGCGGTTCACCGCGCAGGCGTTTCGGTCCTCGGAAAAGTGATAAGCGAGACCGATGCCGGGGCCCTCGAACATCATATGATTGTGCCGGACGGGGAGGGCTGAGCGGTGCTCGACTGGCTGCGCAAGGACCCGCGAGAGACGCCATTTGTCGAGATTGGCGAGGTCCGGCTGCCGGTCGTCATTCGTCGTCTGGCAAGGGCCCGGCGGATGACATTGCGGATGTCACCCGATGGCAGCGAAGTACGCATCTCGATCCCCGAATGGGGCAGGACTGAAGAGGCACTCGCATTCGTCGAATCACGACAGGACTGGTTGGCAAGCCAGCTTTCAGCCTTGCCCCAGGGCGCTCCGATCGTACCGGGCGGCACAGTCCATTTTCGCGGCAATCCCGTGGTAATCGACCATCGCAACCAGTTCACAAGAAAACCGCAATTACACGAGGATTCGATCCAGATTGGCGGACAGGCCGAATCGATCACGGGTCGGCTGAAGCGCTGGCTAGAGGGAGAGGCGCGTGTCCTGCTTGCCACCGATCTCATTGAATATTGCGACCTCGCGGGCAGGCCGGCTTCGCGGCTGGCCTTGTCTCGCGCCCGCAGGCGCTGGGGCAGTTGCGGTCCTTCCGGGTCGATTCGGATCAACTGGCGCCTGGTGATGGCTCCGGATTTCGTCCGCCGATCAGTGGTCGCCCACGAAGTCGCCCATCTCGTCCATTTCGATCATTCGCCAGACTTCCACGCCCTGCTCGGCGAGCTGTTCGAAGGCGATATCGCGACGGCCAATGACTGGCTGAAGCGCGAAGGCCGCAGCCTCTATCTGCCGTTTGGATAATTGTTCTACATGAGGTGGAGCAGCACGGGCAAAGTCTTCTTCTGTTACGCCAGTCACATCCGTGACCGCACCCAGCAAGGACTCTGGCGCCGGGCCACACAATTGACTATCTAACGCGGCATGCCATTGATCAGACGAACTGGAATGTTGAAAGACGTCCGTCCCACAGGGATGATCACGGATTTCGTTAGCGTCTGGAAACAGGCGGGCAAAAATCGTTGGCGGATTGCCCCGTTATCGGCAGCTGCTACTTTCGCCCTCTTCTCCGTGATGTGGCAAGAGGAAGCGATTGGCCCGAAGGCACCGCCTGAGGTCACATATATCACCACCTTCGCCCCGGGCCGCAGCGATGCCGAAATCGTCGCCTCGAATATCGCCAACCAGAAGCTCCAGGACCGTCTTGCCGCCGAACAGGCCCAGCGCGACGAGAAAGTGCGCGAGATGTACAAGACGATCGGCCGGATGTCGGGCATGGATGTTGAGAAGATCGAGCGCGAGGCCAAGGCCGAACGTGCCGCCAAGGCAGAAGCAGAACGCAAGGCAATTGAGAACGCCGCGCAGTCAAGGTTGAACAGCCAAACGGACGATCTATCCGGAGCGGCAGCAACCGGTGATTGAGGATGCCCGCTGGATGGCGGCGGCGGCAAGCCTCGCCGCCCGCGCTCGCCCACTGAGCCGGCCGAACCCGGCGGTTGGCGCAATCGTGGTCCGGGAAAGAAAAATTGTCGGGCGCGGCTGGACACAGCCTGGCGGAAGACCCCATGCCGAAACACAAGCGCTCGAACAGGCAGGCGAAGGTGCGAAAGGCGCCACGCTTTACGTTACATTGGAGCCCTGCGCGCATGACAGCACTCGCGGGCCCACCTGCGCCAATCTTGTCGCTATATCCGGACTGACGCGAGTCGTCATCGGCTGCGAGGACCCCGATCCGCGTACCGCCGGGCATGGCATCGCGCGCATCCGCGCGGCGGGTATTGCAACGGAAACTCGTGTTTCGACTGAGGCGGAGACCAGCCTTGTCGGCTATTTCAAGGCGCGGCGGGAAGGCAGGCCGCTTGTGACGCTCAAGCTGGCGCTGTCGCTCGATGGCTGCATCGCTCTTGCTAGCGGCGAAAGCCAGTGGATTACCGGCGAGGAGGCGCGCGCCCACTGCCACGCTATGCGGGCGAAGTCCGACGCGATACTGGTAGGGCGTGAGACGCTGCTCCGAGACGATCCGAAGTTGGACGTCAGGCTGCCGGGGCTTGCTGGCCGCAGCCCCGAACGCTGGGTCCTGACGAGCCGCGATGCGCCTGAAGGCTGGCGCGCCCTTCCCCATCCCGAAGCGGTCTCGGACATGTCCGACGTGCAGTATCTCTTCGTCGAAGGGGGCGCGCGCACTGCAGCGTCGTTCCTTAAGGCCGGGCTGGTCGACCAGCTGCTTATCTACCGCGCGCCCATCGTCATCGGTGGCGGACTGCCGGGGATCGCCGACATCGGACTGGCCTCGCTGGCCGACGCCCACGGGCATTGGCGACTGTCCGACCGTCGCCAGCTTGGCAGCGACAGCGTTGAACTCTATGAGCGCAACCCATGTTCACCGGAATAATCACCGCCGTCGGTACGATCCGCGAAACCCGCCAGGCCGGAGATCTGCGCGCGGTCATCGCCTGCCCGTTCGATCCGGACGCCATCGCTATCGGAGCCTCGATCGCTTGCTCGGGCACTTGCTTGACGGTGGTCGACAAGGCTGGGGAGAGCGGTGATGCCTGGTTCGCGGTCGATATTTCCGCCGAATCGCTCGCGCGCACCGTCCCTGATCGTTGGCAAGAAGGCACCAGTCTCAATCTCGAACCCGCGCTGAAGCTCGGCGACGAGTTGGGCGGACATATCGTCACCGGCCATGTCGATGGCGTCGGTAAGGTGGTGGCTGTCGAACCCGAGGGCGATTCGCGGCGGATCACCGTTGGCGCCCCTCAAGAGCTTGCACCCTATCTCGCTCCCAAGGGCTCGATCACGCTCGACGGTGTGTCGCTCACCGTCAATGAGGTGGCAGACCAGAGCGACGGCAGCTGCCATTTCAGCATCAACATCATCCCGCACACCGCCGAAGTGACAACGCTCGGCGGGCTGGAACCAGGCAGCCACGTCAATCTCGAAATCGACGTGCTGGCCCGCTACCTGCAACGGATGCAAAACCTCCGAGGTTAGGCTCCCTCACCCCGTCACTTCCGCGACAGCCGCGATGAAATTGTCGATGTTGGCCGATGTCAGCCCTGCGACATTAATCCGACCCGAGCCTGCGAAATAGATGCCGTGCCTGTCGCGCATCGCCTGGACCTGCTCGGGGGTGAAGGGAATGATCGAAAACAGCCCGTTCTGTCCGCCCAGCGGCGTCAGATCGACGCCGCCGACCTGGCCCGCCGCTGCCAGTCTTGCGCGCATCTGCCGCATGCGGGTGCGCATCTGGTCGAGTTCATCAAGCCACTGCACAGTGAGGCCTTCGTCCTCCATCACGATCCGCGCGGCAGCAGCACCGTGATCGGGCGGCTGCGACCAGTTGGCGCGAGCCAATGCGTGGCCGTTCGACATCACCGCGGCAAGCGCTCCGGGTTCGGCAGTCATCGCATAAAGCGCGCCGGTGCGATCGCGATAGAGGCCGAAATTCTTGTCGCAGCTATAAGCGACCAGCATCTCCGGCGCCGCAGCGGCGACCCGGCGGAGCCCATAAGCGTCTTGCTCCATGCCGTGGCCAAGGCCCTGATAGGCCAGGTCGAGGATCGGCAAACCAGGCGAATCTGCCAGCAGCCCGGCGATCTCGTCCCACTGCTCATTGGTGTAGTCGATCCCGGTCGGGTTGTGGCAGCAGCCATGCAGCAGGATCGCATCGCCCGACTGCGCCGACGCGATTGCCGAGCGGATACCGTCCATATCGGCGGTGCCTTCCGGCGTGGCATGGCTGAATGTCTCCATACCGATGCCCAGATCCTTGCAGATCTGCGGATGGTTCGGCCAGGTCGGGCTCCCCATCCACATCCGGGTGATCCCGGCGCGGTCGGCCATGGCGAAAGCCAATCGCAACGAACCAGTACCGCCCGGCGTCTGCATGCCCTCGATCCGCCCACCCATATCCGGCGCGTCCGTGCCGAAGATATAGGGCATCAGCGCCCTGACGAATCCCATGTCGCCCTCAGGGCCGAGATAGGCCTTGGACGCCTGCGTTTCGACCAGCCGCTGCTCCGCCGCCTTGATCGCGCCGAACACCGGCGTATCGCCCTGCCCGGTGCGATAGACCCCGACGCCGAGATCGATTTTGTCGACCCTCGGATCGTCATTGTGGAGCTTGATCAGCGCAAGAAGCGCGTCGGCGGGTTGCTGTTCGAGATTGTTGAGCATAACGGGCGGGGCATTAGCGCTGTGGGGTGTTGGCGGGCAAGAGAAATTGCAGGCGTTTTACTCCGCCATGAACCAATCGGGCGGCGTCCATGAATCCGGAAGGTGGCGATTGGCCCAACGGCACATCTCCCGCAGCATCGGATGCAGCTCTCGCCCCATCTCGGTCAGCTCATAGGCATGGCGAACCGGCCGCTGCTGATAAGGCGACCGTGTAATAAGCCCAGCCGCCTCCATCTTCTCCAGCCGGTCGGCGAGAATGTTCGTAGTAATCCGCTCAGGCGATTCGAGAAATTCGGAATAACGCGTCTTTCCGGTGAGCAGATCGCGAAGGACAACCAGCGTCCAGCGATCCCCGACAATGTCGAGAGTCGAGGAAATCGGGCATCCTGAGCGTGGTTCGTTACGCATGCTGTGGCTTCTCTACCTTGTAACTTGCAATCTACAAGTGACTATGCGACTGTCCGTCGTCAGACCATTTGGCACTGATGGGAGCGTA
>JAQWKP010000104.1 GCA_029247785.1 Novosphingobium sp.
GTGCCTGGGTAGACCGGGCGCGATTTGGCTGGGTTATCGGCTTCTGCGTACTTTGGGGTCTGCTGGTCTATGCGCCAGTGACCCATTGGGTCTGGGGCGGCGGCTGGCTTTCCAGCATGTTCGGGACTCTCGATTTCGCGGGCGGTATCGTCGTTCACACCACGGCCGGCGTTTCTGCACTGGTCGTCGCAATCCTGCTTGGCCGTCGCAGCGGCTTTCCCAAGACGCTGATGTTACCGCACAGTCCTTCGCTGACAATGGCCGGCGCGGCGCTGCTGTGGCTCGGCTGGTTCGGCTTCAACGGCGGCTCGGCGCTTGCCGCCAATGACGATGCTGCATCGGCGATCATCAACACCCACGCTGCAGCGAGCGCTGCGGCATTGGTCTGGCTCCTGATCGAGAAGATGACCGTGGGCAAACCGACCAGCGTCGGCTTCGCGACCGGTGCCATCGCTGGCCTTGCTACCGTAACCCCGGCCGCAGGCTTCATATCGCCGGGAGCAGCTATCCTGTTCGGCGTTGTCGCCGCTGCGATCTGCTACGCTGCGATCCAGCTGATCAAACAGAAGCTCAAGATCGACGATTCGCTCGATGTCTTCGCAGTCCACGGTGTCGGCGGGATTACCGGCTCACTTCTGCTCGCCTTCTTCCTTTCAGAAGGACTGGGCGGTACCGGCTATGCCGACGGCATGACCATGGGGAGCCAGTTCATTGGACAGCTCACCGGAGTTGGCGTTGTGCTGGTCTGGTCAGCAGTTGTCACCGCGATCATCGCAGTAATGGTCTCGGTTGTGTTCAAGATGCGGGTCGATGAGGACGCCGAACGAGAAGGCCTGGATATCACCAGCCACGGCGAACGCGCCTGGGAGCTGGATTGAGGGATTGTTGGCGTCCTGATCGACGCCGGTGATCGCTAAGCTCAATCCTCGAAATCGACCATGATTTCGCCGGAAATGTGCTCAAGCGCATCCCTGACCTGCGCAACCGACGTGCCGTCGGGCACCTGAGCTCGCGCGCTGGCCCTGAACAGTTTTTCGCCTGACATTGCCTCGGCCTCGGTGCCCGATTTCAACTCTTCGATATTGACCTCCAGGCTGGCCAGTGCAGCGGCCACTTCCTGGACGATACCAGGACGGTCCTTGCCGACCAGCTCGAAGCTCAGTGATCGACCGAAGGGCGTTTCCGCCTTGCCGGACGGGACCAGGGACACGCTAAAGCCAGCGGCGTCCATCGCGCCTGCCGCTTGCTCCAGCTGCGGCACCCGTTCTTCAGACAGCTCGACCAGCACCGAACCGACGAATTTACCGCCGAGCCGCGCGAAATGGCTTTCGAGCCAGTTTCCGCCTGTCTCGACGATCGCGTCGGCCAGCGAGCGAGTGAGGCCGGGCCGATCATCGCCCACAGCCATCAGGATCATTTGCAAGGCTGGACTCCCTTCCCTTGCCGTATGCGCTAGTCGCCCGACAAAATCCGGTCGACCAGCTGTTTCACAGTCGGCGTGAAGTTGTTCGAAAAGAACGGGTCCTGCTTAAAACGATAGGCGCCGTGACCGGCAAACATCAGGTTATCATCCACCGGTTCACCATGGGCGATATCCTGCAATGTCTTCTGGATGCAGAAGCTGCGAGGATCCGCCAGCTTTCCAGTGGTATTGTCGTCATGGTCCTTCCATGCCGAAAACCCGCAATGCGAGAGGCAGCCCATGCAATCGGCCTGGTCTTTGCGAATCGCGTCGCGCTCGCTGGGCGTAACGAAAATAATGGTGTCGACCGGAGTGCGAAGACCTTCGGTGAAGCCCGCGGCAGACCAGCTTTGCGCGCGCTGCAGGTCCTTGACCGTGACCCAGAAATTCTTGCCGCGAACGCCGACATCCAGCTTGACCGTGTGTTCGCCCGCCTCGACCTTGGAATAGGGTATCTGGCGGTCGGATCGGGCTTCCAGGCTCCGCAGATAGGTGTTGCGCACAGCCGAAGAATAGAAGCCGGTTGGCGAGAATCGGTGGAGGAGCACGTCCCCGGGATCGAGATCGCGCAGCGCGTCCTTCCACCCTTGCGGAATCGGGCTCTCGTGCGTCAGCAGCGGGCGTGTCCCGAACTGAAAGGCAATCTGGCCGAGGTCGGGATTTTCGATCCACTCGTCCCATTCGCGCAAGAACCACACACCGCCTGCCATCACGATCGGGACGGAATCCGAGATCCCTTCCTTGCGCATGGTTTCGCGCAGCAGTTTGACTCGAGGATAGGGATCCTCGGGGCTCTGCGGATCCTCCGCATTCGACAGGCCATTGTGCCCGCCTGCAAGCCAGGGGTCTTCGTAAACCACCGCTCCCATAAGCTCAGAGACCTTGTGGTAGGCGCGCTTCCAGAGCGCCCTGAAGGCCCTCGCCGAGCTGATAATCGGCAGATAATTGACATTGTAGTGAGCGGCGATCTCGCTCAGCTTGTAAGGCATACCGGCCCCGCAAGTGACACCGGTAATGAGCCCCTTGGTGCGTTCAAGCACTCCTTCGAGAATGGGCTGTGCGCCTCCCATTTCCCACAATATGTTGATATTGATCGCGCCCTTGCCATTGGCGATATCATAGGCGCGTTTGACCTGCTCAACCGCGCCGTCAATCGCGAATTGAATCAGCTCATCATGCCGCTCACGCCGAGTCAGCGAGTCATACACCTGGGGGACAATCTTGCCCTCGGCATCGTAGCTGTCGGCATTGACTGCGCTGACCGTGCCGATGCCGCCCGCAGCAGCCCATGCACCTGAGCTGGCATGATTGGTTGCCGACACACCCTTCCCGCCTTCGACGATTGGCCAGACCTCGCGTCCGCCATATTGTATCGGCTTGAGACCCTTGAAACTCATGTGTGCACTATCTTTCCACTAGCCCAGGCCATCATGCTTCGCCCTTTACCGGATCGTCGGCTTGCCGGCAGGGCTTTATCTCCGAAGGGGCCGGTCGGTCGCCAGCCGCTTCGAACAGAGCAAGATAACCCTGCAATTCCGGCTTACGAACAAATTCCGTCAAACGAAAGCCCACGGCAGCAAATTCGCAAAACAACAATGACGGCGGGAAACCGTGCTGATCGGTCGGTCGGTCGACTTCGACAACGATCACCCGGCCGCGCTCTCGCAATGCGGGCCGTAGGCGCCAGAGGAACGCATAGGGTTCCGTCACCTCGTGGTACATGTGGACCAGGAAGATCCGATCGAAGCTGGTTGGCGGCAAACGCGGATCATCAACCGCACCCAGCTTGATCGAGACATTATCCAGCCGGTCCCGCTCAACCCTGTTGCCAAGACGGCGCTTGGCCCCCTCGTCGATGTCCTGGGCGAGCACCCTGCCCTGCTTGCCGACCCGATCCGCCAGACGCACGGTATAATAGCCCTCGCCCGCGCCAATATCGGCGACCGTCATGCCCTTGCCAATTTCGGCCAGGTCCATCACCGTCTGAGCCTCATTGACGCTGTCGCGAGCGACCTCGGTCGAGAACTCATTGGCCCCTGTCTCAGAAACCGGACGGAACGGCTCTGGGAAATCGCGTGAGGATTCCGGACGGCTCTCATCCAAATCGCTGGCCTGGCAGCCTGCCAGCAAGGCCACGGCAAGAAAGGCGCGCGCTGCCCGGATCAATCGATGTCCTCCACCTCAACGGTCTCGCCCGTCACCCGTTGGGACAATGCCGCAGCCATGAACGGATCAAGCTCACCATCGAGAACATCGCCGGGGCTTGGCGAGGTCACGCCGGTGCGCAGGTCCTTGACCTGCTGGTAGGGCTGGAGAACGTAGGAGCGGATCTGGTGGCCCCAGCCGATCTCGGTCTTGGCGGCATATTCACCAGACGCTTCAGCCTCGCGCCGAGCCAGCTCGGCCTCGTAAAGTCGCGCCTTGAGCATGCTCATCGCCGTTGCACGGTTCTTGTGCTGCGATCGGTCATTCTGGCTGGCGCAGACGATTCCGGATGGAATATGCGTGATCCGTACAGCAGAATCGGTTGTGTTGACGTGCTGGCCGCCCGCCCCCGACGCGCGATAGGTATCGATCTTTAGGTCGCCTTCATTGACCTCGATTTCGATATCGTCATCGATCACCGGATAGACCCAGACGCTCGAAAAGCTGGTGTGGCGGCGCGCAGAGCTGTCATAGGGGCTAATCCGGACGAGACGGTGGACCCCGCTTTCGGTCTTGGCATAGCCATAGGAATTCTCGCCCTTGACCAGCAGCGTGCAGCTCTTAATCCCGGCCTGCTCCCCCGCGTGGTAATCGACCAGTTCAACCTTGTAGCCATGGCGCTCAGCCCAGCGTGAATACATCCGCTGCAGCATTTCGGCCCAGTCCTGGCTCTCGGTACCACCCGCACCGGCATGGACTTCGATATAAGCGTCATTGGCATCGGCTTCGCCGCCCAGCAGAGCCTCGACCTTGTCGGCATCGGCGCGATCAGCCAGCTTGGCGAGGCTCGCGATACCTTCGTCGATTGTAGGCTGGTCTTCCTCGGCCTCACCCAATTCGATGAATTCCATGGCATCTGCCATTTCCTGCCCGATTTCCTCAACCGTGCCAATCGAAGATTCAAGCCGTCGCCGCTCCTGCATCACGTTCTGGGCGTCCTTGGGATCGTCCCACAGTTTGGGGTCTTCGACACGCGCATTCAACTCGTCAAGACGGCGCAGGGCTCGCTCCCAATCGAGCGAACGGCGCACGAGCGCCAGCGCGGCCTCGATTCGGTCAATATAGGCCTGGCCCTCGGCGCGCATTGTCGAATGGTGCTCCCTGAATTGAGGCGCTCCCGAATAGCGGAGCGCCCCGCTTTGTAAAGCGCAGCGGCGGTTTACACATGCGTCGTGGAAGCGGGCAATACAGGCGATAATCGGGACGGCACAAGGGCAACCAGACAATCCACCCGGCGAAGGCCTATTTCGGCTTGAGCGCCTTCACCGCAGCAAGGGTGAGCCGAACGTGATCGCGATAGTCAAGATTGGAGTGGGCGAGCACGATCTTCCGGTCCTGCCCGATGACATAGCTGGTCCGGTCAGACAGGCCTGCGGGCAATCCATTGCGCTTGAGCGCAACGTCATAGGCCTCGATTATCGCTGGACTGGCGATGCCGACCGCGAATTTTCCCGCGCATTCTTCGGTGGAAAAACGCTTGAGCGTCTCCAGGTCATCCGCCGACATTCCCAAGACCGTCGCGCCCGCAGCCTCGAACTCGTCGATTGCCCGGGCAAAGGCGTGTGCTTCCAGCGTGCACCCCTGGGTGAAAGCCTTGGGATAGAAATAAAGCACCACCGGCCCCCGGGCCAGCGCGGTCTGCAGGTTGAAACCGAATGCCTTGCCGGCCTTGGCCGCTTGTGTGGAAAAGATCGTAGCCGATGTGCCGACCGGAAGGCTGGCCGTGGCAGGAACAGACATTGCGAGCGCGAGGGCTGCAACAATTGCGGAAAAAGCTCTGGCCAAGCGCGCCGATTGCATGCCGGTCACATCCCCTGGACGATAAAGCCGCGATAGGGCGCGGCCTTCTGTCGCAGCTTGGCCCGCTCGTTATATTCCCCGTAATACCATTCCTTCGCCCGTTCGAAGGTCGGGAATTCAAGAATCACGATGCCGTCGGCGGCCTCGCCCTCGATCGTCTCCATCGCGCCATAGACTGTGTGAACCTTCATATCCGGGTCGGGTGGCCCGGACTGATTGCTGCTCTGATACGCCGCCATCGCCTCAGGATCGACGATTTCGCCTTCGCGGATGAAGACTACATATGCTGCCATGTGGGTATCCTCTCTTGAACCA
>JAQWKP010000127.1 GCA_029247785.1 Novosphingobium sp.
CGCGCAACGTCATGCTGGACAGTTTTTACCGCCAGAAACTGGTAGCCCGCGATATCGAGCTGCTGCCACCGAATCTTGCCCGCGTCGAGGCGCTCGACAAGATCATCTATGGCGAGCTTGTTCGCGGCAAAGGCTCAAGACAGGCCGAGCGCGAGTTGAAGACGATTATCACCAATCTTGAAAAGGAAGGTGCAAAGGCGATTGTGCTCGGTTGCACCGAATTGGAAATGATTGTCGACGTTGATGCCAACGTCTTGCCGATTTTCGATTGCACGGCCATCCATGCTGATGCGGCGGTCGACTGGATTTGCGGTGACGGCTGACCTTCCGCTTGCGCCCTTCGCCTCGGATCCGAAACGCTCGCGGGGACGGGAATTTCCGGTCGGCAACCTGCTCTCTCGCGGTCCGCGCAGTGCGTATCAGCGTGACCGTGACCGCATCATCCATTCGATTGCCTTCCGTCGGCTGCGCTACAAGACACAAGTCTTCATCGCGCCTGATGGCGATCACTATCGCGTGCGCCTGACCCACAGCCTGGAGGTGGCGCAGATCGCCAGGGTGATCGCAAGGGTGCTTGGACTGGACGAAGACCTGACCGAAGCGCTCGCGCTGGCGCATGATATTGGTCATGCGCCGTTCGGCCATGCCGGTGAGGAAGCGCTCAATAGCGCCCTCACTCGCGCGGGCGGGTTCTGTCACAACGCACAGTGTCTACGTACGCTGATGCGGTTGGAATCGCCTTATTGTGAGCATGACGGGCTGAATCTGACCTGGGAGACGCTGGAAGGCTTGGCCAAACACAATGGCCCGGTTGCCGAGCCCAATTGGGCGCTCGCAGATCTTGACATGCGCTATCCCTTCGAATTGTCGACCTGGCCGTCGCTGGAAGCGCAGGTGGCAGCGATTTCGGATGATATTGCCTATGACAATCACGATATTGACGATGGGCTGAGGGCTGGGTTTCTTGATCTCGACGAGCTGTTGGCACAGCCAATCGTGTCCGATCAGTGGCGCGAAGTTGAGCGGCGTTATCCTCGCGCACCGATGGACCGCAAATTGCGCGAGCTAACACGCAGCCAGATCGGGATGATGGTCAACGATGTGCTGGCTGAGACCGGTCGCCGGACCGAGGGGAAGCATAGCCCGGCCGATATTCGCGAGGCCGGGCAGATCAGCGCCTGTTTCTCGCCCGGACTTGCCGAAATGGAGCGGTCCTTCAAAGGCTTCATGTACGAGAAACTCTACAATCACCCAGACCAGCTGACGACGGCCGAGCGGGCAAAGACAGTGATTGCTGAGTTGTTCGTCGCGATTTCGCAGGAGCCGGTTCTGATGGATGACGAATGGATCGCCACCATGCCAAAGGAGGAGCCCGATCGTAGTCGGCACATTTCGGACTACATCGCAGGCATGACCGATCGCTATGCGATTTCCTGCCATGCCCGGATATATGGGCGCACTCCTGAGGGACTGCGCAATGTGTAAGGTGTGGCGCAGGTGAGCGAATTTCCGCCAGCTATCCGCCTGTGCCTCGTCGGTTCGACGGGGCTGGTCGGGTACACGCTGATGGAACGGGCCGTTACTCGATCAGACTTTCGCATTGTCGGTGTTGCCCGGCGAGAAATTGCTTTGCCCCCTGGTGCCAGGATGGAAATGTTGCTCGCCGAGCCGTCTGGATGGCCGGATGCGATTGCCGCTTCCAACGCGCAAGTGATGGTCTGCGCGCTTGGTACGACGATGGCCAAGGTCGAGAAGGACGAGGAGGCCTTCCGCGCGGTAGATCACGAGCTTGTACTGGCCTGCGGACAGGCGGCCAAGACAGCAGGAATAGAGCATTTCATCCTGGTCTCCTCGATTGGTGCGGATCCGCTTGCGAAAGCATTTTATCTGCGAGTCAAAGGCGGAGTAGAGGATGCCCTGGGCCGGCTACGCTTTCGTCGGCTCGACATAGTTCAGCCCGGCTTGATCCGTGGGCGGCGTAAGGAAAGCAGGCCGCTCGAAAGGCTGGCGATGTGGCTGAGCTCGGTGCTCGATCTTTTTCTGCACGGTAAGTATCGCAGGTATCGCTCGATCCGTGCTGAGACGCTTGCAGGCGCGATTTTCGCACTGGCTCAGCAGAAGGCAGCGGGGCGCTTCGTACATGACTATGACGCGATGGACCGAGTTATACGGCGGGTTGGGGATTAGTCCGACGATTCGCCTGTACCCTGCGTTGACACGCAGGTGAGTGGCGAGCAAAGTTGCTGCACTCGCTGACAGCGCGGGAGAGACCCGGCGATTCGACCACGATGTCGAATTATCGGGCGCCGAAGGAGCAACCGCCCCGGAAACTCTCAGGCAAATGGACCGCGCCATTGTCGATAGCGATACTCTGGAAAGTGCTTCGCCCAGCCAGGTGAGGCCGCCGAAGGTGTAACCCCGCGCAAATGCCGGGGGAAAGCTCTCAGGCTTCCGTGACAGAGGGGGCACCTGAATGGTGTGCCATGCTGTGCGGAGTTGTGTCTTGAGCGACAGAATCGATCCAGAAATTGATAAATCTGAAAGGGCCGATCTGGCCGAGGCTGGACCTTGGACCTTGCCGCTTGACGCATGGCACCGCGAGCAAGGCGCGCGGATGGTTGAATTCGCCGGATATTGGATGCCTGTTCAGTACGAAGGGATCATCGCCGAGCATCTTTGGACTCGCGAGAATGCAGGCCTGTTCGATGTCAGCCACATGGGCCAGCTCAAAGTGTCGGGCAAAGGCGCCGCCGAAGCGCTGGAGCGGCTGCTGCCCGGCGATATTTCGGCGTTGAAGCCGGGAAAGGTGCGCTATTCCCTGCTGCTGGCAGAGAATGGCGGCATTCTAGACGATTTGATGGTCACCAACGCCGGCGATCATCTCTACCTGGTCGTCAATGGTGCTACCAAATGGGATGATATTGCCCATCTCCACGAGGGGCTTCCCGACGAGATTGTTCTCAGTCACCTGGATGAGGACGGATTGCTCGCGTTGCAAGGCCCCAAGGCCTCAGCTGCGCTTGCAAAGCTAGAAATCAGGCCGCTACCGACTGAGCTGAAATTCATGCAGGCAGGACCGTTTCTGTGGGGCGATGTCCCGCTCGGGATCAGCCGAAGCGGTTATACTGGGGAGGACGGGTTCGAAATCAACGTTCCCGCCGCGCATATAACAGCGCTGGCCGGGGCTCTCTGCGAGCAACCGGAAGTGAAGCCGGTCGGACTTGGCGCACGCGATTCGCTGCGGCTTGAAGCTGGATTGCCGCTCTATGGGCACGATCTGAGCGAAGAAACAGACCCGGTATCGGCTGACCTGACCTTCGCGATCTCGAAAAAACGCCGAACAGAAGGCGGGTTTCCCGGTTCTGAGCGCATCCTGGGGTTGCTTTCCGATGGCGCGGCTCGCCTCCGCGTAGGCCTGAAGCTCGACGGACGCATGGCGGGGCGCGAGGGAGCGGGCGTGTTTTCCGGCGAAACACAGGTTGGTGCCGTGACGTCAGGCGGTTTTTCGCCTTCGCTGCAACGCCCGATTGCAATGGCCTATGTCGATACAGCTTGCGCTGTTGATGGCACTGCATTGGCCATCGAGATGCGCGGCAAGAGACTCGATGCGACTGTCGCGCCAATGCCCTTCGTACCCCACCACTATTACCGCTGAGGAGGCCCCAATGAGCCGCTATTTCACCAGAGATCATGAATGGATCGAAGTCGATGGCGACACGGGAACCGTCGGCATCACCGATTATGCGCAGACCCAGCTGGGCGACATTACCTTCGTCGAGTTGCCCGCTGCCGGCAGCGAGGTGAAGCAGGGCGATTCGGTATCGGTCGTCGATTCGGTCAAGGCTGCTTCAGACATATACACCCCGGTTTCGGGTGAGGTGACCGAGGCCAATGGCGAATTGGAAGAGCAGCCCGAGCTCGTCAACAGCGATGCGGAAAGCGATGGCTGGCTGTTTCGTATCACCATTGCCAATACCGGCGAGCTGGGAGACTTGATGGACAAGTCGGCATACGACGCCTTTGTGGCGGAGCTTTAGGCGAGATGCGCTATTTGCCCCTGACAGAGACAGACCGAAGCGAAATGCTGGCTTCCATCGGCGCGGGTTCGATTGACGATCTGTTTGTCGACGTTCCCGAAGAAGCCCGGCTTTCCGGTTCGATCGCGG
>JAQWKP010000128.1 GCA_029247785.1 Novosphingobium sp.
TCTGAAAGTCCAATAAGTGCAAAAAATTTAGCTAAGTTAATTAATCTGATTAAAAATGGCACAATTTCTGGAAAAATAGCCAAAACAATATTTGAATTAATGATGAATGGAGACAAAGATCCCCAAGTAATCGTTGAAGAACAAGGTTTAAAACAAGAAAGTGATCCTAAGGCCTTAGAAGCTTTAATTGACAAAATAATTAATGAAAATCGTGAAAAAGCTATTGAATATAAGAATGGTAAAGAAAAACTTTTTGGTTTTTTTGTGGGTCAATCACGGTCCACGATCACGTCATCATCGGCCGCGAGGGGCATGTCTCGCTGCGGGCCAAGGGGCTGATCTGATGTGCGTCGCAGCCGTCGCATGGCAGGCCCATCCACGCTGGCACCTGGTCGCCATCGGCAATCGCGACGAATTTCACGAGCGGCCTGCCGCGCCACTGGCCCGCTGGGACGAGCCGGGCGGCATTCTTGCCGGGCGCGATCTCAAATCGGGCGGGACCTGGCTAGGTATGTCAGAAGCAGGCCGCTTCGCGCTGGTCACCAATCTCAGGGGCTATGGCGACCCCGATCCGAACCGGGCCTCTCGCGGTTCGCTGGTCACCGACCAGCTCACCGGTGAAGGCGCATATGCGGATCAAAAGATCGCAAACTTCATGGATTTCAATCCTTTCAACCTGATCCTTGCTGATAAACATGAGGCTAATTTCCTATCGAACCGGCCTCAGGAAATCCGCACAAGGCTGGCCCACGGCATTTACGGATTGTCAAACGGTACGCTGGACGAACCCTGGCCAAAGACACTCCAGCTCAAGGCGGCGCTGCTTGATTGGCTTACGAGCGAGAGCGACGATTTTACGCCGTTGTTCGATGCGCTGGCGAGCGAAACGCTGCCTGATATCGGCCTACACCCGAGCCAGCCGTCCGACATCGCTCAGGAGGCCTCGGATACCCCGGTGTTCATCCGCAACTCCATCTACGGCACGCGCTGCAGCACTGTGGTCGCCATCGACCGAGACGGAAAGGGGGCAGTGGTCGAGCGACGATTCGAACCGGATGGTCAAGGCTCGGGCGAAACACACTTCAACTTCGATTGGCAGCTTGGCTAGCGGATGGCCGCCTGGCCGAGCGAAACCTTGGCTTGCCCTGCCGCGCCGCGTGGTTATCCTGCACGCATTCAACGATGCAACCGACTCCGCACCAAACCGGAGTGGAAGCACGTCGTGAGAGGAGCGCTGTAGTGGCCACAACAGCAAAGAACCGCCCAGAATCGGAAAAGCCCGCCTTCGACGCATCGAAACCCAAGGCTTACAAGCCTCTGGAGCTACTGCCCGATCCGCCAAAGTCAAAGCGCTATTACACGGTGCTATCGGTCGACGATCACATGGTCGAGCCGGCACATATGTTCGAAGGCCGGATGCCGGCCAAGTTCAAGGACCACGCGCCGCGCATCGTCGAAAATGTAGACGGTTCGGAAAGCTGGGTGTGGGAGGACAAGGCCTATCCCCAGGTCGCGCTATGCGCCGTGGTCGGCCGGCCCAAGGAGCGCTGGGGCTGGGAAGCGACCCGTATCGATGCGACGCGGCAGGGTTGCTGGGACCCAAAAGCACGCATTGCCGATATGGATATTGACGGAGTTCAGGCGCAACTCAACTTTCCGTCGTTCATGCCGGGCTTGGGCGGTGCCAATTTCACCACGGACACCAAGGACCCCGAACTGGGCCAGGCCTGCGTGCGCGCCTGGAACGACTGGTATTTCGAGGAATGGTATTCACCCAATCCAGACCGCTTCATTCCCAGCGGGCTCGTCTATCTCGGCGATCCGGAAGCTGCGGCACAGGAAGTGCGCCGCAATGCCGATCGCGGCTTCACGGCAATCAGCTTCGTCGGCTCACCTTCGCAAAAGGGCCTTCCGGGCCTGCGCGGCGACCATTGGGACCCGATGCTGCGGGCCTGCGAAGAAACCGAAACTGTCATCTGCCTCCATGTCGGATCGGATGACTGGAGCGCCAGTCCTCCAGGCAGTTCGCTGGAAATTGGTGCTATTTGCTTTCCGCTCTCGGCCTACCGGTCGACGGCGGACTGGATCTGGTCGGGCGCGCCGGTTCGCTTCCCCAAGCTGCAGATCGCGATGTCGGAAGGCGGTATCGCTTGGGTGCCGATGCTGATGGACCGCTTGGCCTATGTGCTGGACCATTCAGCGGCAAATCCCGACGATCAGTGGCAGGATGCAGGCATCCACCCGGTCGAGGTTCTGCAGCGCAACTTCAATTTCTGCTCGATCGAATTCGGCTCAGGCATGGAGCTACGCGATCGCATCGGAGTGGAGCGGATAATGGTGGAGACTGATTACCCCCATGCCGATTCCTCGTGGCCGAATACGCAGGAAACCCTGCGCGAGGCATTGCAAGGCGTGTCAGCCGAAGATGTGCGCAAGATGACCTGGGAGAACGCATCGAAGCTCTATCGCTTCGACGTTGCGCAGGAAATCATCGATTCGGTCGATCCGCTGCCGGAGTGACCTTGCGGGTTGCTATCCCTTCTGCGCCTGCATCTCGATGACCTGACCAAGGCAGAACAGACCGGTGGCGACGATGTCGGTATAGACGAATCCCTGGATCAGATCGTCCGTCAGGGCTTCCGGGTCGCTGGGACGTAGCGCCATCACCGACATGCGATCTGTAATTGCCGGATTGGAGCAGGCTTCCAACCTTTCGAGCACCGGTTCGATACTCTCGAAACTGGGAAACCTCAGGCCGAAATGGGGAATCCCGTAAGGCAGGGTCCGGGCCTTGTGGCGATAGGCATCGACGACCTCGGTCAGCGCCTTCTCCTTGGCGATGCTGGCCTTGAGGACTTCTTCCAGGTCATGTTGCGCGGGGCGGATTTCCGAGAGGTAGAGCACATTGTTGACCGGGTCCTGATCTCCCTCGTCAGGATGGACGCAGATGTAGGTGCTGCCGGTTTCATTGACCTGGGGCGTGGGGACGACAGTACAACCAAGCAACTCCATGAATTCCATGGCCAACTCCCGATCACCGCGCTGGTATAGTACTTCGACGTGGTTGAGGCCCTTGCCGTCATAGCCGCCATAGAGGGTCATCGTTTGGTCTCCAGTTCCGGTCGCGTCAGGCTAACGCAACCGTGTAGGTATCGGTTCCGCTGCGCAGCATCTTGCCGCCCTTGCGGCCGGTCGGGCTGTTGCCCTCGGCCACCGGAACACCGTTGACGATCACATGGTGGATGCCGATCGCATCGCCATAGAGGCGCGATTCTCCGCACGGAAGGTCGTCGCGCATGGAGATCGGCCCACAGTCGATCGTGTCGGCATCAAACACTACCAGATCGGCAGCCGTGCCCTCGGCGATATATCCGCGATTGGTGATGCCGAATGCATCGGCGAGTTCGCCGGTGATCCGCCGGACGGCATCTTCCAGGCTCAGCACGCCGCGCTCACGCACGCCGGTTCCGAGTAGCTGGGTCGTCAACGCAAAGGTGTTGAACATATCGACATGAGCGCCTGCATCGGATCCGCCCAGCAGCACATTCTCATCATTCCAGACCTGTTCGCGCAGCTTCCAGGACGCTTCGTCCGCGCCCATGTCGGGCCCTGAAAAAGTCAGGAACAGCTCCTCCTCGACCGCGAGATTGAACAGCGCATCGAAATTCGACATGCCCACCGATGCGGCATATTCCTTGAGCTGGCGGCCACGCCATTGCGCATTCTTCTCGGTGCGCACATCGCCGATCACAAATTTGTCGATGTCTTTCAGGACCTGGACCGGGTTGTCAGGGTTCTCGGCCCCTTGTTTGAGGCGCGCGCGCATTTCGGGGTCCTGCATCGCCTTGATCCTGTCAGGAAGCGGAAGGCTGAGAAACGGCTTCCACCCGTCGAGCATCGCAAAGGTAAAACCGCTGCGGAAGTTGAGCACCGCCTCGAGCGGCCCTGACTGGACAAGCCCGTAAACCTTCGCCCCGCGCTCGGCAGCGTAGCGGCCCGTCGCCAGCTGCGAATCGACGATCTGCTGGCGACTGACGTCGACGAAGATGGCATTCCAGTTCACTACTCGCTGCGCCGCCAGCGACATATTGGTGACCATCGCATTTTCTGTCTCGTCCACGAAGGGCCCAACGCCCGGGACAATTTCTACCAACGTGCCGGGATAGTCGCGCAAAGCGCCGGAAAGCGTCAGCAATTCCTCCTCGCTGGCAAAGCGCGAGGGGACCGGATCGCCATTGTGGTCACTGTGCGAAATACTGGTGCTGGTCGACAGGCCAAGCCCGCCTTCGGCGATGCATTGGCGCAGCAGGTCCGTCATCTGCTCGAGCTCAGCCGGCGTGGCTTCGTGGCCGACTGCCCGCTCGCCCATGACGCAGCGACGCAAGGCGCAATGGCCGACCATGAAGGCAGTGTTGATCGCAAGCTTGCCATCGAAATGATCGAGAAAACCGCCAAAGCTGGTCCAGCTCGGCTTGACCGCCTCTCGCAGCGAAGCGACCGGCATGCCCTCAACCACTGCCAACATATCCATCAAATAATCGAGGTCGTCGCTCTGGCCCGAAAGCGGCGCGAGGGTGAAACCACAATTCCCGCCGATCGCGGTGGTGACACCGTGATAGACAGAAGGGCTGAGCATATCGTCCCAGCAGATCTGCGCGTCATAGTGAGTGTGGCAATCGATGAAGCCCGGTGAAACGATCATGCCGCCCGCATCGATTTCCTCACGCGCGCTGCCCTCGACTTTGCCTAGCGCGACGATCAGGCCATCTTCGACGCCAATGTCGCCTTTGTAGCGGTCACCGCCTGTGCCATCGACAATCGTCGCATTGCGAATTGCTAGGTCCATCGAAAGTCTCCTTCAGCCTATTCGGCGGTTTCCATCGCCAATGTTTCATTCAGCCCAACCGAGGGCGTGCCCTGAACCATGATCCGTTCGACGTGGCGCGGCCCGGCCTCATTGGCCACTGCATAATGCTGCACCTGCCGGTTGTCCCAGATAGTGATATCGTGGTCGCGCCATGACCAGCGCATCTGGTATTCGGCTCGCAGGAAGCGGTCGGTCAGGCTCTGGAGCAGCGCGGCGCTCTCCTCCGGCTCCATCCCGACTATCTCCTGGGTATGGACCTCGTTTACATAGAGCACCGGCTTGCCGGTCTCAGGGTGAATGCGGACCACCGGATGCTCGGCCCAGCCCCTATCAACATCGTCTCCGGTGCGACCGATATAGGTGGCGCTATCGTCGTCGAGCCCTTTGACGGTGCGGATATGCGACATGCTCGCCCTCGCCCGGAGCGGAGCGATCTGCCGCTTCAGCTCATCAGGCAGCCCTGCATAGACCGCCGCCGCGCTGGCAAAACAGGTGTCGCCGCCCAGCTCAGCCGCCTGATGGCAAAGCAGGATCGAAACTGCCGGAGCGACATCGTAATAGGTGCCGTCGCTGTGCCAGTGGCCGCCAGCAGGATTGGTATTGGCCGCATCGGAAACCAGCGGCATGATTTCAGGACGATCAGGCAGGAAGCCTTCGACATGCGGCTCACCGAACACCCGCGCGAGTGCAAGATGCTGCGCATAGCCAAGCGGCTGGCGGCGAAAGAAGACCACGCCATGATCGACCAAAGCCTGCCGGATGTCGCTCCCGACGTCCCCTGAGATCGGCTCACACAGGTCCACCCCAGTGATTTCCGCGCCGATTTCCGGCTGCAATCGCTTGACAGTCAATCCGCTTGGCGTCTGATAAGACACTGATAAGCCGTTGCCGGCGTCCGACATGGCATCTCTCCCTTGCCATCTGGCGCGCGCAATAAGCCACGGGGCGAAACCAGAGTCCAGCGAGAGCAGCGGGCCGGGAAAGGATTTCAATGTACGTTTCACTTCGCTTCGACCTGCGCAATCCCGATTTTGCCGGAACCAGCATGGCCGATCGCTACGAGGCCGCCGTGGGCATGGCCCAATGGGCCGATAATATCGGCTGCCCGGCAGGCGTTTCGATGTCGGAGCATCATGGTTCGCCGGACGGTTATATTCCCAGTCCGGCCGTGATTCTCGCGGCAATGGCTTCCTGCACGAAGAATGTCCGCTTCTCAGTCGCCGCCCTGATCGCGCCGTTCCACGATCCTTTGCGCGTCGCCGAGGATTTCTGCGTGCTCGACAATATCTCGAAAGGCCGTGTCGATCTGATCGTCGCGGGCGGATATGTGCCTGGCGAATTCGAGATGTTCGGCGTGCCGCTGAACGAACGCCCCAAACGCGTTACCGAGGCCGTGCATGTGCTCAAATCTGCATTTGCCGGCAAGCCCTTCGAATATCGCGGTCGCACTGTCCACATAACGCCCGAACCGTTCCGTGAAGGCGGCCCGATGGTGATCCTGGGCGGAAGCACAGAAGCGGCGGCGCGGCGAGCGGCGCGAATTGCCGATGGCTACGTCCCTTCGACCCATGACAGCTGGGAGTTCTATCGGGACGAGATGGCCAAGCTTGGCAAGCCCGATCCCGGCCCCGGCATGGGCGGCGGCGAGACCAGCGTCATCGCCCTCGCCCGCGATCCCGAAGCCGGCTGGGACGCCATGGCACCCTTTTTCCTCCACGAGACCAATGCATATGGCGTGTGGAACGCGCAGTCCGGCAAGCGTGGTCCCTACAATTCAGTGGCCGATATCGAAGAATTGCGCGCGTCAGGGCGCTACACGGTGATGACGCCCGAGCAGCTTGTCGAGCAGATCAAGGCAGCTCCGCAACCCGCAGCCGCATTCCATCCGCTGTGTGGCGGCATGCCGATTGATCTTGCATGGGAAAGCCTGCGCCTGTTTGAAAGTGAAGTGCTGCCAGCGTTCGCCTGAGACCGAAAAGAAGGAAAACCGATGTCCGCGAAATCCTGCAAGGTGGTGCAATGGGCCACCGGCTATGTCGGCAAGACCGCCATCCGCCATTTTGTTAGCAATCCGGCCTATGAGCTGGTCGGCGTGCTTGTCACCAACCCCAAGAAGGTTGGCAAGGATGCAGGAAACATCGCGAAGATCGCACCAACCGGGGTGATCGCCACCGACGATCCCGAACAGATCATCGCACTTGATGCCGATTGCGTGCATTTCGCTCAGCTGGTGCAGGATATCGACATGATCTGCCGTCTGCTGCGCTCAGGCAAGAATGTCGTCACCCCGCTCGGCCCTTATTACTACCACGGTCGTTTCAGCGAGGAACTTGAGACGATCGAGGCTGCGTGCCGCGACGGTGGCACATCTTTTCACGGCGGCGGCATCCATCCCGGATTCGCTGGCGATTTGCTGGCCATCACGGCGCTCAGGCTGATGGACCGGGTCGAGCATATCCATCTCTATGACGTCCTCGATCACCTCGCCAATCCGTCTAGCTATATCGAGTTCATGGGCTTTGGCCGGACGCCGGAGGACGTGCTGGAAAATCCGGGCCGCTCGCCCGAAGCACCGCTGATCTTTGCACAATCGATGGAAATGGTGGCACACACGCTTGGCCTGGAAATCGACGATGTAACCAGCAAGCTGAATCTGGCGACTGCCACGCAGGACATTGCCTGGTCGGACGGTGTCGTCAGCCAGGGCACTGTCGCCGGACAGCATTACGAATGGACCGGGCTCTCGAATGGCAAGCCGATCATCACTTATCATTGCTTCTGGAAAATGGGCGAGGAGAATATCGAGCCCAATTGGGATTGCGGCCCCAGCGGCTTTCGCATCCTGATCGAGGGCAATCCGCCGATGGACATGACCCTGCGCACTATTGCCAAGCCGGGCGAACCATTGCGCTATGCCGGTCTGCCGTGGACGGCAATGGCCTGCGTCAATGTTATTCCTACGGTCTGCGAGGCTGCGCCCGGCATCGTCACCCATTTCGACCTGGGCGTACCCAAGTTGCACGGATTGGTGAGGGATTAAGCGATGGCGACAATGACTCCGGATGCCAATGTGCCCGACCATGTGCCGGCCGAAAATGTCTGGGATCACAGCTTCGTCGATTTTCTCGCCGAACTTGACGATCCCTATCTGGCGGGTGGACGTCTGCATGATGGTCCGGGCGTCATCTGGGCGCGCGATGCGTCCTTCGGAATGCCTTCATGGATCTTCACTCAGCATAGTCTGGTCATGGAAGGCTTCGCCAATGCGCGAAAATTCTCAAGTCTGCGCGGTCCGCTAACCGAAGCGGTGATGAACCCCGACTGGATGCTGCTGCCAGTCGAATCGGATGCCCCGTTCCACCAGCATTACCGCCATGTGCTGCGCCCTTTCTTCACCCCGGAATCGATCGCCCAGCGTCACGGTGAGATCCAGACCCTGACCGAATCGCTGATCGATGCCTTTATCGAGCGCGGCCAATGCGAGTTCATCTCCGAATTCGCATCGATCTTTCCCAATGCGCTGGTCGTCTCGATAATGGGCCTGCCCAAGGAGATGCTGCAGCAATTCCTCGAATGGGAGGAACTCGCGATCCATGGCAGCAGCCACGCCGAGCAGCTGGGCGCTGGCAATGCGATCCACGACTATTTGCGCGATTTCATCGAGCAGCAGCAACGTAGCGGAGAGCCGGCATCCGAGATGATGGCAGCGATCCTGGCCGGCCAGATGGAGGACCGTCCGCTCAACCAGGACGAAATTCTCGGAATTGTCTATCTGCTGTTTATCGCCGGGCTCGATACGGTGTTTTCCTCGATGGGCTGGATCGTCCGCTATCTTGCCACTGACCACGGTTTGCAGGATCGGCTGCGGACCAACCCGCAGGACATTCCAGCTGCGATCGAAGAATTCACTCGCGCCTTTGGTGTCAGTGCGCCGTCGCGCATCGTCGCCGAGGACATCGTGTTCGAAGGCGTGCCGATGAAAAAGGGCGAGCACATTCTGCTCCCGACCTATCTGGCAGGCCGCGATCCGCGCGCTTTCGAGAATCCGCATGTGATCGATATCGACCGCAAGCCGCGCCACGTGACTTTCGGGATCGGCTCGCATTTGTGCATCGGCATCCACCTCGCCAAGAGCGAGATGCGGATCATGCTCGAAACGCTGCTGCGGCGGATGCACAATATCCGGCTGCCCGAAGGCGATATCATCGAATATCATACGTCAAACACGATCGGTCTGGACCGGTTGCCGCTGGAATGGGACTTGCCATGATCTGGGGCCTGATCTCACACAGCAATCGATGGGAGCGCATTACATGAAGGTCCTGATGGTCGGTGGAACCGGCTTCGTCGGCGGCTACACCGCGCTTTATTTCAAGGATTTGGGCCATGATGTGACGATCATGTCGCGCTCGGCCCCCAAAGGCACATCGCGCCTCAATGATCTGCCTTTCGTCGCCGGAAACTACTTCGAGGAGAGTTTCGACGATGGTCGCCTCGAAGGCTATGACAGCCTGGTGTTCTGCGCCGGCAACGATCTCGGCGAATATCCGCAGGACGGCTCGGTGAGCCAGGCGGACTATTTCCAACGCGCCAATATCGAGGGGCTGCCGCGCTTTTTCGAACAGGCCAAAGCCTCGGGGATCTCCCGCACGGTCTATATGGGCAGCTTCTATTCCTTCGTCGCGCCGCAGGTGATGGAACACATCCCCTACGTCCGCTCGCGCCAGGTCTCTGACGATGCAATCCGCGCGCTGAGCGGCCCGGACTTCAATGTATGCAGCTGCGCATTGCCTTGGATCGTTGGCTATACCGAAGGCTTCCCGGTCGCCCATTGGCACGCGATCACCCATTATGCGCAGGGCAAGCTGGAAGGGCTGGAGGAGTTCGCTCCGCCGGGCGGCGCCAATTTTATGACCTGCCGCTCGGTAGCCCAGGCGATGCTCGGCGGTCTCGAAAACGGCGAATCCGGCAAGTCCTACCTCGTCGGTGACGAGAATTTGAGCTGGAAAGACTACTTCGAACTGTGGTTTGCCGCCGCGGGCCGACCGAAGGACCTCGACGTTCATCTCGGCCATCCGATTATCCCGGATTACACGTTGTCCTATCTCGATTTCGGCTCAACTAACTACATTCCGCCTGCCGAAGAAACCGCGCAATTGGGCTATGACCGGGGTGTGCTGAAGCAGGAAGTCGAAGCCTGCGTGCGCTATTACGGCGACAAGCCGATGGGGTGAATCTGCGGACTAGTTCCTGCCGGTGATCAGCCGAATGCCGAGCCGCTGGGTGAAGTAGTTCCACACCCAATTGAGAATCACCGCCGCGCGGTTGCGCACTCCTACGAGAAACCCGACATGCACCGCGCCCCATAGCCACCAGGCCGGCGCACCGTGCAATTTCAGCCAACCAAAGTCAGCCACCGCGCTCTTGCGGCCAATCGTAGCCAGGCTTCCCTGGTGGCGATAGACGAAGGGATCGGGAGACTTGCCGCCTTCCAGCTGGCTGCGGATATAGCGCCCGACATAGGCGCCTGCCTGCTTGGCGGCGGGCGCTAGGCCGGGAACCGGCTTGCCATCCCAGGCCATGCTTGCTGCAGTGTCTCCAATGGCGAATATCTGATCCTGACCCTCGACCCGCAAAAAACGGTCAACCGATACCCTGCCGGCTCGGTCAGCTTCGGCATCCACCCATCGCCCCGCTGGCGAAGCGACCACGCCAGCCGCCCAAAGCACTGTCTCGCTTGCGATCTGCTGGTCTTCGCCGATCCGCACATGATCGGACGCGATATTCGTCACCCGCGACCCGAGGCGGATTTCCACGCCGAGGCTTTCCAGCGATTTCTGAGCCTCTGCCGACAATTCCTCGGGAAAGGCGGGCAGGATGCGTTCGCCCGACTGGACAAGGATGATGCGCGCCTTGCCCGGGTCGATATTGCGGAATTCGTCCTTGAGACCGAAACGGGCGAGCTCGGCGATCGCGCCGGCCAGTTCGACCCCGGTCGGCCCCGCCCCCACGATGACGAAGGTCAACAACCGTTCGATGCGAGCGATGTCGGTCTCAGCTTCCGCGGTTTCGAACGCGGTAAGCACACTGGCACGCACCGCCACACCGTCCTCGATACGCTTGAGACCGGGTGCAAAGGGTGCCCACTCATCCTTGCCGAAATAACTATGGGAAGCACCAGAGGCCAGCACCAGCCAGTCAAAATCGAGCGATGACTCGCCAAATTGAACATTGCGCTGCCCGGCATCGACACCATCGACCTCGCCCAGCAGCACCCGGACATTGCTGTCGCGCCGGAACAACGATCGGATCGGCGTTGCGACATCGGCAGGCGAAAGCGAGGCGGTCGCGACT
>JAQWKP010000140.1 GCA_029247785.1 Novosphingobium sp.
GACTTCGTCATTATCAGTTCGTCGAACTATCGGTCGAATGGCGTGCGTGGCAGCTATTTGCGGACCAGCACCAGTATCGTGATGACCAGCGGACCGCTGAATGGCAAACGCTATCACCGTCAATCCCACGGTTTTCTACGACAGATCGGTGACGATGGCGAACCCGGCAAGCTGCGTTGCGTGCTTTCAACCAACAATAATACCTGAGCGCGCCTGCATTGCGCTGACTCGAAAAGCCGATAGAGTCTGGCCCTGTCGTAGATGGGGGCATGAATGGATCTCGGACTGAAGGGTAAGGTGGCTATCGTCACGGCCGCTACGGCGAATATCGGGCGCGGCATCGCGCTTGAACTCGCCACCGAAGGCGCTGCGCTCATCGGGGTCGGCCGCGACGAGGAAGCCGGCGCAAGGCTTGTCTCCGACGCGAAAGCGCGCGGTGCCAGTGACGCGGTGTTCGTCGCCGCAGACCTGCTGGACCATGGCTCGCCCGCAAAAATCCTTGCCGCAGCGGAGAAGCTCGGACCCGTCGACATCTTGGTCAATTGCCTTGGCGGCAATGTTGACCAGGGGCTGTTTGTCGATTCCGATCCAGACAAGTGGTTTGCCGATATTGACCTCAATTTCGGCACGCTTCTGCGCATGACCCATGCCGTGCTACCCGGCATGGTCGAACGCAAAGGCGGTGCCATCGTCAATGTCGGATCGACTGCGGGGCTCAAGGGCGACTATATGCTGCCTGTCTATTCGTCGATGAAAGGCGCGGTGCACAGCTTCTCGATCATCCTCGCCAAGGAACTCGGCCAGCACAATATCCGCGTAAATGCGATTGCGCCCTATGCCACCTTCGGAAACGACCCGGGGGCCTATAGCACGGGCAGCCGGTTTCACCCGGAAAACGGCTTCTTCGCCAACATGCCCGAAGTAAGCGAGGATGAACAAGCCATCCGCCAGCGCCGCACATTTGTCGGCAAGCCTTTCGCTACGCCTGAGGAAATGTCGGGTATGGTCGCCTTTCTGGTATCGGACCGGGCAAGCTTCATTACCGGAGAAGTCTATCCGATCAGCGGCGGATCATTGATGTAGAGAAAGGAGCCAGGCAAATGGCGACAGTAACCGCACCGAGAATTGCGCCCCAGCCGGACCACGTTCCCGACGAGCTGGTCTATGATTACGACATGTATAACGACGCAGCGCTGAATGAGAACGCGCCCGATCGGCTGGTCGATATAGCCACCAACGCCCCTCCGGTATTCTGGACGCCGCATAATGGCGGCATGTGGTTCGTCACCCGCTTCCGCCTCGTCACTGAGGCCGGGCGCAATTGGGAGAACTTCTCCAGCGAGCCTTTCACGCCCGAGGATATGGCAGCGATGATGGCGCAATTGCCACCAGACGAGCAGATCTACCTGCCTGTGCCGATCCTGCTTGATCCGCCGGTGCACACGGGATTCCGCAAACCACTCAACCTCGTATTCGCGCCCAAGGCGATGATGGCGATGCAGGATGATATTCGCAGCCTGGCCGCCGAATTGATCGAGGGCGTGAAAGACGCGGGACACTGCGAATTCATGGAGGCGATCGGTGAGCCCATGCCGGTTCAGGTGTTCCTTGGCATGTTCGGCTTGCCGCTCGAACGGCAAGATGAATTCCGCCAGATCGTAAGCGATCACCTGTCTGAGGATTTCGGCGAACACGCGGACTCGCAAAGGCAGCTGCGCGCCATGGCCAAACTCATGGAAAGCACCCTGCTTGAGAGGCGCGAAAATCCGACGGGCGATCTCATCAGCCGGCTGTGGCAGACCGATGTCGATGGCAGGGCGCTGACGCTGGAGGACATGCAGAACTACTGCATCCTGCTATTCATCGCCGGGCTCGACACGGTGATGAACGCGATGGGTTTCGGCGTGCGCCACCTTGCTGCCAATCCCGCGCTGCAAGCCGAGTTGCGCGCCGATCCCGCGCTGATCCCGGAAGCCGCCGAGGAATTGCTGCGCCGCTACAGCTTCGTCGTCTCGACCCGCCGCGCGGCGCGCGACATGAGCTTTGGCGGTGCGCAGATCAAGGCCGGCGAACGGGTCATGCTTTACAACCCGGCGGCCAATGTCGATCCCGACGAATTTCCCGATCCCGGCACCTTCGACCTGCACCGCGAGAACAAGGCGCATGTCACTTTCGCCAGCGGCCCTCACCGCTGCCTCGGCTCCCACCTTGCCCGGATCGAGGTGCAGACGCTGTATGAAGAAATGCTGGCGCGCCTGCCCGAATTCCGGCTCGATCCGGACAACCCGGTGAGCTATCGCTGCGGCCCGGTGATCGGCCCGCGTGCCGTGCCGATCCGCTGGGACACATGATGATTACGCCACATTCAACCTGAAAGGACCAATCCATGGCCACTATCGAAAAGCCGAACCCGACCATCGCCGCAATGCAGGAATTGGTCGACAAGGATGCAATCCGCGAGCTGGTATTGTGCTATTCGCGCGCTGTCGATCGCAAGGATGTCGGCCTGCTGCGAGACCTTTACACAGAAGACGGCACCGACACCCATGGCGACAGTTTCGACGGCTCGGCTGAAGACTTCTGCAAGTTCATCGAGGCATCGCTGCCGCATATGACCTATAGCGGCCACCACGCCTGCAACCACATGATCAGCCTTGATGGCGACGAGGGTAATGGCGAGGTCTATGCCCTCGCCTTCCACGTGCTGCCGGATCCCGAAAATCCCGGCAAACAGATCGAGGATTTCATGGCGGTGCGCTACATCGACAATTATCGCCGCTGCGACGACGGAAAATGGCGCTTTTCCAAGCGCGTTGTCACCTATGACATGCAGCTGCAGCGCCCCTTCACCGGCGGCGGGCTGATGGGCCTGGGCGAGAAGGACCCGAGCTACGATGTCTGCCAGCACGCGCTGTTCCAGCGCGGCGCCCGGCCTTAGGAGGAAAGCATCATGGCCACGCTCGCGCACGATGGAACCACCGAAGCGTTCCAACAGGTGATCGACAAGGAAGCGATCCGCGAGCTGGTCCTGGCCTATTCCCGCGCCATCGACCGTTTCGACATGGGCCTCCTGCGCGATTGCTACACCGAGGATGCGACCGACCAGCATGGACCCGAATTCGCTGGCGACGTCGATACATTCATCGGCTGGATCGAAAGCGCCATGCCCGGCTACGCCTGGACCGGTCACCACGTCTGCAACCACATGATCAGCGTGGATGGCGACGAAGCCGAGGGCGAAGTCTACGCCCTCGCCCTGCACGTGCTGCCCGACCCGGACAATCCAGGCGAGCAGATCGAGGATTTTCTGGCGGTGCGGTACATCGACAATTACCGGCGCTGCGACGACGGCAAGTGGCGATTTTCGCGCCGGGTTGTGACGTTCGACATGCAGGTTATCCGGCCGTTTACGGGAGGCGGGTTGCTGGGGGGCAGCGCAGTGGACCCGAGCTATGAGGTGTTGGGGCAGCGGTTGTTTCAGCAAGGGGTGCGTGGGTGATAGTCCATCGGGGACATGCTATTGCCTGACCCCGTCCGCGCGGAAGCGGTGTAGGTTTCAAACTTGGGGCTAAATATTGTGTCACGGTATTTCGCGATCTCAACACACCTTGGAATCTAAATTTCATCATCCCGTTCTTTGATTAAGAAGATGAAAGACTATCTACCCGCTGCGGAAACGCTATCTGAAATTGCAGCCTGCAGACGCTCGAAAAGGCGCATTCTGGGGGTCGATGGAATCGAGGTGGTTCCGAACGGATATATGGGGAGATTGGATCTTCTACTAGACCTTTCAAACCCCACGCCTTCAACTGAAGAAGCAGCTGATCAAGCTGAGAAATTCGTGAAAGCCCATAAAGCCACAAACATTGTTTTGACCTTGTTGTTGAAGAGGAATGACAGTGACACATTTCTTATTCCCCTACGAAATTTCGGTGACGGGTCCGTGCCCCCCAACTACAGCACCAGGTCACAGAACCCCGAACCTCCCCCCCAGACGCAGGCTTGACCGCGTGCAGGCGATATCGGCCCGGTGTTCGGCGCAGAACGGATAATCTTCCTCGAGGTCGAATGCGCCGCGCAGGTCGGACCAGTCCCTAGCTACAACGCGCCGAGCGAGCGCCGTCCGGTTTTCCTACATGCCGCAACCAAGCTACATTCGCGTCGGCTCTTTCTACCGTTAATCCCACGCCCCTCGCGGCCCGCACGGCTTCCACTCATGAAAGTCGAGCCACCGCGCATGTGTTTCATCAACTAAACGCCCCGCGACTCGCAGAATCGCCATGGCGAAACGGAGGCTCCGAAGGGCTAGACCAGTCCCTCGCCAACCAGATCTCTCACCAAATCCAGCGAATGTTCCCACAATTTCCATGCAGCCTGCGGATCGGCCACGCTGTCGTCAAAACCCATCCACTGATGGGTGTCAGGCCCAACCGGCAGCGCCTCGCCGCAATCCTCCAGCACCAGCCCTCCCCGGCCTTCAAGCTCCGGCGCAGTTGCCGCCCAGACCGAGGTTGCGGCGGCCTGCTCGGTGGTCTTGACCATTTCGTTGACCGAACCATCCTCGTCGATGAAGCCGATCTGGCGCTTGAGCGCTTCGCCGTGAAAGCGTTGCAACCCGGTCAGGGCCGAGCCGGGGATCACGGCATGCACGGCAATTCCCTCGCCGCTCCAGCGCCGGTTGGCTTCTTGAGCAAAACAGATGTTGGCGCTTTTCGATTCAGCATAGGCCGCGCCGTCGACATGTTCGCGGGCTTGCCATTGCAGATCATCAAGCCTGACCGGCATGCCCTTATGCGCCGCCGAGCTAACGACCACGAGCCGCCCCCCGCGCTCCGCCAGTTGCGGCTTCAGCCGATGAGCCAGCAGGAAATGGCCGAGATGATTGGTGGCAAAACGGATATCGAGGCCGTTGGACAAATGCTTGCCGGGCGTCTTTGACACCCCCGCATTGGCAATCAACACATCGACTGGGCCCGCAACTCGCGCGACGAAATCGACGACAGAGCCGAGATCGGCCAGGTCCAGCCTCTCCACCCGCATCGCGCCCGTCACATCCGCCGCAATCGCCTCGGCAGCAGCCTTACCTTTCGCCACATCGCGCACGCCCAGCACCAGATCCGCCCCGGCTTTGCCCAGCGCCTTCGCTGTCTCAACGCCCAAACCTGACGAAGCGCCGGTCAGCACCACCTGCTTTCCCGAAAGATCGATCCCCTCGATCACTTCCATCGCTGTGCTGTGCCAGCCCAACGCCATGATATTCCTTCCCGCAGGAGTAGCGAAACCTTGCCAAGCTGATAGGCTGACTACGAGCAGGACACTACCGGGAGAGAGACATGGCAGACAAGGTTCGAGTCGGAATGTTGAACGACATGGCCGATGCCCCCACCGAAATGGGCGACATCACCTTCTGGCTTGAGCGTGAAATCGCCAAGGTAAAGGCGCAGGGCCGTCTCGATGCAGAAATCGAATTCGTCTACGCCTTTGGCCTCGGCCTGCCTGCCGGAACCGAACAGGCAGTGGTGCGCGCCTATGAGGAGCTGGCGGATAAGGGCGTTGTCCTGATCACTGGTCCGGCAATCGGCGACAATGCACTGATCGCAACGCCGCTGGCTGAAAAGCATCGCATCCCGACAATCAACTGGGCCGGGGCCGAACGCGCGCGCAGCGAATATATGTTCCATCTTCAGGTCGGCAGCCATGAGGACGAATCGCTGATTGTCGCGCAACACCTGCGATCGCTCGGCTGCACGAAGCTGGGCGTGGTCTATGACCAATCGCCAATCGGTACGCGCCACCTCAAATATCTCGAGGACGAATGCGCGATCATCGGGCTGGAGATCGGCAATCGCGAGGCGATCTCACCGCTCGCCGAAGATGCTTCAGCGGAGGTCGATAAAGTGCTCGACTGCGAGCCCGATGGCTTCATCTATTTCGGCCTCGGCCTATCGGCGCCGGCGGTGGCAAAGGCATTGACGGCGCGCGGCTGGAAAGGCCCCCGGATGATGAACACGGCGGGTCTGCGCGGCTATGATCCCGAATTCGGCAAGGTGATCGATGGCTGGACCTATATCGACATGTTTTCTGATGGAAACAGCACGGCCACCAGCCTGATCGAGGAGCTGGGCTGGTCCGTGGACCAGACCCTGCAAGCAACCAAGGGATACGACATTGGTCGGCTGGTTGCAGAAGGTCTGGCTCGGGCCACCGAATACACTCCCGATGGCCTGAAAGTCGGGCTGGAGCAGGTCAAATGGCTCCCTGCCGCCGAGGGCGAGGAAGGCACGACGCTGGGTTTCGGCATCCAGGACCGCGGCGCGCTGCACGGCCGCTATCTGGTGGTGCGGAAGTGGCAGGGCGGCAAGTCTGTGGAGGTGGCGAAGGGTTAGTCACCCTCGTAATGCGGGACTTCGCCCTGCGTGCCGACGATCACTCTTTGCAGCAGGCGCCTGCCGGAATCCGAAACATCCGGGCGCGCGTGCTGTAAGGCGATATTGTCCCAGATAATCAGATCACCCTTGCGCCAGCGGTGCTCAAGCACGCGTTCGGGAGCATAGAGATGGTCATAGGCCTGGTGGAGTAGATCGCGGCTCTGCTCCCACTCCATGTTCAGGAGACGCGAGGTCTGCATTTCGCTGACCCATACGCATTTACGACCATTATGCGGGTTCACGAATATTGCTGGAAGTATGCCCTGCTTGAGCGCCTCGGGATCGCGGCGGTCGCACGTACGCTCGGCCAGCAGGGTGTAATGCGGCGAGATCATCTCCTGCTCACTCTTCTCCAGCGTCTGGCTGAGCGCGGCAGGCAGGCTGTCATAGGCCTCCTCGGCATTGGCGAAGCGGGTCGAGGAGGCATCATCGACGACATCGATGGCGTGGAGCGAGAGGGCGTCGAAAGGGTGCTCGGTATAAGCAGCGTCCGCATGCCAGCAATAGGCCGAGGCGCTGGGGCCGCCGGACTCGTTAGTCATGTAGCCGTCCTCACCCTTGCGCAGCAGGATCGGCCCGATCAGCGCGCATAATTCGCGCTGGCGGTCCATGGTGAGCTGCTGACCGCGCGCCAACACCAGCTTGTACTCATCGAACAGCTGTTTGAAATGAAACGCTTCGGACGGAGCGAATGGCTCGGACAGGTCGCGTTGGATTTCTGCACCGAAAGGTTCCAGCTTGCTGAATGGCAGCGTCACAGCCATGGCCTGTCTCCTATCCGCCACCGACTCGAGGCAGCAGGATCACTTCCGATGCACCGGCCAGTGATGTCGACCAGTCCGGCACAACCACGCCATCGATCGCAAATTGCGCACGCACACCCGCGACATCGCTGAAGCCGGGGCTAAGCGCATCAAGTTCACGAACCATCCCGAACAGATTGCCCGCTTCGAGATCGAGCCGGTCCTTGCCGCCGAAAAACTCATTGTCGAACGGCGGCATGACGACGATCCGCATGATCAATCGTCCGGATGCATCGCTTCATGGACCCTGTCGGGCGTCAGCGGGAGATCACGCATCCGCACGCCGGCAGCCTCGCTGACCGAACAGGCGACCGCCCCGAGCGGCGGCACGATCGGAACTTCGCCGACGCCCTTGATGCCATAGGGATGACCCGGATTGAACTTCTCGACCATCACCGTGTCGATCATCGGCACGTCAGACGCGACCGGCATACGATAATCAAGGAAGCCGGGATTATCGAGGCAGCCCTTGTCGTTATAGAGATAGGCCTCGTTCAATGCCCAGCCGATGCCTTGCACCGCGCCACCCTGCATCTGCCCCTCGACATAATCGGGATGGATCGGCTGGCCGACGTCCTGGATTGCCGTGTAGCGCACGACCTTGGCATGGCCGGTTTCCGGATCGACCTCGGTATCGCAGATATGCACGCCAACACCGGGCAGGAAACCGCCGGGATTGACCGAGCTTTCCGCACCGATTGCACCGACCATGAAGGTGGTCCTGGCCGCCAGCGCGGCGAGCGACATAGTCTCATCAGTCTTGCCTTCGGCCAGGCAGACAGCCCCCTCCTCTCCCCAGGCAACCTCGGACGCATTGACCTCCCAGATATTCGCCGCACGACCTTTGAGATTCTCGATGATCTCGTTGGACGCATTGGTCACCGCAAGGCCGGTCGCAAAAGTGGTGCGGCTGCCGCCGGTCACCATCGAATAGCCGATCGAGGAAGTATCGGCGATTGCCACGCGGACCTTCTCATAGGGAACCTGCAGCGTTTCAGCCGCCATCATCGCCATGGCGGCGCGGCTGCCGCCGATATCGGGACTGCCGGTCGTCACCAATACGGTGCCGTCTTCGGCAATCGACACCTGCGCCGTTGATGGCCCGCCATAATTGCCCCATGCGCCGCCAGCGATGCCGCGACCCTGATTGGGGCCCAGCGGAGCGGACCAATGCGGGTGGTCCCGGGCCGCTTCAAGGCATTCGACATAGCCGATCTCACCCTGCGGTATGCCCATGATATTGGGATCGCCGGGCCGCGCCGCGTTCTTCAGACGGATTTCGATCTTGTCCATGCCGAGCTTCTCGGCAATTTCGTCGAGCGCGCATTCCACTGCATAGATCGACTGCGGCGCACCGGGAGCGCGATAGGCCTTGGTGCCGGGCCGGTTGCACAGCACTTCCCAGCCGATAACCCGCGAATTCTCGATGGTGTAATGGGACAGCGCCGAGGACGCACCGGAATGGGCAGTAATCGCCGGATATGCGCCGGCGTGATATTTGAATTCCATGTCGACAGCGGTGATCATGCCGTCCTTATTAGCGCCCATCGTAATATCGATGACGGCGCCCGGCGCGGGACCGGATGCGCGGAACACTTCGGCCCGGCTCATCGCCAGGCGCACCGGACGGCCCGATTTCTTCGAAAGCAGCGTTGCCACCGGTTCAAGATAAATCGTTGTCTTTCCACCGAAGCCGCCACCGATTTCCAGCGGGGTAACGCGAATATCAGCCTCGCTGATCAGCAGGATCTTGGCAGTCAACGAACGGACCGCAAAATGGCCCTGGCTGGAGGCCCAGATTCGCACCTGGCCATCCGAATCCCAGGCCGAGACACAAGCATGCGGCTCGATATAGCCCTGGTGCACCGCCTCGCAGGTATAGCGACCTGACACGGTGACATCGGCGTCGGCCATCGCCTTTTCCGGGTCACCCTTGCCCATTTCCACGCGCATTGCTGCGTTGGAAGGCTTGTCCGGCGTCGGGTTCACGCCCTTGGTGAAGACATCGTCATGCAGCACCGGTGCGTCGTCAGCGAGCGCCTCCTCGATGCCCAGGACATGGGGCAGTACTTCGTAATCGACTTCGATCAGGTCGAGCGCTTCTCGAGCGATCTCATCGCTGGTCGCAGCAACTGCCGCCACCGCGTGGCCGTCATAGAGCACCTTGTCTTGCGCCATGCAGTTGCGAGAGAGATGGACGAGATCGGACGAAGATTCGCCCACCGCCATGATGATATGTTCAGTAGTCGGAAAATCCGCGCCGGTGACAACGGCTTTGACGCCAGTGAGCGCTTCGGCCTTTTTGGTGTCAATCGAACGGACGCGGGCATGGGCGTGCGGGCTTCGCAAGATCGCCCCATGCAACATGTTCGCCGCCTGGTAATCGGGACCATAGATCGCCTTGCCGGTAACTTTTTCGACGCCATCGGGGCGGACTGGCCTTGTGCCGACATAACGGAAGGCGCGTTTGCTTTCGGGAGCGTTCATGCCGGGGTCCTTTCCTGCCTCAGTTCTGCGGCGGCATCCTGAACCGCGCGCACAATCTTGTCATAGCCGGTGCAGCGGCACAAATTGCCGGCCAGCCAATAGCGGATTTCAGTTTCGCTCGGGTCCGGATTGTGATCGAGCAGCGCCTTGGACGCAACGATGAAGCCCGGTGTGCAAAAGCCGCATTGCAGCGCACCGCGCTCCAGGAACTTCTGCTGCACCGGATGAAGTTCGCTTCCCTCGGCCACGCCCTCGACAGTGTCGATCGTTGTCCCTTGGGCCTCAGCGGCGAGCACCAAGCAGGAACACACCATCTGACCGTCCATGACCACGGTGCAAGCCCCGCAATCGCCCGAACCGCAGCCTTCCTTGCTGCCGGTCAGGCCCAGCCGGTTGCGTAGGGCATCCAGCAGGGTTTCGCCGGGCGTACAGAGAAATTCGCTCTCATCGCCATTAATGGTGGTGGTAACGTGAATCTTGCTCATGATGCGGCTCCGGCCCGTTCGCGGGCAATCAGGGCTGTGCGCCTGGCGAGCACTGCCACCATGGCGATACGATATTTCTTGGTGCCGCGCTTGTCGTCGATCGGGTTGCAGGCGGCGCTGACCGCCTTGCCCATCGCGTCCAACGCAGCATCGTCGAGCTTGCTGCCGATCAGCGCAGCAGCGGCATCTTCCACCAGCAGCACCGTCGGGGCGACCGCGCCGATTGAAACCCGAGCGGCGGTGCACGTGCCCGAACCGTCAAGAACCAGGTTCACCCCGGCTCCGACTACGGCGATATCCATTTCGGTGCGCGGGATCGAACGCAGATAGGCGTCTCCGCCACCTGCCACCTGGCCCGGCAGGCGGATTTCGACGACGAATTCGCCCGGTGCCAGTGAGGTGTGGCCCGGCCCGATCGGAATTTGTTCAACCGGCACTTCGCGCTCGCCAGCCGGACCGGCGATCAGGCAGGTCGCTCCTGCTGCAACCAGCGCGGGAACGGCGTCGGCGGCTGGCGATGCATTGCACAGGTTCCCGCCCATCGTCGCGCGATTGCGGACCTGAACCGAACCGATAAGATTGGCGGCCTCGACCACACCCGGCCACGCTGCCGCCAGCGCCGCGTCATTCTTGAGCGCGGTGCAGGCCGTCGCCGCGCCAATAGCGAATCCGTCACCATTGCGGTGCACGCCGCTGAGTGCTGCGATGTGCTTGAGATCGACAATCGCGTCCGGCGCATTGCGGCCAGACTTCATCTGCACGATCAGGTCAGTTCCGCCAGCCAGCGGCCTTGCGTCGGGCTCGCCCGACAGCAATGCCACCGCCTCATCGACCGTGGCGGGTGCGTGATAAGCTTGAGACGGCATCCAATTCTCCCAATTCGCCGTTGAACCCCTGAGGTTCACTGTCTCGACAGATTCGTCAACCGCTCATTGCGCCATCGAGTAGCCACCATTGAGCGGATAGGTCTGGCCAGTGATCCATGAGGCGCGGTTCGAACACAGGAACGCCACCAGCGCAGCGACGTCATCGGGTTGGCCCCAGCGGCGGATGGTGTAGCGCGACATCGCCGCCTTATAGCCGTCAGACTTCTGGAATTCCGCGAATTGATCATCAGTCATCATCGTCTGGATGCTCGCCAGCGCAACGGAATTTGCGGTGATGCCGAAGCGTCCCGTCTCCTTGGCGATCGAGCGCATGAAACCGGCGGCACCGGCCTTGGCAGCAGAATAAACGGCCTGGCGCGGTTCGCCAACGCGGCCCGAATCCGAAACGATGGTGACGATCCGGCCCCTCTGCGCATCGACCATCGCCGGTATCGCCGCATGAGTGCAGTTGAACACGCCATACAGATTGGTGTTCATATATTTGCCCCACTCGCCGGGGTCTTCCTCCCAGAAATTCGTGTTCATGCTGATCTGTCCGGTCGGCCCGGCCATGCCCGCATTGTTGACGAGGATGGTGACAGCGCCGATTTCGGAGCCAGCCTTGGCGAAGGCAGCGCCGACCTGCTCCAGATCGCACACATCGAATGGAACGGCGGTGGCGGGAACGCCCAGCGCGCGAATTTCTTCGACGACTTCTTCCGCCCGTTCCGCCACAAAGTCATTGACCGCGATCCCACCGGCATTGTGCTTCGCCAGTTCGAGGGCAATTCCCCGGCCCGCTCCCTTGCCCGCACCTGTCACCAAAGCGACCTGTCCATCCAGGTCCAGCACGTCCTCACCGATCATTCGATCCTCCGTTGGCAGTCATTCGCCAGTGTGTATATCATTCCCATCAAACGAGTCCCGATCAAGCGGACTTGCCGGAGAGGATCACGAATCATGAGCAACACAACCATCGGTCCCTTATTCGATTATCTTGGCGCACTTGAAGAGGCGGTCGACGAAATTGCCAACACCTGGCGCCCGGACGACCCCGAATATCGCGCCGACGTCTACCGCCAGATCATGATGCAGTTGTCCTATGGCTATTTCGCATTCTTCCATGCCGATGCCGAGCATCCCGATTGGGCACCGCTGTGGAACCCGGTCTATACGTTGCAACCCAATCCCGACGATATCTATCTCTACGCTCCGATCAGCGTGGATCATTCCTATCGCCTGTCAGGCAATCGCGGCACGGTGAAGATGCTGACGATCAACAGCCAGGCCGCCCTGCCCGGCCTGGGCGAGACCGACAGCACCGGCACCAGCTATTCCGACATGGATGATGGCGACCTCACCCTCGATGCCGACGGCAATTTCGACCTGCTGATCAGCGCCGAGAGGCCCGCCGGCCACACGGGCGACTGGCTGCAGATCAAGCCGGGCGCAAAATGCCTGATGACCCGCTATCGCTCCTATGACTGGCTGAACGAGATCGACCCGGTGATGTCGATCGAATGCCTCACGGCGACCGGCCCCAAAAAGCGGCTTACGCCCGAGGAAATCCTTGAGCGGATCAAGCAGATGGCGGCGATGCCGGTGGCCGCGACAAAGCTGTTCTACGCGATGCAGAACCAGGTGAAGACCAATGTCGGGCTCAACGTGTTCGAACCGCAGCGTCTGGGCGGTGCACTCTCACGCCAGATCTATATCCCCGCAGTCTATGATTTCGAGGATGACGAAGCGCTGATCGTCGAAACCGACCTTCCCGAGCAGCGCCGCTACTGGAACTGGCAGATCAACGATCCCTATTTCAACACTGTCGAATATGTCTATCGCCTGTCCAGCACCAACGGTCATTTCGCCCATGTCGCCTCGGACGGTCGGTTCTATGGCGTGCTCGCGCTCAAGGACCCGGGCGTACCCAACTGGCTTGATACCGCCGGCTACAAGCAGGGCACGATCTATGGCCGCTGGTATGATTGTGACAGCCACCCGACGCCGACGCTCAAGCGCGTGAAATTCTCCGAAATCCGCGACCATCTGCCCGCCGACACCCCGGCGGTCACACCCGAGCAGCGGGCAGAGGAACTGGCTGCGCGGGTGCGCGGCGCACAACGGCGGCGGCGGTGGTGAGCGGGGCGATGGAAGGCTTCGACCTCACAGGCCGCGTCGCGATCGTCACTGGCGGAGGCTCTGGCATCGGCAAGGCCACCGCTCGAATGCTGGCACAGCGCGGTGCGCATATTGCGATCGCCGGTCGGCGGGCGGAAAAGCTTGAGATCGCAGCAGAGCTTATCCGCAAGGAAAGCGGCGGTCGCTGCCTCGTTGTCGCTACCGACGTGCGCAAACCCGAGCAATGCCTGGAACTGATGGAGAAAGTCGCCGCCGAATATGGCCAGATCGATATTTTGATCAACAATGCCGGCGGTGCGCACGGCCATGTTCCCTTGTCCAAGATGGACCCATCGAAGTGGGACCGTGACGTCACGCTCAACCTCAGCGCGGCGCAATATTGCTCGCAGGCCGCCCGGCCTCACCTCAAGAAAACCAGAGGTTGCATCGTCAATGTCTCATCGCTCGCAGGGATGCATGGCACTCAGGGGGTTGGTGCCTATTCGGCAGCCAAGGCCGGGCTGCAAATGTTCACCAAGGTTGCTTCGGCGGAATGGGGTCCAGCGGGTATCAGGGTCAACTGTATCGCTTGCGGCATGATCGCCACCGAAGCCGCGCATGATGGCTGGAAAAAGAGCGGTTTTGACGCGAAAGGGGCCTGCCAGGTATTCCCGCTCAAGCGCTATGGCGAGATGGACGAGGCCGCGCATGCGATCATTTTCATGGCCAGCGACGCCTCATCCTACATCACCGGCGAGACACTTGCAGTCGGCGGCGGCCCGCAGATCGGCGGGATGATCGCGGTCGAGGAATAGCGGACATCCGCATGATCGGTTCACCATGATCGAGGAAGCTGATTTCGTCGTAATCGGCGGCGGGGCTGCGGGATGCGTGCTGGCTGCCCGGCTTTCAGAAGATGACCGCCATCGTGTCGTTTTGCTTGAGGCAGGTCCGCGCAGCACCGGGATCGCCGCGAGGGTTCCGGCAGGGATGCGCTCGACCATCATCAAGTGGAACTGGTTCTTCGTCACCGAGCCGGATGCTTCGGCGGTAGGCAGGCAATCGGTGTGGCTGGCCGGTAAGGCGCTGGGCGGCGGCTCGGCGATCAATGGCATGGTCTATACGCGCGGCGCAAAGCGGGATTACGACGGCTGGGCCGCAGCGGGCTGTAAGGGGTGGTCATGGGACGAGGTGCTGCCGTTCTTCATCAAGTCGGAGAAGTTCGACGGACCGCCATCTCAGTGGCACGGCAAGGACGGGCCGATGGGCGTCTCTCCGCTGCGCGCAGTTCATCCGCTAACAGAGGCGTTCATGCGCGGCTGCGGCGACC
>JAQWKP010000142.1 GCA_029247785.1 Novosphingobium sp.
CATCGAATATCGTGGCAATGTCTTCGAGGAAATGAGCATTGAGGGCCGGTTGACGGTGTGCAACATGTCGATCGAAGGTGGCGCCCGCGCCGGGCTGGTCGCACCCGACGAAACTACCTTCGCCTATCTCAAAGGCCGGCCCTACGCACCCAAGGGCGAGGACTGGGACAAGGCCGTGACCTGGTGGACTGACCTCGCCGGTGATCCGGGCGCGAATTACGACCGCTCGGTCAGCATCGCTGCCGAAGAAATCCAGCCTACCGTCACTTGGGGCACTTCGCCTGAGGACACCTCCGCTATTGGCGGATACGTCCCCGCACCCGAAAGCTTTTCCGATCCATCCAAGCAGGAGGCGGTGCGCATCAGCCTTGATTACATGGGGCTTGAGCCCGGCACCAAGCTCACCGACATCGCAGTCGAGCACATCTTCATCGGCAGCTGTACGAACAGCCGCATCGAGGACATCCGCGCGGCCGCGGAAGTGCTCAAGGGCCGCAAGAAGGCTGACAATGTCAAATGGGCGATCGTTGTGCCCGGCTCTGGCCTCGTAAAACAGCAGGCTGAAGCCGAGGGGCTGGACCAGATCATCACCGAGGCGGGCCTTGAATGGCGCGAGCCGGGCTGCTCGGCCTGTCTCGCCATGAACCCGGACAAGGTACCCGCCGGCGAGCGCTGTGCCTCAACCAGCAACCGCAATTTCACCGGACGACAAGGTCCCGGGAGCCGCACCCACCTGATGAGCCCGGCGATGGCTGCGGCAGCGGCTGTTACCGGGCGGCTTACCGACGTGCGGGAGTTGTAGGCCGCAAACTTCATTCCTGCCCCGGGAAATGCTAAGCTTCTGCCTCAAGGGATGAACGGAGGGCCGCGATGATCAAGGGCGCACGGGTTCCAGAGCGAGCCTACAAGATCGTTTTGTGGGTAGTGTCGGTGGTGTTCGCCGGCTTCATCGTTGGTCTCGGCAATCTGGTGATCGGCGACCTGCCGCAAGTCGAGCAGTCCATCTCTCCCGAACAATTCCAGGAACCCGCGGCGACACAGAAGATCGACGACGAAGTCAGGATGATCGACCGGCGTCGCGGCGATATCGATGACAAGCTTGAGATCACACGGCTCCAGCTCGAACAGGCGCAAAGTGCTGCGAGGAACGGCGAGGAGACCTTCCAGGCCTGGATTCAGGCCCGCAGGGCGACCACCAACCCCCAGCAGGACCCCGAGGTTCTCGCCCGCACCCGGCAGCTTGAGCAGCTCAAGGGCAATGAACGCACCGTGCAAGCGAGCATCGACGAACTCAACACGGAAAGGCTTGCCCTCAACCAGCGTGGCGATGAGCTGAGAGGCGATCGCAACCAGCTGGAGGAGGATGCGTGGCCCGCCTATGAAAAAGCGCTGTTCTGGCAGGAATTGCGGATCTTCGGCCTGCGCCTGGCCCTTGCACTGCCAATGCTGCTGCTCGCGGCATGGCTGGTGATCAAGAAACGGGAGAGCGACTACTGGCCGATCTCACGCGGTTTTGTGTTGGCGGCGGTATTTGTCTTCTTCGTCGAGCTGGTGCCCTACTTACCGAGCTATGGCGGCTATATCCGCTATGGGGTGGGCATAATCCTGACATTCGCGGCAGGCCATTTCCTGATCAAGAACATGCGCCACTACCTTGCCAATCGCCAGGAGGTAGAAGCCAAGGCCGAGGAAGAACGCCGCAAGCTGGTCAGCCATGACGAGGCGTTCAAGAAGATGTCGTCCAAGGTCTGCCCCGGCTGCGACCGCCCGATCGCGGCGATGGAAGGCAGCGAGACCAATTTTTGCGTCCATTGCGGGATGACGCTGTTCAACGATTGCAACAGTTGCGGAAAGCGCAAGATGGCGTTTTTCCGCTACTGCATGAGCTGCGGCACGACTTCGAAGGATGCCGAGAGGCCCGAACCCGCTTGAGGTATATTTCTCCCTTGCTTCCAACCCCTGCCGTCGCGATTATCTCTCCAGAGGGGCCCGAGAAGGCCACCTGACTGGGGGAGAGGAAATGAACGAAACCGTCTATGCTGGCGAGTTGGCTGAACACAGGACGTTCAGCGAGGGCCGCAAGTGGCTCTCCGACAATGAGGATAAGGCATGGGGCGAGAAGCTCTACCTGTGGTTCATACCGGTCTTCTTCCTCCTCACCGGCATATCCTCGGCAACCGGTCTCAACCACACCAGCAATGTATGGAACGTCGCGCTCGGCTTCATGGTCTGGCTGCCTTTTTGCGTAATCCTGCCGCTGATCCTCAGGCGAGGCCAGCCGCTGCCGTTCTGGAGACAGTGGTGGTTCAAATTCCAGGTCTACATGGCGGTGATCGTCTTCATCCTGTCCTATTTCGGCACCGAATATTTCTTCGAGGTGCTGGGCATGCGCTACAATTACGAGGGCGTCAGCTGGCATTTCGATTCCGCCCTGCTCGGCCCAGACCAAGCCACGGCTCTTGCCCAGGACAAGCGCGTTCCGCTTGGCATGTATCCGCTGACAATGGCCTTTTTTACTCTCTATCACACCGCTGCGATCGTTATCGTGCGGCGCGTGGTTCGCGCCGCTCAGGGACTGGGCATCGCCGGACGCCGCACCGTCTTTGCGATCGCCATGCTCGCCATGGCCGGGTTCTTCGCTTTTGCCGAGACCGCCCTGTTCATGAGCGCGCCGAGCACCACCGCATGGTATAAAGACCTGCAGACCATGCTGACTATCGGCACGGTGTTCTATTCGATCGACTTCATCTTCACATTCCCAAGCATCTACCGGCTCGACGAACGCGCCGACCGCGTGCCGTGGGGGACGAGCCGCATCATCATTGAGGCAGCCGCTGCGGCAATGGGCGCGCTGCTCCTGGCGGACTTCTGGGCACTGGCGTTCGGCGTGCCATTCGCCTAGCCTCCCGCATGTTCAAGGCCTGGTAACATTGCGACATTATTTTGTGCGTACGCTTGATTAGAGCTCGGCGGATACACATAGGACTCTCATGCCGAAGAAATCGGACAAGACCTGGAAATCGAAGAGCGCGCTTGCAGGCGCGGCCATCGGTTCGGCAGCAATCGCCGCAGCGCTGCTGTTCGCCTCACGCCGCAAGGAACAGGGCAAAAGCGAAACGGTCTACCTGCCGCCCCGCCCCGCGCACGCACCCGAGACAGACTGATGGAACCAATCAACCACGTTTCCGGCAGGGCAATCCCGTTCGGCCGCAAGAATGTCGATACCGACGTTGTCATTCCCGCGCATTGGCTCAAGACGATCAGCCGCGAAGGACTCGGCCAGGGTGCATTCGAAGCCGTTAAGAAAGAGCCGGGCAATATCTTTGCCGACCCGCAATTTGAAAATGCGCCGATTCTAATAGCAGGCGATAATTTCGGCTGCGGTTCCAGCCGCGAACATGCGGCATGGGCATTGCTCGACATGGGCGTGACTTGCGTCATCGCGCCCAGCTTTTCGGACATTTTTTCCGGCAATGCCTTCAAGAACGGTATCCTCACCGTGGCATTGCCGCAGGAAGCAATCGACCGGCTGATGGACGTCGCCCAGACCGATCCGATCGATATCGACCTCGATACACAGACCGTAACGACCCCATTTCAGGACCGTTTCCCGTTCAAGATCGACTCGTTCCGCAAGCACTGCCTGCTCAATGGCCTCGACGAGGTTGGGCTGACGCTCGACCAGGGCGATGTCATAACCGCGCATGAGCAGCGGATGGGAGAGACATTACCGTTCCTCTCGACGGCGCCCCTAACCTGAGAGCCCTTGTTGGATGCGGTCATGACGGATGTGATCGGCGCACCCAACCAGGACTCCGCTTTTCGTAAGGTGGATGCGATTGAGGGATTGAACGGCGCGAGCCCTCGTCCTATCGCGGGATCATCACGGCCAGAGGTACGTATATGACCGATTTCAACGATCGCGAACGCGGCGAGGAAGCCAAATTCGCCCACGACTCAGAAATGATGTTCCGCATCACCGCACGCCGCAATCGCCTGCTGGGCGAATGGGCCGCCGAGCTGATGAAGCTCTCGGCCGAAGAAACCGATGCCTATGCCAAGAGCGTGGTCCAGGCCGATTTCGAAGAAGCGGGCGACGAGGATGTGATCCGCAAGCTGCTCGGCGACCTAACTTCGGCCGGAGTCGAAACGAGTGACGCCAAGGTGCGCACAGCGCTCGAGACCAAGATGGTCGAGGCTCGCCGCGCCCTAATGGGCAAAGCCTGAGACCGGCAGGAACCTTCACAATGGCAATGGCCGCACAAGATATCGAGCAGCTGATCAAGGCCGCCCTGCCTGATGCAGAGGTCACCATCACAGACCTTGCGGGTGACGGCGATCATTATTCCGCCCATGTCGTGTCCGGCGCCTTCTCAGGCAAGAGTCGGGTCGCGCAGCACAAACTGGTCTATGAAGCGCTGGGCGGACGGATGGGCGGCGAACTGCACGCCTTGCAACTGACCACCGCCATTCCCAATTGAATGCAGAGATTCTGCGGAAGGACACGCGAACATGGCTGATGCCCAGGAACGAATTGGCGAAATCGTCAAAAACAGCGATGTTGTGCTGTTCATGAAGGGCACGCCGCTGTTCCCGCAATGCGGCTTTTCCAGCAAGGCAGTAGCAATCCTCGATCACATTGGCGTGGAATTCGCCACGGTCGACGTTCTGCAGGACATGGACGTCCGCCAGGGCATCAAGACCTATTCGGAATGGCCAACCATTCCCCAGCTCTACGTGAAGGGCGAATTCGTTGGCGGCAGCGACATCATGATGGAAATGTTCGAAGCTGGCGAATTGCACGAGATGATCGCCCAGGCGAATATCCCGACCACGAATTGAACCCACTTGAAATTTAAACGGCTTCCTCTTCCCTTATCCTCAAAGGGAGAAGGCAGGCACGCGGACGCATGGCGCAATTCCGGCTGCTGCGGTGCTTTATTCGAGATTTTCTAGGGAGGCTCGGGGAGGCGGGACCGGGAGACTTGGTCCCGCCTCTATTCGAGACTGCTTGGGGTATGCCTAGATATAAGCATGACCCGTGCCAAACTATAAAAACCGCGAAGATCCGCCATTTTCCGAAGAACGCGCCGAAGTCCGATTTCGCTATTTGTCAAAATCTCCGACACAACTCGACCAGTTCGAGCTGGCAAGTATGTCCCCGCGGGCTATTTCCTCTTGCCTGATGCCCGCCACCGGGCGACAGGACTGCCCATGGAGAATTACCCAACCCATGGGCCGATGCCCGCTGACGGCCCTAAGGTCGTCCCTGCCGCCACCGTTATCATCTTTCGCCATGCCGCCGATGGCGGGCCGCCCGAACTGCTGATGGTCCAGCGCGCCAAGGAAATGCGCTTTGCTGGCGGCGCGGCGGTCTTCCCCGGTGGCCGCATCGATCCCGAGGACCGGGAGCTCGGTGCCCAGCTAGCGCCCGACGAAGATCCTGATATCACCGCATCACGTGTCGCCGGTATCCGCGAAACGCTGGAAGAGACCGGGTTGATGATCGCCACGCATCAGCCGGTCAGCGCCGAAGAAGCTGCCGAGGCACGCGCTTTCCTGCTCGAACAAGGCACGCTCGCGCCGGTGCTCGCAAAGCATGGCTGGACACTCGACCTGACGCGTCTGACCTTGTTCGCCCATTGGTGCCCGCCAATGGACCGAGCCTTCGACACGCGATTTTTCGTCACTGATCTTGGCACTGGCGCGGTCGACATCCAGGTCGACGCCACTGAAAATACGCGCCTGTTCTGGGCCAGCGCCAAGCGCGTCCAGCAACTCGCCGACGAGGGCGAAATCACTGTAATCTTCCCGACACGGCGGAATATTGATCGGCTGGCACTGTTCGCCGATATTACCGAAGCGCTGGACCAGATCGCCCGCTTTCCGGTGCAGCGGATCTGCGCCAGCGTTGAGATGCGCGACGGAGTGAAATGGCTGACGATCCCTGACGGCCACGGCTACCCGGTTCTCGCCCAGGAGCTGGAAAAGATCAGCCGAGGCTGAAGACGAGGTTTCGCGCACGAAAGACCCGGGCCCGGGCAAGCGATCAATAGCTCTTGAGATCGACCGGATTGCCAGCGCAATGCTGCACGGCGAGGTGATCGATGACCGGGCCATAGATCGGCGTATCGAATTCGATGCCGGCCTTGTCGTTGGATATCCAGCGCACGACGCCCGTCAGCCCTTCCATTCCTTCCGGTCGAATAATCACGCGTGTGCCAACCTTGAAGAACAGACTATCTGTCGAAACGCAGCATCCATTCTCGGAAATGTCGAAAATCTGGCCCATTTCCCGCAGTCCGCTCTGCGTGCGGCATTGCGCGACCAGGGCAATCGGCTTGCGCTGTGACTTGCGAGGGGTGGGTTGTGACGCCATCGACCGATCATCGCACGTCCATGGTTAACACTGCTTCAACCCGTCCATACGTTTTTTTCGAGCCAAAACAGTGAAGAGGGATACCCAATAAACCCGCACCGAATCCGCATGGGCTCGCAAGGCTGACCGGCCGGCCGACCCCGGACTGAACCTGAGGAAGGGAAGCCAAGGCTGCGCATGCAGCGAGTCGGCCGGAGCTGTTGGGTCGGCTAGCCGTTTACGGATTTGCTAGGAATCAGCAATCTTCCTAGGAGGGGTCGCATAGGCGAGTTGGGAGATCATGTTGAAGCCATTATTCGTAATCGCCATCGCAGTCGGCGTGGTTGCCTGCCAGGCCATTCCACCGGGTGAGCCGGTCGAGAGCGCAGCTTCGGCAGCTCAGCCCGCCGATTCCCCTGACGAACGATACGTCAATGAACAGGGCATCGGAGCCCTTGCTTTCGCGCAAGCGGCATGCGGCGGTTGCCATTCAGTAGAACCCCTCGATTTGTCGCCGAACCCACAGGCACCAGCATTCGCAGAAATCGCTAACCGGAGGGGGCTGACAGCCGAGACGCTTTCCTACTGGCTACGAGACGCACACAATTACCCGGAGGCGATGGATTTCGATCTCAATGCCTCGCGAATTGATGAACTGACCACCTATATCCTCACGTTGCGAGACAAAAATTACCAACCGCCGAGTTATTGACCTCGCTACCTTCGAACGTCTCTGCTTCGCTCCGACTCCGCATGGGTTTGCAGGGCCGTCAGAGCTAATACGAGGATAGCCATGGCTGCGGATGCATCCGCCCGGCGCTTGAGGGCAAACAGAAATGGCGCGCCCGACAGGATTCGAACCTGTGACCCCAAGCTTAGAAGGCTCGTGCTCTATCCAGCTGAGCTACGGGCGCGCGCGGATTTCCCAATAGGCGCGCTTCGCTTGCACTGCAAACCGCGTTAGCCTGTCCATGCACGGCCATGGAGAAATAGGTTTGGAGAAGTTCGAAATTCACGTCGCAGACGATGCGCTGGCCGATCCGGAGCGCCGCCTTCGCGCCACACGTTGGCTCGACGAAAGCCAGACCGGCGAGCCAGGCAATGGCATTGCAACCAGCTTCGTGCAGCGCCACTGCGCCTGGTGGCTGGAGCATTTCGACTGGCGTGATGTGGAGGCGCGGATCAACCGCCAGCCCAATTTCCTGGTCGAGCTGGATGGACTGCGGCTCCATTGCATCCATCGCCAGTCCAGCCGCGCAGATGCCATACCGCTGATGCTGATCCATGGCTGGCCGACATCATTCCTCGAATTTCTCGAAATCTGCGATGCGTTGGCGGAACCAGAAGGTGGCGGCCCCGCCTTCCATGTCGTCATCCCCTCACTGCCGGGCTATGGTTTTTCCGAGACCCGCCCCGGCACATCGCCGCGCCGCATCGCGACGCTTTTCGCCGATTTGATGAGCGCGCTGGGTCATGAGCGTTTTATCGTCCAGGGCGGCAACTGGGGCAGCTCGATCGGAACCGAGATGGCCCGCGATCATCCCGAACGAGTGATCGGTCTGCACCTCAATTCGCTGAATGGAAGGCCGCCGCCGGGCGAGGCACCGACGCTTTCGTCCGAAGATCAGGCACTGGCCGATGTCTATGCGACCCTGCTCAACGCACCGCATTTCAACCTGCTCAGCCAGACACCGTTGACGGTGGCCCATGCGCTAAACGATTCGCCCGCCGGTTTGCTCGCGTGGGTCGGCGAGAAATTGCATGACTGGGCCGACACCACCCTGCCCGGCAATCCCGGCCTGTCATCCGACTGGATCGTCGCAACCACCGCGCTTTACTGGCTGACCGGCACATCCGCCACTTCAGCCAATCTCTATCGCGAGGCGGTGCTTGACCCGGCGCCGGAGCGCTATGTCAGCGTGCCCACCGGCATCGCGCACTTCGCGCATGAGCTGGTGATCGCCCCGCGCGCCTGGGCCGAGCCGCACTACAATATCGTACGCTGGCAAGGCTATGAGCGCGGCGGTCATTACCCGGCCGTGGAAGTGCCCGAGCTGTTCACAGACGAAATCAGGCAATTCGCAGCATCTCTTTGAAGATCGGGCAAAGCGGGCTAGGCGTAGGGCCATGAGCGACGATAACCTCAAGCAAATCGACGGCACTGCAGGAGCGCGCCGTCATTTCCGCTATTTCGATTTCGTGATGGCGGGCTTCGTCGCGATCCTGCTGCTCTCTAACCTGATCGGTGCGGCCAAGCTGTCGACCGTGGCCGGCTTCACCTTCGGCGCGGGCATCCTGTTCTTCCCGGTAAGCTATGTCCTGGGCGACGTGCTGACCGAGGTTTATGGCTATGCCCATGCCCGCCGCTGCATCTGGGCGGGCTTCGTTGCGATGATCTTCATGGCCTTCATGAGCTATGTTGTCGTCGCCATGCCGCCCGCTGACAGCTGGGACGGGCAGTCCGCCTATGAAAGCGTGTTCGGGCTGGTGCCGCGGATCGTCGCCGCCTCGATGCTGGCGTTCTGGGCCGGTGAATTCGTCAACAGCTTCGTGATGGCCAAGATGAAGATCTGGACCAAGGGGCGCATGTTGTGGAGCCGCACAATCGGCTCAACCGTGTTCGGCCAGGCGGTCGACAGCGCGATCTTCTACCCGGTCGCCTTTCTCGGCATCTGGGATACGCGCGACGTGTTGCTGGTTATGGTCACCAATTGGGCATTAAAAGTGGCCTGGGAGGCGGTGCTGACCCCCGCCACCTATGTCGTAGTCGGCTGGCTCAAACGCCACGAAGGCGTCGATGTCTATGACGAGGGCACGGACTTCTCGCCCTTTGCCAAAACTGATTCGGTCTGACCGGCACAATCGGCAAGAATGGCGCTTGACCGGATCCTGCTGACCGACTTCCGCAACCATCGCGAGACTGGGATCGAAGGAACAGCGCGCTTCAACCTGCTGTATGGCGAGAACGGCGCGGGCAAGACCAATGTGCTCGAAGCGATCTCGCTATTCGCGCCGGGACGAGGCCTGCGCCGGGCAACGCTGGCCGATATGCCGGCACAAGGCAGAAACGGCGGCTTTGCGGTCAGCGCCGAGCTGGCGGCAAGTGGCGGAAGCGTGCGACTTGGCACCGGCATGGAAGCGCACCGTCCGGGACGGCGCGTCGTTCATGTCAACCAAGCGGAGACGCCCGCGACACAGTTGGCCGAGTGGCTTTCGATCGGCTGGCTGACCCCGGCAATGGACCGATTGTTCAGCGAGGGCGCGAGCGCGAGGCGGCGCTTCCTCGACCGGCTGGTGCTGGCAGCAGATCCAAACCATGCCCGCCAGGCAACCCGACTGGAAAAGGCTATCCGTGAGCGCAACCAGTTGCTGTCCTCACCATCATCGCCCGAAGCATCCTGGCTCGATGCCATCGAGACGCAGATCGCTGAAGCTGGATCGGCGGTTGGGGGAGCGCGCGCAGAGATGGTGGAGCACCTACAAGAGACGCTCGCCACACTGCCCGAGTCTCCCTTCGCCCGGCCCTCGTTGTCGTATCAACCCGGTGGACCAATCGCCCCGGATGAGCTGGCGTCAGCCCTCGCGGCTGGCCGGTCCCGCGACCGCGCAGCACAGCGCACGCTGACCGGCCCGCATCGCGACGAGCTGCTCGTCACAATGGCCGGCAAGGGCCAGCCCGCCTCGGACTGTTCGACCGGCGAACAAAAGGCAATGTTGATCGCCATCGTGCTGGCCCATTCGCAGTGGCTGCAATCTGCCTCTTCCGAACGGCCTCGCCCGCGCCTGTTGTTGCTTGACGAAGTTGCCGCCCATCTCGATCCGGTCCGCCGCGAAGCCTTGTTCGACCGGCTGCGCGAGGGGTCGGCTCAGGTCTGGCTGACCGGCACCGAGTCCGCACCTTTCGCCGCAATCGAGAGTGAAGCAGCGGTGTGGCGAGTGAGCGGAGGGGCTGTGGAACGGGTCGACTGACGTCCTGCTAATTGACTTTCCGCCTCAGCGCCTCTTCGACATCGTCGACCGTCGCAGCGACCATTTCCTCGACACCAAGCGCAGTCGGATGGACGTGGTCTTTCTGGATGAGATCGGGCTGATCCATCACCGGCTGGAGAAAGAACGGCACCAGCGCAACCTTATATTGCGCCGCCAGATCGGGATATATCGGGTTGAACTCGCTGGAATAGTCCTTTCCCAGATTGGGCGCAGCCAGCATCCCGAGCAACAGCACCGCGATTCCACGCGATTTCAGCTCTTCGATCATCGCTGCAAGATTGGCCCGGGTTTGTGCCGGTGGCAGGCTGCGCAGCATGTCATTGCCGCCCAGACTGATAATCACCAGATCAGGCTTGGCCTTGATCGAATCGAGCGTGAATACAAGCCGTTGCAGCCCGGCACCGGTGGTGTCTCCCGATACGCCGGCATTGGTCATCCGCGCGTTAACGCCATGTGCGCGCAGAGCCGCCTCGAGCCTGTCGGGATAGCTCTCCCCGCCCTCTAGCCCATAGCCGGCAAGCAGGCTGTCACCGAAAGCAAGAATCGCGCGCTCCGGCCCCATCACCGGAATTTCTGGCGGCGCTTCGATGGCCGAGGTGGTTTCCTCTGGCTTCGGCGCCTCGCTGTTGCAGGCGGTGAGAGTGAGGATTGCGGCAATCAGGGCATAATTGCGGAGAGGCAAGACGATGCTCCTTGTAGGATTGGCACTAGCTATGCCATTTGGGCCGCGTGACAAGTCCCCCTCCTGCAATCGCTGCTCGCAATCTCACGCTGACTCTCGGCGATGGAACTGCTGCGGTCGAGATCCTGCGCGGTATCGACCTTGATGTTCCGCATGGCCAGACGCTGGCCCTGCTCGGCCCCTCGGGTTCGGGAAAGAGCTCGCTGATGGCGGTGCTTTCCGGACTCGAGCGGGCGACGTCGGGATCACTGTCGGTCGCGGGCGAGGATTTTTCCGGAATGGATGAGGATGCGCTGGCCCACGCTCGTC
>JAQWKP010000150.1 GCA_029247785.1 Novosphingobium sp.
AGTCGCCACCAAGTTCCTCAAACTTCGAATCGTTCAGGATATCCGCTGCCGAGACTCCGAGCGTAGCCTGCACGGCCCTCGTTACGGTTTCTATCACGGGGCGATCAGCGCCTCCTGCTCGAAGGGCCCGCAGCTCGGCGACCTGGTCTTCGGCGAGCCGGGCATATGTCGCTTCCAGCCTTTCGCCAAAACGTCCCTTGAAATTCGGGCGGCTGAATTTGCCAACGCCTGTCAGCAGGCCGTTCTCCTGGCTGAAAGGCTCAGTTTCGATCAGGAATTCGCGGGGAATTTCAAAACCGTTAAGTCCATGCTCTTCAGCAACGGTCTGCAGTGCGCGCCTGAGCTTCGCTTTGACCTGATCGGCCGCTTCACCGCCCTTTTCGAGAACTTGAACAAGTTTGTCGCTCGGCACGATCACTGCCAGCAAATAGGCGCGGTCGCTACTTCCATAGATGTAGACCTGCTTGATGACCGGGCTTTGCGTATAGAGCGCCTCCAGCCGGGCGACCGCGACGAACTCGCCTTGCGATAGCTTGAGGACATTGTTGCAACGATCGACGTAGACCAGATGATCCGGCTCAATCTCGGCCATGACGTCCCCGGTCTTGTAAAAGCCGTCCTCGGTGAATTTTTCGGCGGTCAGGTCGGGGCGCTTGTAATAGCCGTCCATGAACTTCGCAGCTTTCACCAACAATTCGCCGCGCGGATGGGGTTTATCCGTGGTGAAATATCCCAGCTCTGGCACATCGGCGAGCCGATAATCGATGACGGGCGGGCGCTGTACCTTGCCATCGACGGTGACGGTCGCAGTGGCCAGTTCGGTCGAAGAATAGCCGATCGCCATATGCACACAGAGCATATCCAGCATGAAGGCGTGGACCTCGGGAGACATCACTGCCGAGCCGGCGCCAGCAGAAAGCATACGCCCGCCCAGCAGATTATCGCGGATATGGATTTTTACCTCGCTTTGTGCGGCAGCTTCATCTTCGCCGGCAGCGACACGGCGGTCCACTTCGCCGAGGTAGTGCTGATAAAGCATCTCGCAAACACGCGGCACCAGTGATGTCATGGTTGGTCGCGCAAGCGAGAGATCCTCGAACAGCGTCGACAAGTCACTCTTGGGCGCGCAGTAGCTCAAGCCGCCATTCGCCAGCGGCAGGAACATGTATCCATAGCCCACCAAGTGGCTCATCGGCATGAAGCTTAGCGTAATCGAGGGCTTGGCGGATTCGTAAAGCCATGTGCCCTTGATAACCGACTCCGGCATCATCGCGCCCTTGGGTGTCCCGGTGGTGCCGGAGGTATAGAATAGCCATGCCAGGGGATCTTCATCACCTGTCGGTACATTCATCGGAGCCTGCGCAAGCGGCTTGCCGCGTGCGATCGTCTCATCGATAGTCTCAACGGCGGTATCACAGCCCGCATCCGCCAGGCGCTTGCGGCCTGCCTCGAACATCTCGCGCTGCTCGTCGTCGCGCGCATCGTAATCAAACACCACTAGCCGCCCCGGTGCTGCACGCAGAAGCACGCCTTCAACGGCAGTTTCCAGATTTTCGATGGCGGTTGCCAGGATACGCGGCTCGGTCTCGCCCATGATATCCGCGTGCTGGCTGGCCGGCGCTGTGGTCTGGAGCGGCACGATGACTGTGCCGAGATAGATGTTCGCCAGGACCAGCGTGGCATAGTCGGGACTGGCAAACCCGAGGATCGCGGCGAAATCGCCGGCCTTGACTGACCTCTGCCCGTCATCATGCCAAGCTGCGGCAACTGCTTGAGCGCGCTCCCACAATTTTCCGAACGTCATGGTGTCGAAGTGCGCCAGCAACCGAAGAGCGCTGCGGCCACTGGATGGATCGGTCACCAGTTCGCGGGCACGCTGTCCGAGTGCCGGGCGCTCGGCATATCCTTCCATGACGATCTGTACGATCTGGGAAAGCCGCAATCCAGGCTGCCGTTTGGCATCGGCAACCGATTCGCTGGGAAATGTATCGATGAACTGCTGGTCTCCGGCCATGAGTTCGGCGGTGCGCGTCTCCGCGAAGTCCGTGTCCTTGCCGCCTGTAAACGGCTGGGCAGTCTTGGTTTCCAGTTCGGCAGCATCGGTCGTCATCGCATCCCTCCAAGGTAATGCCGCCCTCTCAGGCGGATTATGCTTCAGACGAAACAGGAACCGCTCGTAGAAATCAATCAAATGGTTTGTCTAAATTTGTGTGTCGCCCTGTTCGATCTCGCGAAGCACGGAAAGCGAGCTTCTGTTTCTAAGCTGTCGCACTGATATCTGCCAAACTGGACGGTCTGAAAACTACCAAATCGCAGATCTCCTACACGTTCGGATCGAATGACCGCTTTCAGGTAATCTGGAATCCCTGATCAATGACCGACATGAGGGCGCAAATCAGTCAGAACGATAGCCTCGTGAATGGCCGCTTTCGGGATTACCCGATTATCACCTCCATGACCGCAATTGGGTCGGAAGCTGCCATTGGTGCGCAGCATCCCAGCATGTCCGCTTTCTCAGTTGTTCGTTTCAACAGCAGACAGTCAGCTAACGGCCCAGAAGCTGTCATCTTGCAGAGCTCGAAAGAATGACCGGAATCGGAAATGCCATTAGACCCTTCAAATGTTCGAAATCCAGGTACGAGCTGCCA
>JAQWKP010000164.1 GCA_029247785.1 Novosphingobium sp.
ACGCGAATCTCTATCCTGAACGGCGCGACCAAGGCCGAGGCTAGCTCTATCGCCGCCTCCATCTTCGCGATTGCATGGGGATATTCGCTGCGGATGTAGATATAGCCCTGCTGCGCGCCAACCGCATGGCCGGCGATCGCCATGCCTTCGATCAGCGCGAAGGGATCGCCTTCCATCAGCATACGGTCGGCAAATGTTCCGCTGTCACCTTCGTCGGCGTTGCAGACGATATATTTGCGGGGGTGAGCGGGCGATAGGGTAGCCTCGGCGACGGTCTGCCACTTGATCCCGGCGGGAAAGCCTGCCCCGCCCCGCCCGCGAAGGCCCGATTGAACCACTTCGGCGACAACCTGTGCGGGCGGCAGCGAGCGCGCCCGGCGCCATCCATCCCAGCCGCTGCTGGCTTCGTAATCCTCAAGGCTTAGCGGCCTGGTCCTACCGAACCGCGCGAAAGTCAGCCGCTGCTGGCGGGAAATGAACGGGTGGGAAGCGACCGGGCCGATGGCCTTGCTGCTGCTGCCATCAAGCACTGCGGCCACATCGCCTGTCCCTACGGGCCCGAAACCCATGCCGTCGATCTCGACCAGCGGTTCGAGCCAGTGCATGCCCCAGCTCGATACAAGCTCCACCGCGCAGCCCGCTGCCGCGAAAGCCGCCGCGACCTCATCTGCCCCGCAGGCCAGCGCGAGGGCATCGTCCGAGATGCGCACGACAGTCATGCTCCCTCGATCAGCCGAACCAGGCCGCTTTCATCGAGCCGAGCATGGACCGTATCGATTACCCGCGCGGCAGGGCCGACGCTGCACAGCCCGAGGCAGTAGACGCTCTTTAGCCGCACCCTTTCACCAGCTGCCTCTTCGGCCGCCATCACCAGCCCCTCTATGCCGCGCGCCTGACAGGCCTCGGCCCGGCATATCTGCACTTCGGGTCGCGGGTCAGGCTCAGCGAGAAAGTCGTGGTAGAAGCTGACCACGCCATGGACTTCGGCGCGGCTCAAATTGAGAACTTCGGCAATTGCCGCTTCTGCTTGGGCATCGATACAGCCGAACCCGGCCTGCACATCGTGCAGGATTGGCAGCAGCGGGCCTTCGCGGTGCTCGTGCGCCGCGACGATTTCGAGGAGGCGCGCCTCGCGATCCACGCTGCTAGTAGACCACGACCGAGCGGATGCTTTCGCCCGCGTGCATCAGATCGAAACCCTTGTTGATCTCATTGAGTTTGAGCACATGCGTGATCATCGGATCGATCTCAATCTTGCCGTCCATGTACCAGTCGACGATTTTGGGCACATCGGTGCGGCCTTTTGCGCCGCCAAAGGCAGTGCCTTTCCAGACGCGGCCGGTCACAAGCTGAAACGGGCGCGTGGCGATCTCCTTGCCGGCTTCGGCAACCCCGATGATAACCGAAGTGCCCCAGCCGCGATGGCAGCATTCAAGGGCCTGGCGCATAACCTCGGTATTGCCGGTACAATCGAAGCTGAAATCCGCGCCGCCATCAAGCATGTTGACCAGCGTCTCGACGACATCGCCAACGTCATTGGGATTGACGAAATCAGTCATGCCGAACTTGCGGCCCCATTCCTCCTTGCCCGGATTAACATCGACGCCAACGATGCGGTCTGCGCCCGCCAGTCGCGCACCCTGGATGACATTGAGACCGATTCCGCCCAGGCCGAACACCACAACATTGTCGCCGACCCGAACCTCGGCCGTGTTGAGCACCGCTCCGACGCCAGTCGTCACCCCGCAGCCGACATAGCAGCTGGTCTGGAATGGCGCGTCCTCGCGGATTTTGGCAACTGCGATCTCGGGCAGCACAGTGAAGTTCGAAAAGGTCGAGCAACCCATATAATGATAAATGGTCTCGCCCTTGTAGGAAAAGCGGCTGGTGCCATCCGGCATCAGCCCTTGGCCCTGGGTCGCTCGGATCGCGGTGCACAAGTTGGTCTTGCCCGAAAGGCACGGTTTGCACTGGCGGCATTCGGGGGTGTAAAGCGGGATGACATGGTCATCCGGGCTAACGCTTGCCACCCCAGCGCCGACCTCGCGGATGATCCCTGCCCCCTCATGGCCAAGTATCGAGGGAAAGATACCCTCGCTGTCCAATCCGTCGAGCGTATAGGCGTCGGTATGGCAGATTCCGGTCGCCATGATCTCGACCAGCACTTCGCCTTCCCTGGGGCCATCGAGATCAAGCTCGAGAATCTCCAGCGGCTGTTTCGCTTCGAAGGCAACGGCTGCGCGGGTCTTCATCGGGGGACTTCTCCTGTGACGATCTTCAACAACGGCTATAGTGCGGGACCATGCAGCCAAGGCAAGCGCCAAATTGCACCTGCGCGAATCCGATTGCGCCGGGCACCTGTGATTGTTAGGGGCGCGGCTCTTTGTCAGCACACATTCGGATGGCCCGATGGCGGAGTGGTGACGCAGCGGATTGCAAATCCGTGTACGCCGGTTCGATTCCGGCTCGGGCCTCCAACCTTTCTACCATAAAAACAGGAAGGTATGCGTTCTTTTGCATCTGTTCCGCTTATGGCGTGTTGCACTCCTGTCGCACGTGTTTCCGCTGCGTTCCGCCAGTTTCGTTGGTGTTCTCGCGATTCCATGCAACAAGGATGCGACATACAACAAGCGTGTTTTGGCGCATTGTCGAAGCGGAAATCACGCCCTCCGAAGGCAGAGGCCAGAGGTTCGAATCCTCTCGGGTGCGCCATAAAATCAACTACTTAGATGATCAGCCCCCTCCCCGTATGGAATACGTATGGAAAATGGGGGGCAAAACTGTCCTTTTTGGCGTCCAAGAATCCTGCCGCGAACGGCTGTAGACAAATCTTTGGGTGGCTTCACTTAAGTTGCCTAAGGCATGAGGGCGCCTCAAAGCAGTTTGCCACATTCAGCCACCATCATCGGCAACGATGAGGCAAAGGGACTCGCGAGCATTAGCGATTGCCTCTTCCTTACTCCGTTTCGGTACAACAGTTCGGTCTCGGACGAGAGGGGCTGCATAATCGGCTTTCACCGCCCAATTAACATTCTGCGGAAGGGTGCCCTCAACCTCTTGGAACTTTTCGACTGCGGCTTGGGCGGCAACCACACCAACGACATGCCCATCTTCGTTCAAAAGAGGACCCCCGGAATTGCCGGGCTGAACTGGCACCGAAACCTGCATGTAAGCATCCTCGGCCCCCAATCCGCTAAGAGCGCTGATACTGCCCTCTGTGTATCTCGGTTCGTGGACACCCAAGTAATTCGGTGCACCATAGCCCAAGGTAAAGACACGGTCTCCAGGAGTGATAGAGTAAGGAGCGGCTAGACCAAGATAGGCTCTTGGCCTGAACTCGACTTTCAGCAGTGCGAGATCGTTTGCGGCGCTGGCGCGCTCGAGTGAAGCCGAATGAAATTTCCCATTTTGGGTGCGGCAAGCAATTCGCTTTGCGCCGTCGATCACGTGAAAGCTGGTCAATATATTTCCAGATGGACCGACAAAGAAGCCAGTTCCCACCGACATCCTCGATTGCTCGGCCGTGTCTTCCCCACCTTCAACGGCCACCTCTGCCGTCTCAGTCCGTGAAGCTTGTTCAAATTCTCTTATCGCGTGCTCCGCTGGGCTAGATACTTGCATTGTCCGTCGTCAGACCATTTGGCACTGATGGGAGCGTAGATTAGCGGAGCGTTGGCCTCATCTGGTTGATTGATATTAGGCGGCGAGCTTGCGGTGTTGCAAGCGCCGATGATCGATGGTCTGTTGTTTGATCCTTTCG
>JAQWKP010000178.1 GCA_029247785.1 Novosphingobium sp.
AGCTGTTCTGCGATGGTTCGGCGCGCCAGATCGTGCAGCTGCTGCTTGATGAGCTCGCCAGCACCGGCGGCCGGGTCGCGTGCGGTGAACTGATTTCGGACGTGACACATGGCGATGGCCAGTTCCGCGTGACGACCCAGACTTGCACATTTGAAGCCCCCTCTCTTGTTATCGCAACCGGCGGACCTTCGATCCCCAAAATGGGCGCGACCGGCTTCGCTTATGATCTTGCCCGTCAGTTCGGATTGAAAGTGGTTGAACCGCGCCCGGCGCTGGTGCCGCTGACGCTAGGCGGCGAGGATGCCCTGTTTCGCGAGCTGTCCGGGGTCGCCACCGAAGTTACCGCGCACGCCGGAAAGCCAGCTTTCCGCGAGGCCGCGCTGTTTACCCATCGCGGGTTGTCCGGCCCGGCAATCCTGCAAATTTCGTCCTACTGGCGTCATGGTGACCCTGTCGGGATCGATTTCCTGCCCGATCAGAAGCGAGGCTGGCTTGTTGAAGCCAAGCGCGGTTCGCCGCGCTCCAGCTTGCGGTCACTATTGAGAGAAAGCCTGCCCGACCGGCTCGCCGCAGTGCTTTCGAAACATCTGGAGCTGGACAATACGCTTGCGAACACGTCCGATGCCGCCCTGTCCCGGGCGGAGGCCCAACTGGCGGCATGGCAGTTCCATCCAAATGGCACGGAAGGCCTTGCAAAGGCTGAAGTTACGGCAGGCGGCATCAGCACTGCGGAACTTTCCTCGAAAACAATGGAAGCCAAACGCGTTCCAGGCCTCTATGGGGTCGGCGAAGCCGTCGATGTGACGGGTTGGCTTGGCGGATATAATTTCCAATGGGCCTGGGCCAGTGGCTGGGCTGCTGCCCAATCCATCTGATTTTTCCCGTAGCGCGCAATTTTGCCCGCCGATCCTGTTTGTGAGACCCATGCCTTTTACCTCTCTTCCGCCAGTACTTGGCGATGCGCTTGCTGAGCGCGGATATGCCGATCCAACTCCCGTCCAGGCGGCGGTGCTCGAAGCCGAGGCTGCTGGCCGCGACCTTGTCGTTTCAGCACAAACCGGCTCGGGCAAGACCGTAGCGTTTGGCCTTGCCATGGCAGGCGAGCTGCTCGGCAATGAGGGCTCCATGCCTCGCCCCGACAAGCCACTGTCGCTGGTGATCGCCCCGACGCGCGAGCTGGCGCTCCAGGTAAGCCGCGAATTGACCTGGCTATACGGCAAGGCCGGTGCGCGCATCGCGACCTGTGTTGGCGGTATGAACCCTTCGCAGGAACGCCGCGCGCTGCAACATGGCGCATCGATTGTTGTTGGTACGCCAGGCCGGCTGCGTGACCATCTTGAACGCGGGGCGCTTGATCTGTCGGCACTCGCCGCGATCGTGCTCGATGAAGCGGACGAGATGCTCGACATGGGCTTTCGCGAGGACCTTGAAGAGATCCTAGATGCCACGCCCGATCAGCGTCGCACGCTGCTGTTTTCAGCGACGATGCCGCGCCCGATCGAAGCGCTGGCCAAGCGCTATCAGCGTGATGCCTTGCGCATTTCAACGGTGGGCGATGATCGCGGACATGGTGACATCACCTATCAGGCGGTCACCATTTCGCCACCCGAGATCGAGAATGCGGTAGTGAACCTGCTGCGTTTTCACGAAGCGGAAACGGCGCTGCTGTTCTGCGCCACGCGAGACAATGTTCGCCACATGCATGCAACGTTGCAGGAGCGCGGTTTTACGGTTGTTGCGCTGTCTGGTGAACATTCCCAAAGTGAGCGCAACCATGCGCTGCAGGCCATGCGTGATCGACGGGTGCGCGTGTGCGTGGCTACCGATGTTGCTGCGCGTGGC
>JAQWKP010000187.1 GCA_029247785.1 Novosphingobium sp.
ATGCCGTTCACCGAGACCGAGAAGGCCGATACCCAGCTCACGATCTATGCTGCTACCAAGAAAGCCAACGAGAGCATGGGGCATAGCTATGCCCATCTCTGGGACCTTCCGACAACCATGTTCCGCTTCTTCACCGTCTACGGGCCTTGGGGACGACCCGACCTCGCCCTGTATAAATTCGTCGATGCGATCCTCGATAGACGACCGATCGATATCTACAATCATGGGGAGATGTTTCGGGACTTCACCTATGTCACCGACTTGGTGCGGGCGATCATGCTGTTGATCGATGCGCCGCCAGTCCGGCCAGCCGGAGAGGTTGAAATCGAGGAAGGCGACAGCCTCTCGCCGGTCGCTCCGTTCCGGATTGTCAACATCGGCAATTCGGACAAGGTGCGCTTGCTGGACTTCGTTGACGCCATTGAGGCAGAATTGGGCATGAAGGCTGAGCGCAACTACATGGAGATGCAGCCGGGGGACGTACCGGCGACCTGGGCAGATGCGTCACTGCTTGAGCGGTTGACCGGCTATCGCCCGCAAACGGATTTCCGCGATGGCATTTCAGATTTCGTCCGTTGGTACCGAGACTATTCTGGCAAATAAATCATCGCAGTGCTAAGAGCCGCGCCCATGATTTCTCCAGACAATCGCAAGATCGCCGTCATCGGTCTGGGCTATGTCGGCCTACCGTTAGCAGTCGAATTTGGCAGGCGGCGTCCTGTGGTTGGCTTCGATATCAACGCCGTGCGCATTGAGCAGCTGCGGCGCGGCGAAGACGTCACCTTGGAGGCCGATGCGGAAGAGCTCGCCTCCGCGAAATATCTCAGTTTCACGACAGATCTCGCCGACATCGCGGAATGCGACTTGTTCATTGTTACTGTGCCGACACCAATTGATGCCCACCGCAGACCCGATCTGACACCGCTGATCAAAGCGTCGGAGACGGTAGGCAAGGTGCTGAAAGCAGGGGACATCGCGGTCTTTGAATCGACCGTCTATCCCGGCGCGACCGAAGAAGACTGCGTGCCAGTGCTCGAACGCGTCTCAGGCCTGACCTACAATCGCGATTTTTTCTGCGGCTATAGTCCAGAGCGGATCAATCCGGGGGACAAGGAGCATCGCTTGTCAACGATCCGCAAGGTGACATCAGGCTCGACGCCGGAAGTCGCGGACCTTGTGGATGCGATTTATAGCGAGATCATTACCGCCGGCACCTACAATGCGGAATCGATCAGAGTTGCGGAAGCCGCCAAGGTGATCGAGAATACCCAGCGGGATCTCAACATCGCGCTGATCAATGAGCTCGCCATCATCTTCAATCGCATGGGCATCGATACCGAAGCGGTGCTGGAGGCGGCGGGCACGAAATGGAACTTCCTGCCGTTTCGCCCGGGTCTGGTCGGCGGCCACTGCATCGGGGTCGACCCCTATTATCTCACGCATAAGGCGCAGGAAATCGGCTACCACCCGGAAATCATCCTCGCCGGTCGTAGGTTGAACGATGGCATGGGCGCCTATGTTGCCGAACAGCTGGTCAAGGCGATGCTCAAGCAGCGTATACAGGTGAACGGTGCGCGCGTGCTGATCATGGGATTGACCTTCAAGGAAAATTGCCCCGACCTGCGGAATACTCGAGTGATCGACGTGATCACAGAACTGGAAAGTTTTGGCGTTTCGGTGGATGTCTATGACCCCTGGGCGGACGCCGCGGAGGCTGAACATGAGTATGGGCTGGATCTGATCGATACGCCGGACAAGGGCGCCTATGACGGCGTGACGATCACTTCGTCACTATCCGTTCCGCCATTGACGCGACCGACACTCAGCGTGTCTGCCGTCAGCGATCAATAGACAGATAGGCTGGATAAAATAAGTGAGTGTTTTGGGTTCGTTGCAGTGACTGTAAGGAACGGAAATGAAGCCAAAACACTCAAAGGCACCCGCAGAGCGGGTGGTCAAGGACATCCGCAGAGCGACCCGCAAGCAGTACAGCGCGGAAGAGAAGATTCGGATCGTGTTGGAAGGCCTGCGCGGCGATGACAGCATTGCCGAGCTATGCCGCCGCGAGGGCATTGCGCAGGGCGTGTATTACAAATGGTCGAAGGACTTCATGGAGGCTGGCAAGCGCAGGCTGGCTGGCGACACGTCGCGTGCTGCTAATACCGATGAAGTGCATGATCTTCGCCGCGAGGCTCGCGACCTGAAGGAGGTCGTGGCCGAGCAGATGCTCGAGAACCGGCTGCTCAAAAAAAGCATGATCGGGGATGGGGGAGACGAAGAATGAGATATCTCGCATCAGAAAAGCTGGAGATCATCCGCATCGTTGAGCGATCCCACCTGCCCGCCAAGCAGACGTTGGACAGGTTGGGCATCGCCCGGCCAACCTTCTACCGTTGGTATGATCTGTATCAGCGCTTCGGCGAGGATGCGCTGGAAGATCGGCGGCCAGGGCCGCGCCGAGCCTGGAACCGGATACCGGAGAAGGTGCAGGACCAGATCCTGGAGCTGGCGCTGGAACGCTGCGAGTTATCGCCTCGCGAACTGGCGCTGACGTTTACCGATGAGCAGTGCTACTTCGTGTCGGAGGCCAGCGTTTACCGCCTGCTCAAGGCGCACGATCTGATCACCAGCCCGAACTTCATCGTGATGAAGGCTGCCAGCGAGTTCAAAGACAAGACCACCGCGCCCAACCAGCTGTGGCAGACCGACTTTACCTATCTCAAGATCATTGGCTGGGGTTGGTATTACCTGTCGACGATCCTCGATGACTTCAGCCGCTACATCATCAGCTGGAAGCTGTGCACGACGATGCGCGCCGAGGACGTCACCGAGACACTGGACCTTGCACTGGAAGCATCAGGCTGTGCGTCGGCCCATGTGCTGCACAAGCCTCGCCTGCTCAGCGACAACGGTCCCAGCTATGTTGCAGGTGAACTGGCAGACTATCTCGCGGACAAGAAGATGCACCACGTTCGCGGTGCCCCGTTCCATCCGCAGACGCAGGGCAAGATCGAACGCTGGCATCAGACGCTCAAAAACCGCATCCTGCTGGAGAATTATTACCTGCCCGGTGATCTCGAAGCGCAGGTCGAAGCGTTCGTCGAACACTACAACCACCAGCGCTATCACGAGAGCCTGAAGAACGTCACGCCGGCCGACGCCTACTTCGGCAGGGCCGAAACCATCATCAAACAGCGAGAAAGGATCAAACGCAAAACCATCGAGCATCGGCGCTTGCAACACCGCAAGATCGCCGCGTAATATCAACCAATCAGATGGGCCCAAACACTCACCTGCTTTAACTGGCCATACGTCTCAAATTATCTGACGACGGACAACTCAGCGCATTCAGCGCCAGGTCCAGCGCAACCGTGCCATTGGCCACCGCAACCGCATATTCACAGTCCGACCACTTGGCGAACTCTTCCTCGAATTTGCCGCCAATCTCGCCAGTATGGTAATTGACCCGATTGGAAAGCAGGACCTGCGAAACAGCGTCGGCTTCCTCCTTTGAAAAGCAGGGCCAGGTGGCGAAATCGCTTGTCAAACTGTCCCTCGCTTCATTGCTTGGCGGTGTCGGCGCGCCCGCGATAGCATCCCCTTACGGATTGGAAAGGCACTATTTCGCACGGGTCCAGGCAGCCGGTTGTCGACTTGCCTTCATCACAGGCAAACATGTAGGTTCACCAGCATTGCAGCCCAGTCGGGTCAGCCAGGCCCAGATGGACACCGGAATAGGCATGAAATCGGCAAAGAGTTTAATTTTGCTCCTGTTGGCATCGTTGATGCTTTGGGCTTTTTCGACGAGCGCAATGGCCGGAGCACCACAGGACGCTCGCCAGGCCACCGATAGCGAAGCGGAGAATAGCTTGCTCTTCTTGCAATCGCTCGACCAGAAAGTCGCCGATATATCCTGGCGGCTCGCAGCATCGAGTGCCGACATCTGCCCTGACAAATACGGCGCGTTGGGCATCAACCTTCACGACGCCGCGCAATATATCCCTCGAATCCGGCCCGCCGCCATCGCCGCCTTCGGTTTCGGCGACGGATTTCCGGCCGTGCTCAGTATTGCCGCGGGCAGCCCGGCTCAACTCGCAGGCGTCGAGATAGGCGACCGGATCACGGCCATCGACGGAATCGCACTAACTCCGCACACCGTCCGCGCTAATGCGCGTGCCTATTACGATATCGTCGAAGCCCTAATGTCGCGGCTCGAAGCGCTACCCGCCGGAACCGCAATCCAGCTCGACCTGTTGCGAGGTGAAGAATCACTTTCCCTGACGCTTTCCGCTCATAGCCTTTGCCAGGTGCGTGTGGAGGTCGTCCCCGGGGGCAAGATCAATGCCGACAGCGGGGAGCGGATCGTCCAGGTCCACGGCAAGCTGGCCGTCTGGGTCCGCAGCGATGATGAGCTGGCCCTAGTCATCGCACATGAAATGGCCCACATCTTCCGAGGCCATCACGGACGGCTCAAGCAGGAAAGGATCGGGACCGGCCTGTTTTCGGGATTCGGCAAAAATGGGCGCAAATTGCGTGATATTGAGCGCGAATCAGACCGATATGGTATCTTCATTGCTGCCCGTGCGGGCTATGATTACCGTGTCGCAGGAGCGCTCTGGCGCCGTTTGTCCAAGGCATCGGGGCTGAGCGGGATCTGGGCGACGAGCCATCCCAACGCCCGCAACCGCGGTCGCCATGCCGATGCCGTAGTCAAGGAAGTGGAGGCACTGCACAACGCAGGCCTCGCCCTGAACCCTTGATGCGACTAGCCGCTCTGGTCAGGCGCTCTCACTTTGACCCGACGAACCTTGTTCACCGCGATATTCTGGCACCAGCTTGCGCAAGACGACGAGCGAGGCCTGCGCGTCACCATTAGCAAGCGCTTCCGTCAGGTCATTGATTTGCGGCACGAGAATCTCCGGCGCGATTGAATCTTCGCGCGCCTTCGAAATTCTCGGATGCTTGGTCGGCTCGGAAGCCGCATCGATCAGCAACTCTTCATAGAGCTTTTCGCCCGGCCGCAATCCGGATTCAACGATCTCGATATCGCCGCCGGGATTTTCCTCATCCCTCACCGACAGCCCGCTGAGGTGAATCATGGTCCGAGCCAACTCATGGATCTTTATCGAGGGGCCCATGTCGAGAAGGAAAACTTCGCCGCTCTGCGCCATCGCGCAAGTCTGGATTACCAATTGCGCTGCTTCGGGAATGGTCATGAAATAGCGAGTCACATCGCGGTGCGTCACCGTTATCGGTCCGCCCTCAGCGATCTGCTGCTTGAACAAAGGTACGACCGAACCGCTCGACCCCAGAACATTTCCGAAGCGCACCATGGCGAACCGCGTTTCGCCACCTCTGGTCGCAAGCGCCTGTAACACCAGCTCACATACCCGCTTAGAGGCCCCCATGACGCTGGTCGGACGCACGGCCTTGTCGGTGCTGACAAGGATAAACCGCTCCACGCCCACCGCCCTGGCAGCATTCGCGGCATTGACCGTGCCCATTACATTGTTGCGCAGGCCCGAAACCACATTCGCTTCCACCAGCGGTACATGCTTGTAGGCGGCGGCGTGAATGATGGTGTCCGGTCGCCACTTGGAAAATATCCGCAGTATGCCGTCGGCGTCGGTCAAGGATGCCATTTCGGGAATTACTTCAACATCCACCCCCTCGATCCCGGCCTGAATTTCGCCAAGTTCCTTGTCGATCTGGTAGAGCGCAGACTCGGTCATTTCGACTAGGACCAAACGCCGAGGACGCAGCCGAACGATCTGGCGACACAATTCGCTGCCGATCGATCCACCCGCCCCGGTTACCAACACAACCTTGTCGAACACCGTGCTTCTCAGCAGCAGCGGATTTGGCGCGACCGGATCGCGGCCAAGCAAATCATCGATCTTCACCTCCCGCAATGCGCTGATCGATACCTTGCCATCGACGATCTCCCGCAACGGCGGCAACATCTGAACCTGGACCCGCAGTTCCGCGAGTTGATCGACGATTTCCCGGTTTCTCCTGCGCGTCAGGGTCGGCATGGCGAGAAACAGGATGCCGACATCGCGGTCAGAAACCATCTCGGCGAGTCGGGAGCTGTGGTATATCTGGGAGCCGTCCACCTTCTGACCGACAAGCTGCGCGTCGTCATCGAAGAATCCGCTCAACTGGTAGCTCGGCTCGTGGCGCAATTGCATAGCGAGTTGCTGCCCTTCGAGCCCGGCTCCATAGATCATCACACGCTTTACTTCGCCCGAGAAGCTGCGTGACACTCCCATTTCCATCAGCATGTGACGAGCGATAATCCGCACGCTCGTGGCCAATCCCAGGAAGATGATCGGATGCAGGATGGCAACGGTGCGCGGAATGCCGGGCACACCGATCGCCATGAAAACAATCATCAGGACCAAAGCATAGACCATCATCGCGACGGCGAGGTCGCGGATGCCGCGCGCGCCGACAAAGCGCAACACTGCCTTGTAAACACCGCAAGAATGGAAGATTGGAATGAATAGCGGCAGGGCGACCACCAGGAAGATCAGCCTTGGCTGGAGCGGAAACTCCAATGCACCCACGCGCAGCGCGAATGCGACGAACACCGACAGGACACACAGCAACGCATCGATAGCGACAATGATCGCGCGTTTTTGGCCCCGTCCCAGGTTGATCATCGAAAACATGAATTTCAGCATTCGGCTCGAATTGGCCGAAGCTTGCAGTGCGAGACCCTCGGTGCCCTCGGCATCTGCGACAATTTGCGTGGGGGTTCGGTTCTGTGATTCTAGTTCCACGGGAGGTATCCCTTCGAACCAGGAACAACCGTGTTAGGCGTCGTATGCCGAGAGTCATCCGGCTCAAAATTGATCATGACGGCGAACATATGCTTGCGGCCTTCCCTTCTATCGCTTTGGCTCCCCGCATTCATCGGCTGTGTTATCAATCATTTGCCACGAAACAAGCGTCAATGTCCCGGGTTCAAATTCGATCCACCCTCTGCAGAATACCACTCGTCTCAGGTTTAGCCACGTAGTATCGCGGCAACATGAAGCCTGCATCGCAAAGTGGCCCGGCATAATTCAGACACCAAACCGGTCTGGATTCGCGACTATGATCGCTGCCCAAGCCTGGTTATTGCGGCCCGGTTTGCGGCGCGGAGCAGTTCCCTGAAGGGCCATTGAAGAACGTGGTCGAGACGGTACAGCTCCATATCAAAGTCGCCGCGATGGATCGATCAAACATTGGCCGACCCGCAGCGTTTAGAGAATACGCCTGAGACCGGCGGGCAAAGACGCTGGATTTACCCTGATCGAGATGGGACCGGAAAAATGACGGAAGCGAAGCAATATTTCTTCACCCTTGAGGAGAATCGCTTCGTTCCCTCAGGGCTGGGAACAAGCCCATGGGATAAACGATCCCAGAGCGGTGTTTCGCTGGCGGGGCTGTCTGCGCACTTGTTTGAGTCTATCGATACTACCACGCCGATGATGATCGCGCGGATGACACTCGACATCTATGGAGCGGTGCCAATGGAGCCGCTGGAGCCCGTGATCCGCGTGTTGCGAGACGGTCCGCGCTTTCAACTGGTCGAAGTGGAGCTGCGTGCGTTGGGCAGGACCTGGTCGCGCGCGACCGGTTTGCGAGTGCGGCTGGGGGAATCGCCTGTTCGCAGTTTTCCGCTGACCCATCCCATGCCCCCTGAGGTCGATCAGGAGCAGGGCACGGGCTGGTTTGACATGATCCGAGTAAAGGGCGCCTTTGCTGAAACGGGACCGGGTGCGGTCTGGTTGCGGGTAACCACCGATATGGTTGCGGGTCACCCGCTCTCGCCGATGGAGCGCCTCGCCATGGTCGCCGATTTGGGTGCAGGCTTCGCTCCACTGGTGCCATTCAAGGAATGGACTTCAGCCAATCTCGACCTCGCCATTTACCAGACGCGTCCATCCAATGAAGAATGGCTGCTGCTGGATTCCGACAGCCAGAGTGCCGGCAATGGCATCGGCCTCGCGACCGCCCGAATTGGCGACAGCGACGGTATGTTCACGACCACGCAGCAAACGACATTTCTCAATCGCCGTTGAGGCGGGGCTCTATATGATCTCGCGCGCCCTCAGATCGGCGATAGCTGCGCTGTCGTAACCCAGATCGGCGAGCAACTCCTCGGTGTGTTCGCCAAGCGTCGGCGCGCGGCTGCGGATTGTGCCGGGAGTCGCAGACATGCGGAACGGCGTCTCGATGATCGGTGCTGGTGCTGGCAGGCCCGGATAGTCCATCATCTTGAAGTAGCCCATTACCTGGACATGCGGATCGACACCCGCTTCCAGCGGCGAGAGCATTGGGGAGGCCGGGATGCGCGCGGCATCGAGCGCGGCCATCGCCTCCTCTGCGCTTCGGTCGTCGCACCATTGCTGCATGCGGATGTTGAGCACATCGCCGTGCTCCGCACGCAGATCGTCATTGGCAAAACGAGGATCGGTGAACCAATCCTCCTCACCGACCAGACGGCACCAGCGCTTGAACATGCCCGGACCCGTGACCTGGATCAGCAGCCAACTGTCGCCCACCCGAAACAGGTCGCTCGGCCCAATCGCCATGCCCTTGTTGCCGATGCGCTCGCGGCTACGCTGCGCCATGGTTTCCTCGATCACCAGGGCGTTTGAGATCGTCAGAGAAACAGGCAGCAGCGCCGCCTCCACTTCCTGCCCCTCTCCGCAAGCATTGCGGTGGAACAGCGCCATCATCGTTCCGATCGCCAGCGTCAGCGCGGTGGCATGATCGACATAGGGCACGGCATTGCGAATCGGCTGATCGGGCAGGCCGGAGCGATAGACCGCGCCCGACATGACCTGGCCGACGCCATCGAAGCCGACCCGATTGCTATAGGGACCACCCCTGCCAAACGCAGTCGCACTGGCGAGAATGATATCGGGCTTGATCGCCTTCAGGCTCTCATAGTCCAGCCCGTTATCGCGCATCGCGGCATCAGGCATGTTGGCGACGACGATATCGGCGGTCTCGATCAGCCGCTGCGCTACCTCGCGCCCATCGGCTGTCGTGGTGTCGAGGGTCATCGCCCGCTTGTTGCGATTGAACTGAAGATAGCCCGCGCCGACTCCGTCCGAACCGACCGACTGCACCCAGCGGTCTTCACCGCCCCCGCGCTTCTCGATGCGGATTACATCCGCGCCCATGTCAGCGAGTATCGCGCTGCACCAGGGCGCAGCAATGTAGCGCCCGAAATCGAGAATGCGGATGCCCTTGAGGACCTGGTTCACCACCTAACTCCGCGAGCCGATCAGCCAACCTTCCAGACCGGATCACGCTTTTCGAGGAAGGCGGTGGGGCCTTCGTTCGCATCATCGCTGCGGGCGCAGCGCACCCGGTAACTCTCGGCGAGCAATTCAGCCTCGGTAATCGGCAGTGACAGACCCTTGCGGATCGCCATACGGGTACCGCGTACCGCGAGAGGCGCATTGAGGTTGATGGTGTCCGCGATTTCCCAAGCGCGCTCAGTCAGTTTCTCAGAGGACACGACTTCGGTGATCAGGCCGAGCTGATAGGCACGGTCGGCCGACATCTTTTCATGTTTGCCCATTAGCGCCATGCGCATCGCGACATTGAGCGGCAACACCCGCGACATCCGGACCATCTCGCGTCCCGAGACGACACCGATCGACACATGCGGATCGAAGAAGGTGGCGTGCTCGGCAGCGATGGCGATGTCGCAGGTGGACACGAGATCGAGTCCCGCCCCGCAGGCAATGCCATTGACCGCGCAGATGATCGGCTTGGTCATGTTGAGATAGGGCGGAGTAGCCTCTTGGGGAACGTCCCAATGCCGAAGCGAAGACAGGAATGGCTCGCCCCACATGTCGACGCCGCTCGGCTGGCCGTCCTTGAAGGTGAGCTCGAACACCGCCATGTCAGCACCGGTGCACAGCGCCTTACTGCCCGCGCCAGTAACGATCAGCGTCCAGATATCGTCGTCTTCCTCCACCTCTTGATAGGCGAGCTGGAGCTCTTTCATCATCTCGATAGAAATCGAGTTCAGCGTCTTGGGCCGGTTCAACGTAATGCAGGCCGAATGACCGCGCTTCTCGAATAGAATTGTATTCCAGCTCATTATCAGTCCTTCTTCTGGCCGACGGTTTTATCCGGCGATCTCTTGTTTTCGTTTAGGATAAGGGGGGTATTGGCGATGCGCTCGACGACGCGCGCGCTTGCCCGGTCAAGGTCCTTGCAAAGGTCGATCGCAAGCTTCGATACCCCCATGGCGTCCGCCGATTTCGACGCGAGGCGCTGGCAGAACGCCCAAACCTGCTCATCGAATTCCGCAGCCGGCCAGACCGCCTGCACCAGTCCGGCAGTAAAGGCGCTGCTGGCGTCGATTTGCTCGCCAGCCATGCCGAGCCATTTTGCCCAGCCGACCCCGCACAGGCGCACGATTCGGCTGGTCCCGCCGCTGCCAGCGATGATCCCCATATCGACCTCGGGCAGGCCAAATTGCGCATCCTCGGAAGCGAGGCGGAAATCCACCGCGCCCGCCATTTCCACGCCGAGCCCAAGACAGGGCCCGCCGATGGCCATGACCACCGGCTTCTCGACCATCTCGATCTCATCAAGGAAGCGGTGCAGGTTGCGGCGATAGTCGCGTCGGAATTCCTGCATACCGCGCGTTGGTGGATAGAGCTTCTGGTGCTCGACGATATCAATCCCAGCGGTGAAAAAGCTGCTGCCCGACCGCAGCAGCAGCACGCGCAGATCGTCATTGTCCCGCAGATCATCGACCGCATCGAAGATCACCTGCCGCATCGCCACACTCATGGCATTGCGCTTTTCCGGGCGGTTCAGAGTCAGGACGATCACGCCGTCCTTGTCTTCGCGAAGAATGCCATCGGACATCTAGGTCTCCAGCTCGAATTCGACGAGGCGCGCTGGCACCAGCCGAGGATTGCCGAAAAGCTGGTGTAGCACATGGGCGCGCTTCAACAGCAGCTGTGCGTCCACTTCCTGGGTGAAGCCCATGCCGCCATGTACCTGGATGTTGAAACGCGCGGCTTTGATCGCCTCGTCACCTGCCAGCCATTTGGCTGCATGGGCTTGAAATTCGGCATCGGCAGCACCGCTGTGCAGCGCATTGGCGGCATTCCAGACCTGCGCCCAGCACATGTCCGCGCCCATTGCCACGTCAGTGCAGCGGTGCTTGATGGCCTGAAAAGCACCGATCGGACGGCCAAACTGGACACGGGTGCGGGCATAGTCGGCGGCCATATCGCGTATCGCTTCAAGCTGCCCGCACAACATCGCCGCTGCCATGACATGGGCGGCCCATGCAAGTTCGGGAGCATCGATACCGGCCAGCACTGTGCCCGGCAGAGGCGCCGCAGCGAGACATACGGTCTCGTCGATGCATCGCAGGGAAGTCTGCGCCCCTTCGACTAGGCTCAGTTCGCTGCCCGTAAGAAAAAGGAACAACCCGTCCGCGGCATCGACCACTCGGGCGTCTCCGTCTGAACCTCCAACAGCCAGGCCGACCCGCCGTTCACCGCTCCGCAGGCTGACGGCGAGTACATCCTGTCCGCCGCGAATCGCAACATGAGGAGCCAGCATAGCTCCGATGATCGCCGGCGAAACCAGCGTGCGCCCCAGTTCGCGGCAAACCAGCACTTCTTCGACCACTGAAAGCCCGAGGCCGCCCTGATCCTCGTCCAGTGACAAGCCGATCACGCCAAGGCCAACCAGCTCGTCCCAGCGCTCGACATCGCGCGTGTCAGTACTGCGCAAGCGTTCCACCGGGAAATTGCCCGCAAGGAAATCAGCAACGCCCTGCGACAGCGCCATTTGCTCGTCATCGGGCAGCGACAGCATCATGCCGGAAGCTCCGCGACCGCGTCATGCCTTGGCAGACCCAGGATGCGCTCGGCGATAATGTTGCGGCGCACTTCGGAAGTGCCGCCGCCGATCGTCGCGGCAAAGGAGAACAGATATTGCAGCACCGGGTTCGTCGCATGGGGAACGTCAGTGACTTCTAGCCCGCGCATATCGAGCAATTCCATCCAGAGCCGGTAAACCTGCTGCTTGAGCTCGGCGAGCATCAGGGCAACATATGTGCCCTCCGCCCCAGGCACTTCGTCATTCATTGAGCGCGCAACCGAGAAATAGGTCATCGATTTGAGACCAGAAGCCCGCGCGCGCAGCTCGCCCAACCGGGTAGCGATTGACGGGTCGGCAATCAGAGGTTCGCCATCCGAGCCATTGGTGTCACGCGCAAAATCCAGCAATCGCTCCACTGTGCGCAGCAGGCGGACCTGCGAGCCAATGAATGAGCGTCCACGTTCGAATGCCAACGTCGCCATCGAAACCCGCCAACCATCGCCCAGCTTGCCGACAACATTGCTCAGTGGAATGCGCAAATTGTCATAGAACACTTCGCAATTGTGATATTCGCCGTCCATCGACTTGATCGGGCGCACGGTAATGCCGGGGCTCTGCATGTCGCAAATCACCCAGCTCAGGCCCTTGTGGCGCTGCGACCCCGGCTCGGTGCGCAGAACTAGCTCCTGGTAGTCGGCGGCTTGCGCGAAGCTCGTCCAGATCTTGGAGCCATTGACGACGATCTCGTCGCCCTCCACGTCGCCCCGGCAACGGATCCCGGCGAGATCCGATCCCGCGCCCGGCTCGGAAAAGCCCTGGCACCAGATCGCTTCGCCGCTCAGGATACGGGGCAGATGGAAAGCCCGCTGCTCGGGAGTGCCGGCCTGGATCAGAGTTGGACCGGCATGAGACTGCGCAACCGACAGGCCGAAGCAGTCTGGCCCGCCTGCCCTGGCATATTCCTCAAACCAGACGATCTGTTCCATCGCGCCAAGATCGCGCCCACCAAAGGCGCTGGGCCAGTTGATCCCCGCCCAGCCACTATCATGAAGTTTGCGCTGCCAGCCGCGCAGGAAATCACGATGCGCAATGCCATCCCGGGTAATCGATGGAGCCGGCTCGGCTGGCACATGAGTTTGCAACCAGCTTCGGACCCCACTGCGGAAGTCATCGAGTGCCGATGCGGGGACCAAACCCATTCCCTTCTTCCAATCAGCTAGATGATTCGGTGGCTTCCGGAATTGCACCAGCGAGGGAGCCGAAGCAAGCCCCGGCTATCCGTCTTCCGCAGGGGGCGGAAGCTGCACCACATCGATCGGCATCTGCGCCTGATAGGTGCTGAACACCACTTCACCGCTAGCTTCGAGATGAGTGCGCCAGTGGGCCTTGGCCCCAACCGCATCGCCGGCCCTGACAAGCTCAAGCAATTTCTCGCGGCTGCGTACATTGAGCCTACGCATCTTGTCGACGCCCTGCCTGGTATAGGTCTTGACCGTCACATCGACATGCTGCTGGTCGACGATGTCCTGGATCAGACCGGAAAGGATATGGATGGTCTTGTTGCCGCAAAATTCAGTGAGCAGCCGCGAGAAACCGGAGGTGAGATGCGCATAGGCGACGGGATCGTCAATCGCCGCATCGGCCTCCTCGATATTCTCCGCCATCGCCTCAATTGCCGCGAAATCCTTCGAAAGCGCAAGCAATGCGGCGGCTTCCGGCTCGATCATCATCCGCGAATCCCACACATCCTGCAGCGTCACGCCTTCGATCTGCAGGCAGACCCCGACCTGTCGAGCAAGCACGCGCGGATCGAGTTTTGTCACGCGCGCGCCGCCGCGTTGGCCGCGCGCCACTTCGATCAGCGATTCCGATTCCAGGAGCCGCAGTGCTTCGCGCAGGGTCGGCCGCGAAATTTTGAATTGTTCCTGCAACTGCCGTTCGGGGTGAAGACGATCACCGGGACGAAGATTGCCGGTGACGATTTCGCGCCGAAGTTCCGCCGCGACCCGTTCGGCCACCTTGATCCGCGTCACCGCCGGAGGTTTTGTCATGATCTTCCCCTGCGCAGCCGCTGCCAGCCACTTCCCTTGCATAATTTGTACGCAATCAGAATTGCGTGCCCCCGTCGCTGTTAATCAGTGCCCCGGTCATATAGCCCCCACGTTCGGAGAGAAGGAAGGCATAGAGGTCTGCGATCTCTTCCGGTCTTCCTGGTCGACCCAGGGCAACGTTGAGATGATAGTCCTCCCGCATCGCCTTGGTGATCGCTTCAAAGCGTGGCAGGCCGTATTTCTTCATCGCCAGTTTGGCGATCCCGTCGACCGATTCGCCGGCAATGAAGCCAGGCGCGACGGTGTTGGCCCTGACGCCCTGCTCGCCATAAGTCAGCGCGATATTCTTGGTCAGGCTGACCACCGCATTCTTCATCGTCGCATAGCCCATCAGCGGCGGCTTCATTGCATGGATCGAAAGCGCCGCCGTGTTGACGATCGTTCCCCCGCCCGCAGCAATCAGATGCGGCACGGCTGCACGGGCAGCACGGACGGTCGACATCAAGTGGTCCTGGAAATACTGCTCCCAAACCTCGTCGCTGACATCAAGCAGGGTCTTGCGCGTTTGCATCAGGCCGGAAGTATTGGCCATGCCGTTGAGCTGACCAAAATCTGCCGCGGCCTGTTCGATCGCCGCCTCGACCTGACCGCTGATCGACGCGTCAGCCACATACATCCGAACATCGGCGCCAAATTCCTGGGCCAAAGCCTGCGCGCGAGTTTCGCCGCGTTCTCGCCCGCGACCGAACAGGGCGAGGTTTGCGCCCTCGGCAGCCAAAAGCCGCGCCGTGTCAAAACCGATGCCGCCGGTTCCGCCGACAAGCGCGAATACCTTCCCCCTAACTCCCAGATCCATTCCGCTTTCTCCCCGATCAATTGGCCGCCTGAGCGGATTTCAGATAGCGCTCACGCAGCTGTCGCTTCATCATCTTGCCGGTAGGATCTCGCGGCAGGTCAGCCTCGAAATCGATCGATTTCGGGCATTTGAGCGAGGCGAGGTGATCCCTGCAATAGGTGATCAGTTCAGCTTCCAGTTCCGGCCCTGCCATGGTCCCGTCGGCCGGCTGGACGACGGCCTTGACCTGCTCGCCCATATCGGGGTCCGGCACGCCGAACACCGCCACGTCTGTAACCTGCGGATGCATCACCAGCAGGTTTTCCGCTTCCTGGGGGTAGATGTTCACTCCGCCGCAGATGATCATGAATGCGCGGCGGTCGCTGAGAAACAGATAGCCGTCCTCGTCAACACGACCGATGTCGCCGAAAGTCGCCCAATTCTCGTTGAAGGGGTGGCGGGAATCGCGGGTCTTGTCCTCGTCGCCGAGATATTTGAAGCTGGCATTACCCTCAAAATAGATCAGGCCGGTCTCGCTCGGCGCAAGCTCGCTGCCGTCTTCGGCGCAAACATGGACCGAGCCTTGCATCAGCCGTCCGACTGAGCCGGGTTTCTTGAGCCATTCGTGGCTGTCGATCATTGTCGAGCCGACATTCTCGGTGCCGCCATAGATCTCGAACAGGACCGGCCCCCACCATTCGATCATCATGCGTTTGACTTGGATTGGACACGGCGCAGCCGAATGCAGCGCAAGCTGTATCGAGGAGACATCGTATTTTCCGCGAATTTCGTCAGGCAGTTTGAGCATACGAGTGAACATGGTCGGCACGAACTGGCCGCGTTGCACCTGATAGGTCTCGATCGCGGCGAGCACCTGCTCAGCGTCAAACTTTTCGCACACGACAATCGACGCCCCCAGCTTCAGCTCCGAGACGACAAAGGCCAGCGGGCCGGTGTGGTAGAGCGGTGCCGTCGCGAGAAACGCGGTGCCGGGCTGTGGATCAAACTGCTGCTTGTGGAACAGCGTGTAGAAGTCGGGGTCGTCGAATGCAGCCTCGGGCAAGGCGCGGTGAACCCCCTTGGGCTTGCCGGTGGTGCCCGATGAATAGACCATGGCAAGGCCGGTCGATTGATCGGCAATCGGCGTGCCGGGCAATTTCGCCGTCTCCGCTTCCCAACTGCGAAGACCCGGCAGAGATCCTCGCATCGCAAAGAAATGCTCGACATCAGGGCAGAGCTGCGCTGCCTCTCGCGACATATCCTCGGCTGCCGCCCCGAGCGTCGCATCGACAATCAGGACACGGGCTTTCGCATCATTGACGATATAGGCGGCTTCGGGAGCAGTAAGCTTCGAGGCAATCGGCACCATATAGAGGCCGGCGCGCTGCATCGTGAAGACAATCTCGAGATAGCGCGTGCTGTTGCCGCTCCAGACAGCAAAGGCATCGCCGCGCTCCAGCCCCAGTTGACGCAGCAAATGTGCGCCTCGATTGGAGCCAGCCTCAAGCTCGGCGAAAGTCAGCGTATCGCCCGCTCCCAGGGTTCGAATAGCGATCGTATCGGGCGTCTTCTCTGCCCAGTCCCGGATATGCATGATCGCTCCTATCTCACTCGGCAAATTCGAACAGCAGACCGCAATTCTCTTCCGGTGCCACGGCAATACTGCCCGGCGTGGTGCCGGGGATCAAGCTGACCCCGCGATCGGTGAAATGGCGCCGGGTCTGCTCGATGTCGCGGACCGAAAACTGCGTCGAGCGGATACCTTCGCCGCTTCGGTACATATCGCTCTGCAATTGGCCCGGGCCGGTCGGCGTCAACAGCTCGACCACGCCGTCGGCTACTTCCAGGCCCACCGCACGAGCGCCCAGCTCGGGCCGGTCGACCTCATAGGCGGGGCGAGCGTAAAGCAAGCTCTGCATGAATTGCGAAGCCGCAACAATATCGGCAACAGCGTGGGTATAACCCTTCTGGCCGGTGAGACCGAGTGGATGTTCGTCTCGCCAATAGGACAGCGGTTTGATTGGCTGGGTCAGGACCGGTGGATTGTTCTCGTGGAACGAGCCAGCGTAGAACTCAAAGTCCACTCCGAAACCGTCGGCAGGATCGGTGTGAATCGCCGCCACGATGTCGCGGAAGATGCCTACGTCATGTGCGGCAACCGCGGCCCGCGCTTCATCGACATCAGAAACATACTCGATGCCCAGATGAAGCGGACCATTGCGCGAATGCAGCATGAAATGGGACGGTGCGAACAGCTCGATGATAACATTGCCAATTTCGATCAGGCAGGCGTGCCAATCTGGTCCGGGCAGATCGAGCAGGAACTCGGCGCCGAACAGCTCGCGCATGCGCTCAACGCTGGCATCGAGACCATCAACGACGATGTTCATGTGGCTGAAGCGGCTCACTTTCACGCCCGTCGGCATATTCATCCTCTCCCTGAATGCGCTCTCAAAGCGGTTTCTCTCGTCTCGCTGCCTTGAGCAGCTGGATGAAGGCTTCGCTCTCATTGCGCATGATCGCATGAGCATCGCCATTTTCGGCATTCGCGGTCAGCATCTGCTTGGTCAGCCTGACTTGCAGCTCTGGCAATTCGGCAAGCTGCTGGGCAATTGCGATCGCCCCATCGAGCAGCTCAGCATCGGGAAATATCTGCGTCACCAGCCCCCAGGCCAGAGCCTCTTGCGCCGAGATAGTCGAACTGCGTAGCAACACGTCGATCGCCCGTCCCGGACCGATCAGCCGGGGCAACAGCGCAGTGCTTCCGCATTCCGGCATCGCTCCAAGCTTCAGGAACGGAAAGGAAAAGCTGGCACTTTCAGCAGCAACACGGATATCGGCAGCAAGCGAATGGCTGGCTCCGATCCCAACCGCGAGGCCATTGATCGCGGCGATCACCGGCTTCGAACGCGCCAGCAGATCGATCCAGTTGTGGTCCCCAGATCCCATGGTGAAGGAGGCCGGCGTCAGGCGGTGTCCGGTCTCAGGATCATATTCGGTGCCTTCCTTCATGTCGGCACCAGCGCAAAAAGTCGTGCCTTCGCCTGTCAGGACGATCGCGCCGATGCCAGGGTCGGCATTGGCCTGCACAACCGCAGAGATGGTCTCGCGCGCGCATGCGACATTCCAGGCATTGCGGCGCTCGGGGCGATCATAGCTGATGATCTGAATCCGGCCCGACTGGCGGATTCGGATAGTGATGGGCACAAGCGCGTTCATGCCGCCACCTGCGCGCGGAGTGCCAGACCTCGGCCAATGACATGCGCCTGGATTTCGGCAGCACCTTCGAAAATGCTGAGAATGCGCGCGTCACACAGGATACGGCTGGCTTCATATTCCAGCGCATAGCCATTGCCGCCATGGATCTGGACATTGAGATCAGCATTCGACCAGGCGACCCGCGCGCCCAGCAGCTTGGCCATACCAGCCTCAATGTCGCAGCGCTCGCCCTTGTCCTTGTGGCGGGCGGCCGAATAGGTCAGCTCACGCGCCATCACCAGTTCGGCGACCATCATCGCCAGCTTGTCCGATACACGCGGAAAATCAGCAAGTGGTTTACCGAATTGGCGCCGTTCTGTCGCATAGCGGAGCGCGAGATCAAAAGCATTCCAGCCCACGCCCACGGCCCGCGCGGCCGTCTGGATGCGCGCGCCTTCAAAGGTGCGCATCAGCTGCTTGAAGGCCTGTCCCTCCTGACCGCCGAGAAGGTCTTCACCGGCGACCTCGAAATCATCGAATGACAGCACATATTCCTTCATGCCACGATAGCCGAGGACTTCGATTTCGCTGCCTTCGAGCCCCGCATCGGGAAAGTCGATATCGTCGGCCTTGCGCGTCTTGGCTGCGAGCAACATCGACAAGCCCCCATAGCCCGGAGTTTCGGGATCGGTGCGGCACAGCACGGTCATCAGATCGGTGCGCGCGGCGTGGGTGATCCAGTTCTTCGCGCCCTTCAGTTGCCAATCGCCTGCTTCGCCCTTCACCGCGCGGGTGCAGACCGAGGCAAGGTCGGAGCCGACATCGGGTTCAGTGAAGACTGCAGTCGGCAACACTGCCCCCGAAGCAATTCCGGGAAGCCACTTGGCCTTCTGCATATCCGTGCCATTCGCGCCGATCAGTTCACCGGCAATTTCCGAACGTGTGCCCAGCGATCCGGCGCAGATCCACCCGCGCGATAATTCTTCGGATACCAGCACCATCGCCAGCTTGCCCAGTCCGAGCCCACCATAGTCTTCACCAATGCACACACCGAACACACCGAGATCGGCCATTTCCTGCACGACTTCATCGGGAATCAGGGCATCAGCGAGGTGCCAGCCATGGGCATGCGGTGCGATCCGGTCGCGCGCGAAATTGCGAAACTGTGCGCGAATCATGTCGATCGTGTCATCGTCCAGCGATTCGTCCGGCAGTTCGCCACCGCGCAGTCTCTCAGCCAGCGCAAGGCGGTTGGCTGGCGTGTTGCCCCGGGCAAGGAACGCCTGCACCTCCGCGTCTCCAGCGAGCACCTGTGCGGCTACGGAGATGCCCAGCTCCCCCGGGCGGACGAATTCGTTCTGGCTCATCGGCACACCGCCGAGCAACTGCGCCAGATATTCGCCGAAGCCAATGCGCAGCACCAGCTCATCGATTGCACCGAACCGACCTGCGGTATGCGAGCGCGCGGCCCAGTCCGCTGTCGCGGCGAGTGCTTCTGCAGTCGTCGCAATCCAGGCGAAACCGTGGACCAGTCGTTGTTCACGGTCAGCCAGCGCTGGGATGACTTTGCCCTCGGGCGCGATCGTCGCGGCCATCTGTTGCCGCGCTGCTTCGGCAAAGGCGCGAGCGGCAACAGATGCGGCGCGAGCCGTGGCGATCCAGGCGCTCACCCGACGATGCCCTCATCGTGCAACTGGCCAATCTCGCCAGAGCCAAGCCCGAGATGGGTGGAAAGCACTTCGTCGGTGTGCTGGCCGAGGCGCGGGCTGGGCGCGGCGGCGAACCTCTCGTCCTCGGGCAGGCGCGCGGCTGCGCCCGGTGTCGGATAGCTGTCGCCGCCAGCATGGGTGACCTCTGAAAACAGCGGATTATCGCCGAATAGCCGCGGCTCATGCGTCAGCGCGGCGTCGAGCGTGTGGTAGATCGACCAGGTCACGCCGCTGGCATCGAATGTCGGCGCAAGTTCATCCAATCTGCGCTTGGCCATCGCCGCCTCGACGATCGCGTCGATGGTCGCGCGATGGACAAAGCGCGCACCTTCGTCGGCACTGAACGAAACCCCGGTTGCCGTCTCCAACGCAGCAATCGCCTCGCCAATCTCCAGCGCCTTGACAATGCCAGTCCACTGACGCCGCGTGATGGCAACGATCATTACTCGCTGACCATCAGCGGTGAGGAAATCCCGGCCAAAGGCACCGAACAGATCATTGCCGCTTCGGGCCCGGTCAGTCCCGCCCAACATCACCTCGGCAACCTGCCCGAGATTGCCGAGCGTAGTGGCAGCAAGGTCGGACAACGCAAGGCGCACTTCCCGCCCCTGGCCGCTCGAATCGCGATCGCGCAACGCGGCAAGCAGGGAGAACGCGCCATAGGCCCCGGCCAGCAGGTCCCAGGCGGGCAGGACATGATTGACTGGGCGCGGATCGTCGGGATGGCCGGTCATCGCCGGCACGCCGACCGAAGCATTTACGGTGTAATCGACCGCCGGAGCACCATCCGCCCAGCCCATCACCCGCAAGCAAATCAGGTCACCGCGCAAGGCAGCAAGATTCTCGTATGACAGGAAGCCCGCGACCGGGAAGTTGGTGACAAACAGCCCGTCTCCCGCAGTGGCGATGCGCTGCGCCAGCTCCTTGCCCTCGGGCTTCGACAGATTGATGGCGATCGACTTCTTGCCCTTGTTGATCCCCTCCCAATAGAGGCTCTGCCCCTTGGGGCCCAGCGGCCAGCGACCCGAATCCGGACCACCACCGATCTGGTCGAAACGGATCACCTCCGCACCCATCTGCGCCATATACAAGCAGCAAGTCGGGCCAGCGATAAACGCGGCGCCCTCAACCACGGTCACACCTTTGAGCAAGCCGTACATCAGGCGAACTCAGCAGCCGAATGGTCAGACCTCATCGGAATGGCCCCCAAAATCATATGTCCAACCCCGCGTCGCGCAGCAGGGCCTTGGCGATAATTGTCTGCTGAACCTGGCTGGTGCCTTCATAGATGCGCAGCAGCCGGACATCGCGGTAGAACTGCTCAACTTTATATTCAGCCATATATCCCGCACCACCATGGATCTGCACCGCGCGATCGGCGACCCGGCCGACCGCTTCGGAGGTGAAATATTTAGTCGCGGCGACATCGGCCGAGACCTTTTCGCCGGCATCGAAGCGCGCAGCGACATCCTTGACCATCTGCCACGAGGCATAGGCATCGACGCGGCTATCAGCGAGCATGCCCTGCACTAGCTGGAACGCACCGATCGCCTGGCCGAACTGTTTGCGCTCCACCGCATAGCGCACACTGTCCTCGACCAGCCGGTCGCTCATCCCGCTCGCCAGTGCGGAAAGGTGGATGCGTCCACGATCCAGCACTTTCATCGCTGTCTTGAATCCCTTGCCGGGCCCGCCGCCGATGATGTTGGCCGCCGGCACTTCCACTTCGTCGAAATTGACGTCGCAGGTCATCGTACCCCTTTGGCCCATCTTCTTGTCGAGCTTGCCAAAGCTGATGCCCGGCGTATCCGCCGGCACGATGAAGGCCGAAATCCCGCGCGAGCCTTTCACTTCGGGATCGGTACGCGCCATCAGCGTGAACAGCCCGGCGCGCGGCGCATTGGTGATGAAACGCTTTGTGCCATTCACCCGGTAGATATCGCCATCGAGGATCGCCGATGTGGTAAGCGATGCGGCATCAGACCCGGCATTGGGTTCTGTCAGCGCAAAACTCGCCATGATTGCGCCCGAGGCCAGTTGCGGCAACCATTCGGCTTTCTGGTCCGGCGTGCCGTCCATGACGATACCCTGGCTGCCAATACCGACTGTAGTGCCGATCACCGAGCGATAGGCAAGCGACGTGCGGCCCAATTCGAACACGATCTGCGCTTCTTCGCCCATCGACAGGCCAAGCCCGCCATATTCTTCCGGCACGGTAAGCCCGAACATGCCCATCTCGCGCATTTCGGCGATGATTTCGTCCGGCACCGCATCTTCTTCTTCGACGCGATCTTCATTGGGAACCAGCCTCTCGTCAACGAAGCGGCGCACGGTATCGCGGAGCATCGAAAAAGTGTCTTTATCCATGCTTCCTCACAGGGCGAAGGCGGTTAGCGCCACGAGGGCGCCTGTTCGACAAATTCAGCCCAGTTCTAACAGTTATATGATTGGTTGAAAAGCGCTTCCCAATCACCAACGCGATCGCTCTATTCACGTCGCACCAGCTGCCCGCAGCGTATCCACTTCGCCTTTCGCAAAACCCAGCTCCGCCAGTATTTCTGCAGAGTGCTCGCCCGGGCTTGGGGGCGGGCTGCGAATGTCACCCGGCGATGCGCTCAATCCCACCGGCGGCATCATCAGGGGCACCGGCTGCGCCATGCCCGGCACTGCGGTTGGCCGGAACAAATCCATTGCCTCAATCTGCGGATGCTCCAGCGCCTGGCCCGGCGAAAGCACCGGTCCGGCCGGGATGTTGGCCACTGCCAACGCATCGATAGCTTCCTGCGAAGTGCGCCCCTCGCACCAGGCCGCCATGCGTTCCGACAGTACCGCCCCATTCTCTCCGCGCAGAATGTCGCTGGCAAAGTGAGGATCGTCGAGCCAATGTGGCTCTCCGATCAGCGCAACCCAGCGCTTGAAGATCGTGTCACCAACGATCTGCGTCACGATCCAGCCGTCGCTTGTGCGGAAGGTGTCGGTCGGGCCGTTGATATAGCTGCGGTTGCCGATTGGCGTGCGATCGATACCCAGAGCCGCCTGCTCGATCAGATAGGTGCTGCTGAACGCCAGCGCCGATCCCAGCAGACTACCCGAAACCTGCTGGCCTTCGCCGGTCCGCATCCGCTCGAACAACGCCAGCATCACGCCATAGGCGGCATAGACCGCGGTCGCATGATCGACCCAGCTGATCGGCGTGCGATAGGGCACGTCGCCCGGACCTGAGAGATATGCCGAACCGCACATCGCCTGGCCGACGCTGTCGAAGCCGGGCCGATCCGCCCAGGGGCCGGTAGCCCCGAAAGACGAGACGTTGACCAGCACGATATCGGACTTGATCGCGGCCAGTGTCACATAGTCGAGGCCCATCTTCTCCAGCGCGTGCTCCGGGACATTGACCACCACCACATCCGCCGTAGCGACCAATCGGCGCATGACTTCACGGCCACCATCGGAGCGGGGATTGAGCGTCAGCGAACGTTTGTTGCGATTGATCTGAAGGTACATCGCGCCGTCTCCCTCGCCATCATCGGAAACGGGAGCAATCTTGCGGTCTTCACCACCCCCTGGTCGCTCGATCCGAATGACGTCGGCGCCGAAGTCAGCGAGCAGCGTGGCGCAATAGGGACCCGCAACATAGCGCCCGAAATCAAGTACGCGGATGCCTTCAAGCGCGGCCATTGTCTGCCCCGAAATTTCCCGCTCCGCGGTTGCCGGTCAAAGCGGTGCTCCGGCCAGCAGGCCTTTGAGATTAACGGAAAAAACCTTCTCCACCTCGTCAGATTTATAGTCGCTGAATTCTTCCAGATACTGCAACGGATTGGCGACACCCTCGGGGTGGGGATAGTCGCTGCCGAACAGCATGCGTTCGACCGGAACGTCGTGCTTCAACACGTTCACATCATCCTCGTAGAACGGCGCCACCCATACATGTTTCTGGAACTGGTCGCGCGGATGCGTCTTGAACGCCTTCGGCATCTGGCCAAAGGCGCGATCAAACCGCGCCAGCAGTGGTTTCACCCAGACTCCGCCATTCTCGATCGAGGCGATTTTGAGGGTCGGGTGACGCTCAAATACGCCGTGGCAGATCAGCGCGGTCAGCGAATCGCCAATCGACCGACCGATTAGATCGATCACCGCGCCAAATGTATCGCGCTCGAATGGCGTATATTCGTTGCTGTTGCCCGCCCACCATTGGGTGATGCGGTCATAACCGCTGTCCGAACCGTGCATCGTGACGAATATTCCTGCCTCGGCGACGCGCGCCCAGAACGGGTCATAGTCCTTGAAACCAAAAGAGCGGCTGCCGCGAATATCGGGTACCGGCGCGGGGCGGATATTGACGCAGCGTGCGCCATTTTCCAACACGAATTCGAGCTCCTTCACCGCTGCATCGACATCGGTCAGGCTAATGAACGGCGTGGCAAAAATACGGCCATCTCGCGCAAAACCCCATTCATCGACGATCCACTGGTTAAGCGCATGGAACAGGGCAGCCGAGACATCGCAGCGATGGCCAATCCGCTCCTCGATCACCGAAGCAAGAGTCGGGAAAATCAGCGCGCCTTGCAGGCCCTGTTCGTCGAGCAATTCGATTCGCGCTTCACCGGAGCGCCACGCTTCTGGCGGACGCACAGCCTTTCCCTGAAGCTCGCGCTTGGACAGGCCTTCGGTGTTGCTGGCACGAAACCACAGCTCCCAACCGCCCGGCGGAGCGACAACCGCAAATGTCGGATTGGGGATGAATTCAGACAGCACGCCGCCGATCACTAGCTTCTTGCGACCATCCTTCTCGACGAAATAGAAATCGCGTTTGTAGCGGTCCGGAAGGTAGCGCATGAACGCCTCTTCCGGCTCATACATATGATGGTCGGCATCATAGACGGGGAAGGGAAGCTTCTGCATGGCCGGTCTCCGAAACTAATCTGGCGGCATTTCCACCGTTCACCCCTTGGCTTTGCCAGCAGGAAAACGAGCCACTCAAAACCTCTAGATAATTGACCCGCTTTCTACCATACTGCCCGCGACTGGCAAGGCCGCCACGTGGCTCAGCCCATTCACAGAAGAGGCTATTTTGACCAAGGTTATTCTCTACATGGGTAATAAGCTGCGTTGCAAAGCTGCTTCGGCACACACCAGTCGGACATCCTTCGGCCCATGCGCAGGGCGGCCAGATGGTGCCGATGGATTGTAAAGGGATCAAGGCGAATAGCTTACGCTGGTTTGCGACGCACTGGTGATTTGCACGCTCAGTTCGATTGAATTGTTTGGGGGAAGATAGATGGCATTCGATATGTGCAGCTTGTTGCAGTCTGGCCGCGTTGCCGTGCTGCTGTCCGAAGTGCAGCGCAGTATCATCGGCGACCTTTCCGTGGGCCCGCTCGCCGAAGCCGCCCAGCAGGCCGGGGTTGCACCCGCCAGCGCGAAGCTTGCGGCAGCCGCACGCGAGCAAGGCGCGCCGGTGGTCCATTGCCTCGCCGTGACCGATCCGGACCGGTTTGGCAGTAGTACCAATGCCCGTCTGTTCATGGCGGCATCCAAGCGCAATTCCAGTGGGACAGCCTATGATCCGGCCAGGGACACGCCTTGCCCCGAAGTCTGGCAGGAAGGCGACGTGATTTCGCGCCGCGTGCATGGCCTCAATCCGATGGCCGATAACCAGCTTGATCGCCGCTTGCGCAACAGCGGAATCTCCACCGTGATTGTCGCCGGAGTTTCGCTCAATGTCGCAGTCCTCAATCTCACGATGGACGCGGTGAACAATGGCTATCAGGTGATTGTCGCGCGCGACGCCGTGTCAGGCTTCCCGCTCGATTATGCTGGTCCGGTGATGGCAAATACGCTGTCGTTCATCTCGACGCTGGCGACCGTCGATGAGATCATTGCCTCCTGGGCGAAAGGGTAGGAGCATGAGTGAACTGGAAGCAAAAGCCGCAATAAGGGATGTGCTGGGCGGCTATTCAGGCGCAGCGGGCCGTCTCGATATTGAGGCATTTCTGAGCTTCTTCACCGAGGATGCTGAAATTCACGGCATCCCCGAGATGATGGGATTGCCCGGTCCGTTCAAAGGCCACGACGCCATTCGCGGCTTTTTCAGCAAGTCGTTCGAGAATCTGAGATGGCTTGTGCAGATGAACAACATCACCGACGTCAACCTCGCCCCCGACGGTAAGAGTGCGACCACCAGTACCGGCCTTGTCGAGATGGCTCAGGCCGAAGGCGCTGACCAGATCGTGTTGATCGCCCGCTATGACGACGAGTTGACGCTGACTGATGCGGGCTGGAAGTTCACTAAGCGGGCGCTGACACCATTTCGCTTTTCGCAGGTGCCTTGAGCACCCGCTAGGCTCAAGATGCAAATTTTTTCGATCGGATCCACCTGAGAATGACGCCTGAAGCGAAAAATTCCGCGTCGGACGACATGCAAATTCATGTCGTCAAACAAGCCTATTACGAGCCGGAATATGTTGGCCTCGAATATCGCAAGTTGTGGCCGCGAGTATGGCAAATGGCCTGTCGCGAGGAAGAGCTCCAGGAAGTTGGCGATCATGTGACCTACGATATCGGCAACGAATCGATTATCGTCGTGCGGTCGTCGCCTGACACCATCAACGCATTCCACAACGTCTGCCGCCATCGCGGCAGGCGCCTGGTCGACGGCAGCGGCAGTATGGCCAGTTTTCCATGCAAATTCCACGGCTGGCGCTGGAGCCTCGACGGTCAGAACGAACACGTTACCCAGATAGAAGACTGGTGCGGCACGCTCGATGATCAGGACCTGAGCCTTCCTTCGATCCGGGTCGAGACCTGGGCCGGATTCGTCTTCGTCAATTTCGATGCCGATGCAGAAACGCTGCTGGACTATCTTGGCGAAGCGGCAGAAACGCTCGATCCGTTCAGGCTCGACACCATGCGCTACCGCTGGCGCAAATGGCTCAAGATGCCGTGCAATTGGAAAGTCGCGCTTGAAGCCTTCAACGAAGGCTATCATGTCGCGATCACCCATTTTCAGCTGAACCGTTTTGGCGCCAGCAAATTCGCCAGCCGCACGGCGGGCAAACATGGCACATTCTACGCCGATACTTCCGATACGCTGAGCAACTCCATGAAGGGCAGCCACACCAAGAAGTCGCCGCCGCCGGGCGCGGATGTGGCAGCGACGATGGCTGGCTTCACCGACTATCTGAAGTCCGCGATCGATTCGAACGGCAGCGATTCCATCCGCTATGCAGCCCAGGTCCTGCCGACGCTCGTGACATCAGAAATGTCGCCAGCAGAAGTGTCCGGCAAGATGATGGAGATTGCCGCCGGGATCGACGAGAAGCGCGGCGTGCCCTGGCCCTCGATCACGATGGAACAATATCAGAAGGCCGGCACCGACTGGCACATCTTCCCGAACATGGTGCTGCTGCCGATGGCGAGCAATTGCCTGGGCTATCGCGCGCGACCATTCGAGAACGACCCCGATTCCTGCATTTTTGAAGTCTATCAGCTTGAGCGGATGCCGGAGAGCGAAGTCCCCACAACCGAGAACTTGCGCAATGACGATATCTATGACGAGGATTTCTGGGGCGAGATCCTCCTGCAGGACTTCCAGCAGATGGAGGGAACCCACAAGGGCAACAAATCAAGCAGCTACGCCAGGCCTCAGCTCAACCCCCGGCAGGAAACAACGCTCAACCATTTCCACCGGGTCTATCACGAATATCTGAACGACTGAGCCTAGCGAGTCCTCGGCAAGCCGAGCTGTTGTTCGGCGATCATACTACGGTGGATTTCGCTGGTGCCGCCATAGACGGTTGAGACCTGCGACAGACGATAAGCCCCATTGATATAGGCTGCTTCAGGCGAGGCCAGCACCAGTGATTCCGGCGCGGCGATGTTCAGCAGCTCAGCAGAATCCGCGCGGTAGACTTCCGAGGAGAACATCTTCGACGATGGTCCGAACGCCGGCGCCGGTTTGTCTTCGGTTACCGCCCACAGCACTCGGAAAAGCAGTACTTCCGAGGCTGCTACATTGGCAGCGACGCGGGCCAGTCGCGATTGGATCAGCGGGTCATCGATCAGCGGAGTGCCTCCGCGCCGGGTCTGCCTGCAATGGGTTTCAGCGGCGCGCAGGGCATGGGCGTGGGGATCGCAAAAGGACATGCCGTGTTCGATTTCAAGCGACGCTCCCATCACCCGCACGCCGCCGCCGACGTCACCCAGCCGATAGCTGTCGGGAACCAGCACACCGTCGTAAAAGGTGATGTTGGTGCGCTCGTCCTGAAAGGTATGGACCGGCTGCACCGAGACGCCGGGAGAGCTCATCGGCACGAGGAACATCGTCAGCCCCTTGTGCTTGGGCACGTCGGGATCGGTGCGGGCGAGCAGCAGGACATAGTCGGCCTGTTTACCACCAGAGGTGAACATCTTCTGTCCGTCGATCCGCCAGCCTTCCCCCTCGCGCACGGCCTTTGTCTTGGCCGCAAACACGTCCGAACCCGAATGCGGCTCGGAAAACCCGAGGCTGCACACCGCCTCTCCGGCCACGACTCTGCTCAAAGCTTCGGCCTTGAGGACGTCAGATCCGAAGCGGTCCATGACGAAGCCGATGATATTGGTGGTGCCCATGAAATTGGTGGTCCAGCCCACCTTTTCCCAGACTCGGCGCGCTGCGCGAGCGGCATAAGGGCTAGCATCGCGTCCGCCGAGGCGCCTGGGCCAATGCGGATAAAGCAACTTTTCTTCGGCCAGCTTGCGATGGACGCCCGGATCATGCCCGTCGAACGAGTGGTGGGCCTTGGCCTTGAGCTCAGGGGTCAGCGTGCGCTCGAAGAAGGCGCGCACCTCTTCGGCCAGCGCCTCGGCCTCCTCGCCCCAGCTGAATTCGACCGAAACTTCCCCGGCGTCGGGCAGGCTGACAGCCTCGCCGAGATAGCGGCGGCGGCCCGCTTCTGCCAGCAACAGCGACGGATCGCCCAGCACTAGCGGCCAGGCCTTGGCGCGCAGATTAAACAGGTGAATGTCATATTCTAGCGTCAGCCCATAACCGCCAAAGGTGTGCAGCGACTGGGCGACAGTGCGTTCAGCGACATCGCAAGCCCACCATGCAGCGGTCGATACAGCGGACGCTGCCAGCGGTTCGCTATCGGCAATGTCGCAAATCGCGCGCCACACCATGTACCGGCCGGCATCCACCTCAACCGATAGCGAGGCAAGCGGGTGAGAAACCGCCTGGTAGCTGCCGATTAGGCGGTCGAACTGGGTCCTCTCGCTGGCATAGGACGACGCCAGCCGCAAGGCCTCACGAGACAATCCTGCCAGCGCTGCGGCGATCAGCAGTTTCCATTCTTCAAGCGCAGCGCAGAATGCCTCAACAGCTTGCTCGCCCTGGGCCAGAAGCTCCTGCTCCCCCTGAACGAGGTCCAGCCGTGCGAGGGGTGTGGACGCAAGATTACGCTCGCCCACATCTTTGCCGGGAGCGGAGCGGACCAGCACCACACTATTGCCCTTGCGAGCCAGAACTGCGTCTGCCACCGCGCCGCCGGCGACAAGCTGGACCGGTTGATCCTCGACGTCATGATGCGCCAGCGTCAACACGCTGTGGCCGGTCGCGGCAGCTTCGAGCAGCGCAACCTGCTCCTTGCTGCCAAGCAGAGCCAACAACCGCGCAGCGACGATAGCTTCGGCCAGCGGGCCTGAAGCCAAAGTACGCCCGGCCTGCTCCATCAGCAGCGCCGCGTCAAACAGGCCCAGGCCCACGCCGCCCGCGCCTACCGGCACGCGGATTGACAGTGCACCCAGCTCGCCCAAACCCTGCCATAGCGCAACGTCGAAACCAGACGGGAGAGCCTTGCGGACGCGTTCGATGCTGGAGTGCTCATCGAGAAATCGACCGAAGGTCTCGGCCATCATCAGCTGATCGGAATTGGGTTCTAGCTGCATTGCCCAGCTATATCCTTCCCGGGCCTGGACCCTTCACGCCGGCTCCAGCACGAAGCCTTCGTAGCCCTCCTCAGCAACTTTCTCGCAGCGCGCCCGATAGGCAGGATAACCGCCGAGATAGAGCAGGAAATTGCGCGGCTTGCCCTCGATATTGGAGCCGAGATACCAGCTGTCCGCCTTGGTATAGAGGCTGGCGTCGGCCAGTTCGGCGATGTGCTCCACCCAATTAGTCTGGGCTTCTGGCGCTGGCTCGATCGTCCGATTATCACGATCAAGCATGTCGCGAATGCATTGACAGAACCAGTCAACCTGCTGCTCGTTGGCGAGGATGACATTGGCCAGCGCCGAACAGCTTTGCGGCCCGCCGATGATGAACAGATTGGGAAATCCGCTTACCAACATACCGAGATAGGACTGCGGCCCGCCTTGCCAGACATCGGCCAGCCGGATTCCGTCCTTGCCCGTGAAATCGATCCGGCTCAGCGAGCCGGTCATCGCGTCGAAGCCCGTTGCAAAAATGACCATGTCAGCGTCGATCTGACGATCTCTCGTCTTGATGCCGGCCTGGGTGAGCCGCTCGATGGGGTCCGAGCGCACATCAACCAGGTCAACATGGGGCTGGTTGAATGTCTCATAATAGTCGGAATCGAGAATCAGGCGCTTGGTCCCGAACAGCTGGCGCGGTTTCAGCATCTCTGCAGTCTCCTGGTCGCTGACGATGGTGGAGATCTTCTCGTGGATGAAGGCGTTGACCAGCAGGCTGCCAGCCTCGGTCGTGACCAGGTCGCTGAAGGCGCGCAACACTGCGTAACCACCATAGTCCCAGGCCCGTTCAAATATGGCGAGGCGCTCCTCGTCGCTTACATCGAAGGCCGAGCCGGTGCCGGGCACGATCGGATCGTCCGTCAGCAGGGTCCGGAAAAAGGTCGCTCCCGGCAGGGTCTGCCAATATTCGCGCAGCTCAGGGTAGCGCGCCTTCACTGCCTCCTGCTCGCCGGGCAGCATGGCGCGATTACGGGCGGGCCAGCTGTGACCGGGGGTTCTTTGCAACACAGTGAGCTGCGCGGCATCACGGGCAATGACCGGCGTGGCCTGCACGCCGGACGAACCGGTGCCGATCATGGCAACTCGCTTGCCGGTAAAATCGACCGGGTGATGCGGCCAGACCCCGGTGTGATAGACCTCGCCAGTGAAGTCCTCCCGGCCCGGAAATGGCGGAATATGGGTCGATGACAGCGGCCCCGTCGCCATGATGAGCCAGCGCGCGGCGAAGGTTTCGCTATCTTCCGTCTCGACCGTCCAGCCTCCACTTGCCTCGTCATAGGCCGCCGAGGTTATCCGCGTGCTGAAGCGAATGTTGCGCGCCATGTCGAAGC
>JAQWKP010000192.1 GCA_029247785.1 Novosphingobium sp.
CCTATTACAATTATTTCTGCAAGCGGCCCTGCTTCCATGACGAATATCTGCAGAGCTTCAACCAGCCCAACGCCACTCTCGTCGATACCAAGGGCAAAGGTGTAGAGCGGATCACTGCGAAGGGTCCGGTCGTCGCCGGGAAGGAATATCCGGTGGATCTGCTGATCTATGCGACCGGCTTCGACATGAATACCGGAATCGAGGCCGAAACCGGTATCCAGTTCATCGGGCCATCAGGCAAGACCCTGACCGAGCATTGGAAGCATGGCATCCACTCGCTCTACGGCATGCAGACAAGAGGTTTTCCCAATCTGTTCATCATGAGCCTGACCCAGGCGGGAGTTTCGGTAAATTACGTCCATATCGCCGACGAGCAGACCCGGCATATCGCCGATATCATCGCCCGCTGCCTGGCCGAGAATGTCGTGACGGTGCAGCCCAGCGAAGAGGCGCAGGAAGAATGGGTCGCAGAGATGCGTAAGACCGCCGAGATGCGCGCCGCGATGCCGGACACCTGCACGCCGGGCTCTTACAATCAGGAAGGCAAGCCTGCAGATGGAACGCATCTCAGCGGGTCCTTCATGAAGGGCCCGATCGCCTATATCGACCTGCTCGAAAAATGGCGGGAGGACGGGACGATGCCGGGGCTGGAACTGCTGCGGGAGGGTTAAGGCTCGGCCCCCAGCGCCTCGGCCTATTGCACTCCAATCTCTCGGCCGATGACCGGTCCACCACGGATGACTACGCTCCACATCAGCCTAGCATAGCGGCCCGGCGTACCTTCGGCAGCATGTAGATAGCGCCAGTTGTCCCAGGCGGCGATGTCGCCTGGCTCGTAGCGGTGCCAATGGACGAATTGAGAGCTCGTCAGGTGGGTGATCAACTCGTCGACAAGTGCCTGCCCCTCCTCGCCCGGCAGTTCGACGATGCCGGCAGCCCAGAGCGGTGGGCAATTGAGTGCCTTGCGCCCGGAGACAGGATGCGTGAGAACCAGCGGATAGGCCACGTCGGCAAAGCGGTCGGCAGCGAGCATGGATTCGCCTTTGTCGCGATAGGCCATGTTGCTGGCGATGGTGGCCTGCGCGTGGGCCCAGCTCTGGATCACGTGGAACCCCTCAATCCGCTGCTTTGTAGCATCAGGCAGCGCGTCATAGGTTGCAAAGCCGTCGATGAAGCCTGTCCCCCCGCGCTCTTCGGGCACTTCGACAGCGTAGAGCAGTTTTCCGCGATTGGGCATGGTGATGTAGGCGTGGTCGGAATGCCAGCCGGTTTCGCCGAGCAGCGCATCGTCGTCCTGGTGGATTACCTCGCCGTTCGGTCCCCGCGTCCGTATCTCGGAAACGCCGGGCGCCTTTGGATCGCAGTCCTCGGCCGGCGGGCTGAGATCCGGTCCGCCGAAGGGCTCCGTCGCAGCGGCAAGTTGCTGCTTTGTCAGGGTCTGACCGCGTATCACCAAGAGGCCGTGCTCTTCGAATGCAGCCCGCAGCTGAAACGATTCATCCTCGGAAAGTGGCTCCGAAAAGTCGATCCCACTCACCGAAGCACCACCTCTGGATGACAGCGGCTCGATGATCATACGCTTGCCCCTCTTGCCTTATTCTGCCGGAGTTGCGGCCAGTCTGTCGCGGGTTGCAGGTTCCCACAGCGCGTCGAGCGGCACCGTCCTGGTATCACGACCCGAGCGCAGCACCGTTCCCGGCATCGCGCCGGTATGCTCGCCATCGCGCACGATCTGGGTACCGTTGACGAAAACATGATCGATGCCCACCGCGTCCTGATAGACGCGGAACTGATCGCAAGGCACATCATAGCGGTTGTAAGTCGGCCCGCGCCCCACAGTGTCCTTGTCAAACACGACGATATCAGCGTGATAGCCCGGCCCCAACCTGCCGCGATCGACCAGCCCCATGAACCGCGCCGGACGGTCGGTCATCAGCTGCACGGCGTTTTCGAGCGAGATCACCTTGTGGTTGCGCACGCCTTCTTCCAGCACCACGCTTGAAAAGGCGAAAGTGTCGATCATATCCAGATGAGCGCCGGCATCGGACGCGCCGATCACCGTGCGATCGTCTTGCCATAGCTGCCCGCGCAAGGCGTAGGACTCGCCGTCCTTACCGCCGAGATGGGGTGCGAAGATCGTCAGGAAATCGTCGTCGAGCACAATGTCGAGCATAACATCGATCACCTCGCGGCCCTCTTCAGCGGCAATTTCGCTGACCACCCGGCCCTCATATTTCTTGTTGTGCTCCGCCTCAACTGAAACAACTGTGAATTTTGCCAGTCGCGCGGCGAACACCATGACCGCATCGTCTGCAACCGTATCGACGTCTTCAGCCATTTGCTTGCGACACGCCGGATCGGCGAAGCGCTGCCTGCGCTCATCCAGGCTCAGCTTGAATATCTCGCGCCACACGCCGGGGTTGGAATCGAGGATGAAGCCGGTCTTGAAATTGAGGTAGAAATCAAGCGAAGACGGAATCGTCAGGGCAATCACCTCGGCCCCGCGCTCCCGCGCATAATCGGTCGCGGCGAGCTGCTCCTGCGCGCGCGCCATTGCATCGGGATGGTCGCTGACCGCAAGCGCGTTCCAGTTGATCGCACGCTGTCCAGCGCGCGACATCTCGACCATCAAATCGCGCAGCCCCTCGTCGATATTGCGTCCATGAACGATCTCAAGGGCGGTTCCTTCGTAATCGCGGACGATGCCTGCCAGTTCGACCATTTCGCCTTGAGTCGCCCAGCGCGACGGGACCGCATTTCCATCACCATCATTATGCGTCTCGGCAACTGTGGTCGAAAAGCCCAGCGCACCTTCGGCAAGCGAATCGGCAAGCATTGCCTTCATCGCCGCCAAATCCTCGTCGTTCGCTTCCTCGCCGACCGAACGCTCGCCCATGACGATACGGCGGATCGCGCTGTGCCCGGCGAAAAAGCCGGCATTGAGGCCGATCGTGCCGTCCAGCCCGTTGAGATAGTCGCCGAAGCTGCGCCAGTTCCACGGCACAGCTTCCATCAGTGTTTCCAGCGGCATGCCTTCGACGCGCGCCAGCATCGGTGCGAGATATTTCGCTGATTCCGGTGTCAGCGGCGCGACTGAAAAGCCGCAAAATCCGCCCAGCACGGTAGTTACGCCGTGAAAGCATGAGGGGCTCAGTGCCGGGTCCCAAAAGACCTGCGCGTCATAATGCGTGTGCACGTCGATGAACCCGGGAGCGACGATCCGGCCAGTCGCATCGAGTGTCTCGCTCGCCTCTTCGGCCACGTCACCGACCGCGACGATCCGTCCGTCCCTGACGCCGACATCGCCGACAAAACCCGGTCGGCCAGTGCCGTCGACCACCGTACCGCCAGTAATCTTGAGATCCAGCATTGCTCTCTCCCTCGCTTACCCGGTCCCGAACGTATCGCAGGGCCGGTTTCCGCTTGTTTGTTGTCACATTCTATCAATCGAGCGAATGTGCCGCTTGATAATACGGGCCGAAATGGGATGATGGAAGAGCGAGAGGAACTGCGCCATGTCATTCGACTACATCATCGTCGGCGCAGGCTCTGCTGGTTGCGTCCTGGCCGAGCGGCTGAGCGAGGATGGCAAGCACCGCGTACTGCTGCTCGAAGCCGGGAACGCGGACCGCCATCCCCTCATCCACATGCCCAAAGGCATGGCCAAGCTGTTCGACGATCCGAACCACATGCACTTCTTCGAAACCGAGGCCGAGGGCGACATGCCGGCAGAGGTGTGGATCAGGGGCAAGACCCTGGGCGGCTCCTCCTCGGTCAATGGCATGATGTATTTCCGCGGGCACCCGGAGGATTACAATGAGTGGGAGCGGATGGGGCTTCCCGGGTGGGGCTGGTCGGATATCGGCCGCGCGTTCCGCTCGATCGAAGATCACGAAGTGCCTGGCGGGGATCGCGGCCAGGGCGGGCCGCTCAAGATCAGCTTCGCACGCAACGGCAACGAGCTGCATGAGGCATTCCTGACAGCAGGCGAGCAGATGGGCTTCCCGCGCGTCGAGGATCTCAACCATGAGGGCCAGGAGGGCATCGGCTATCCGACCTGGACCGTCCGCGATGGCCGCCGCCAGAGCGCTGCCGAGGCTTTTCTCAAGCCAGCCCGCAAGCGCGCCAATCTCGAAATATGGACCGGGGTGAGCGTGGACCGGGTGGTGTTCGAGGGCACTCGCGCGGTTGGTGTTGCGGGCACCAGAAACGGCCAGCCTTTCGAATGCCGCATCGAGGGCGAGGTGATCCTCTCCGCCGGCGGACTGTCCTCGCCGCAAATCCTTGAACGTTCCGGCATCGGTTCGGGCGAGCACCTGTCCGCTCTCGGCATCCCGGTGGTCCATGACAGTCCGGACGTCGGCGAGAACCTGCTCGAACACCGCCTGCTTATGATGCAGGTCGACCTGCTCAAGCCGCTGAGCCAGAACCCCAGCTACCTTGGGCTGCGCGCGATCCTCAATGGCGCGCGCTATTTCCTCACTCGCTCGGGCCCGATGGCCGAAGGCAGCTACGAGGCGGGCGGCTTCGTCAAGACCGATCCCTCGCTCGACAGGCCCGATGTCGAAATCCTGTTCGCGCCCTATTCGCTCAACCTCACCTTCGAAGGCCGGGTCGACGGCGAAAACCTGCATTCCGCGCACACCTTCGGTTATCCTTTGCGGTCGCGCAGCAAGGGCAGCCTGCACATCCGCTCGACCGATCCCTCGGTGGGCGCGGTGATCCGGCCCAATTTCCTATCGGACCCCTATGATTGCGAGGTCACCATCGCGATGTTCCGCCTCCAGCGCCAATGGCTGCGCCAGCCCGCGCTGGCAGGCATCATCGGCCAGGAAACGCTGCCCGGCCCGGATGTCGAAACCGACGAGCAGATCCTCGATGCCTTCCGCACGGCAGGACAGGCGGGGCTTCATGCTTGCGGCACCACTCGCATGGGCAGCGACACCCGCGCAGTGCTTGACGAGAAGCTGCGGGTGCGCGGTGTCTCGAACCTGCGCGTCGTCGACGGCGGGGTGATGCCGACCATGGTTTCGGCCAATACCAACGGCCCGATCATGGCAATCGGCTGGCGCGCGGCGGAACTGATCCTGGAAGGGAGCAATCGATGAACACAGTGGAACCTTTCGAAATTGCGATCCCGCAAGACGCGCTGGACGACCTTTCCCAGCGCCTCGCCCTCACGCGCTTCCCGCACGACATCGCCAACGCAGACTGGTCCTACGGGGTCAATGCCGACTACCTGAAGACCCTCGTCGACTATTGGCGCGACGAATATGACTGGCGCGCGCAGGAGCGCGCAATCAACGCCTTCAGCCATTACCGCACCACGATCGACGACATCCCGATCCACTTCATTCGCGAGCCCGGCAAAGGCCCCAACCCGATCCCGATCGTGCTGTCCCATGGCTGGCCCTGGACCTTCTGGGACATGAAGGACGTGATCGGGCCGCTGACCGATCCTGCCTCCCACGGCGGCGATCCGGCGGACGCTTTCGAGGTGATCATTCCTTCATTACCCGGCTTCGGCTTCTCGACTCCTCTCACCAAACCCGGCGTCAATTTCTGGGTCACCGCCGACCTGTGGAAGCAGCTGATGGTCGATCGGCTCGGCTTCCAGCGCTTCGGCGCGCAGGGTGGTGACTGGGGCTCGATCATCACCATTTCGCTCGCCCATAAATATCCCGAGCATGTCATCGGCATGCATTCGACGATGGTTGCCGAACCCAGCATCTTCAACACCGAGCGCCCGTGGGACCCGACCGGCGGCCAGATGCTGCCCCAGGACGTTTCGCCTGAGGAATTCGAGCGGCTCAAGGTCTGGCAAAGCAAGCTTGCCGCCCATGTCGCGGTGCAGATGACCGATCCGCAAACGCTATCCTACGCCATGCACGATTCGCCCGTCGGCCTGCTCGCCTGGCTGCTCAAGGGCCGCTACGCCTGGGCGGACACAAGGGGCGATGTCGAGAGCCGCTTCTCCAGGGATTTCCTGATCACCACCGCGATGATCTACTGGCTCACCCAAAGCTTCGTCACCACCGCAAGATATTATGCCGAGGCCGGTCGCAATCCGTGGCAACCGACCCACCCCGGAAAATGCGTGCAAGTCCCCGCCGGTATCAGCCTGATGCCTCGCGACGGGGCCTATGGGCTGTATGACGACGACTATGCCCATTCTGTTTTCGCAGATATCGTATTCCAGACCAAGAATGAGGAGGGCGGACATTTTGTGCCCAGCGAAGTCCCCGAAACCTTTGTCCACGATGTCCGCGCAACCTTCCGGGGGCTACGGGAATAGCAATTGACCGCCCCGGCGATTTTGCGAGTCGCAGGGGGTTTAGTTGATGAAACACATGCGCGGTGGCCCGACTTTCATGAACGAAAGCCGCGCGGGGCCGGGTGGGCCGGAGGATTCACGGTGGAAAGAGCCAGCGCGAATGTAGCGTGATAGCAGCGTGTAGGAAAATCCAGGCGCACAAACCTCGACAAGAGGGGGCATGCGCTTGCATGATCTGACTCGTGCGATGATAAATGGCAGTACCACAGGGCCTGCACCGGGAGTTGATCGCGACATGTCAAACGCAATGCCGCCGCGCGCCTTGCCGCTGCTCGACAATGACAATACCGCCTATTGGACCGGCGGCGCAAATGCCGAACTCCTCATCCATCGCTGTTCGGATTGCGGATATTATGTCCATCCGCCGGTCAATTTCTGCCCTGATTGCGAGGGCCGGAAGGTCGCACCGCATCCCGTTTCAGGCAAAGGCACAGTCGAAACATTCACCGTGGTCCACCAGCAATGGGTGCCCGGCCTGAAGGTGCCCTATGTGCTGGCGCTGGTCACCATCGCCGAACAGGACGGAGTGCGGCTGGCTGGCAATATCGTCAATTGCGAGCCCGAAGAAGTGAGCTTCGGCATGCCAGTCAAAGTGTTATTTGAGCAAAATGAAGATGTCTGGGTGCCGTTGTTCGAGCCCGATCCCGATGCGGGAGCGGCATGATGGACCAGCGCTATCCGGAGAAGAACTGCGCTATCACCGGCATCGGCCAGTCCGAAGTCTCGCGGGGTGCGACCAAGTCCGCGCTCGAACTCACCGTCGATGCCGCGCTGGAGGCCATCGCCGATGCTGGCCTGTCCCGCGCCGATATCGACGGCATTGCGACATGGCCGGGCGCCAGCGACGTCACGACCGGCTTTTCGCCGGTCGGTATCCCAAGCCTGCAGGACGCGCTGCGCCTCAAGCTCGGCTGGTATTGCGGCGGCGGCGAGATGCCAGGCCAATATGGCGCAGTGTTCGAAGCAATCGGCGCGATCGCTGCCAATCTGTGCAACAACGTGCTGATCTTCCGCACCGTCTATGAAGCGACCGCCCGCAAAGCCTCCTTCGCCAATTCTCTCCTGCGCGCCGGCACGCGGGCGCAGGGCATGTTCTCATGGTATGCGCCCTACTACAATTACGCGGCGGCAATGCAGCAGGCGCTGTTCTTCAATCGCTATGTCCACGAATCAGGGATCAAGCCGGAACAGCAGGCCCAGATCGCGATCAACCAGCGGCGCAACGCCTCGCTCAATCCCAAGGCGATCTACCGCACACCAATCACTCTCGACGATTATTTCAATGGGCGGATCATCGCTACGCCGCTGCGCATCTTCGATTGCGACCTGCCCTGCGACGGGGCGACCGCGATCATCGTTTCGCGCATGGATATAGCGCGCGATCTGCCCAACCCGCCGATCCGCATCGAGGCCGTGGGCACCAACATGCATTACCGCAATGAGTGGACCCAGCTTGACGCGCTGGCGACGCAGGCCCAGCCCGCCGTCGCCGAGATGATGTGGAGCCGCACCGATTTGAAGCCCAAAGACGTGCGCCTCGCCCAGCTCTATGATGGCTTCAGCTTCCACACGATCAACTGGCTGGAGAATTTCGGCTTCTGCAAGCGCTTTGAGGCGGGCGACTTCATCGCAGACGGCAAACGCATCGCGCTGGAAGGCGAACTGCCGCTCAATACCAGCGGCGGCGCATTATCGGCCGGGCGGCTGCACGCCTATGGCGCGGTCCACGAAGCCTGCACCCAGATGTGGAGCCGCGCTGGGGAGCGCCAGGTTGCAGGCGAGCCCGATGTCTGCGCCACCTCAACCGCAGGCGGACCGCTGGCAGGAGCGATGCTGCTGGTGAGGGATTAGGGTCAAGACCTAGGCAGCGGCGAGAAGGCTCCCACCCCGCTCGGCACGTCCCCAGCCAGCTCCACCCGCTGCATCACCCGGTCTTCCTCATAGTCCGGCACCGCATAATGCTGGGTTGAGCGGTTGTCCCAGAAGGCGA
>JAQWKP010000252.1 GCA_029247785.1 Novosphingobium sp.
CGGTGGTGGCACCGTGCCGGCCGAAATTGCCATAACGCTCCTTGGCCAGGTCCATGAACTGGATCAGCTCGGGATGCACAGCCTGGACATGGTAACTCTCGTAGAACGCGTCCATCACCACTTTCCAGTTGCACCGGATCGGTTCGCGTACATTCATCCCCGCCGGGGTCATCTCTTCCATGCGATATGCAGCCAGCACGTCATAGGCCTCGCCTAGGAAGTCCTTGAGCGGCGCGGCGTCGCGGTCGGGGTTGATGAATATGAAGCCGGCGAAGCATTCGACCGGCACTTCGATAAGTCCGAGCTGCTCCTTGTCGCCGACAAATTCCTCGACCGGCCCCTCGAAGTCAGGTTGGGAGACGGCGAGCAGCTTGCCATCGAGCCCATAGGACCATTTATGATAGGGGCATGTGAAGCGCGCCGACTTGCCTTCGCCATGGCAGAAGGCATTGCCGCGGTGGCGGCAGGCATTGACGAAGCCGCGAATTACGTCGTCGCGTCCGCGCACCAGCACGAAGGACTGGTCGTAGATGCGATATTCCATCCAGTTGCCGGCCTCGGGCAGCTCGTCTTCGCGCCCAGCAATCTGCCAGACTTTCATCCACAACTGGTCTCGCTCCCGCTCGTGATATTCGTGCGAATAGAAGCGGTCGGTGCTGACGTGACGCTTGAGCTTGTCGAAGTCTATCTCGGGTATGTGCGGGCTGGTCTCGAAGACGTCGCCCGGTCTAGCGGTCGCCATGGCACTTGCACTCCTCTCATCCGGACTCGCACCGGGCTGCCCGGCTTTGCAGCGATGCTAGCAGCCTCTGCGCGTGCTGCAACTGCGCGAGTTGCGCAGGCCTGTCCCCGCGTGAAGCCAGCTGTGCCCGCAGACGTAGTGGCTCGCCCATCGGCGAGACGCTGCTGTATTTTCCCCGCAAGCCTGCCATCATGGCGCAAACATGTGAGGAGAGAGCCGATGGAAGAGGCGTTGCAGCGCCTGGTCGACGAGGCCGCGATCAGGAAAGTACATAATCGCTATTGCCGGGGTATAGACCGGGCGGATTTCGAGCTGATTCGTTCGTGTTACCACCCGGATGCGACCGATGATCACGGCGAATATGTCGGGGGGGTCGATGGCTTCATCGAATATTGCAAGGCCGGCCTGCCCACATTCCTTTCTACCACCCATTTTACCGGCAACCAGATCATCGAGGTTGATGGCGACAGCGCATGGGCCGAGACCTATGCGCGCGCCTATCACCGGGTCGCTGCTACCGATGACGAGCCGCTGAAGGACCTTGTCGTCAACACGCGCTATGTTGATCGTTTCGAACGGCGCGGCGGCGAATGGAAGATCGCGCATCGCACCGTCGTCGTCGATACCGACCGGGTCGATATCGTTGCCGAGCGCTGGGTGCCCGAATCGCAATTGCGCGCCGCGCGTGACAAGAGCGATCCGTCCTACAAGGACTATCCCGAGGGGAGGGCATGACATGAGCGCTATCGGCATCGCCCCCGTGCAGGATGGCCTGCCATTTGGCGCGAGGGTAAGCGGAGTTTCCTGGGACACGATCCGCGATGCCGATGTGCGTGCGCAATTGCAGCGTGCGTTCGAAGAGCATGGAGTGCTGGTTTGCTCCGATGTTGATTCGACCAGCGAGATGCAGGTGGAGATCGCCTCGGTGTTCGGGCCGCTGCGCCACCATGCGATGGCGGAAGTCAGCCGCGCCGATGTCGGGGCCACGGCAACCCTGATGGAACTCCACAATCATCCCGAAGACCAGAATGTTGTCGAACTTGATGGCACACCGCTCGCTGGCCGCACGCCGTGGCATTGGGATGCATGCTACGCCCCGGCAATCTATCGCGGCGGTGTGCTCAGGGCTCTGGAAATGCCTTCCGACGGTGGTCAGACGGGATTTGCCGATGGCGTCCAGCTCTATCAGGCAATCTCGCCGAAGATGCGTGAGACATTCGAGCAGCTCGATATCGTTTACGACCCTGGTCTGATGCATGACCGCCAGAAATTCGGCTTGCCTGCGGGTTATCGCTTTCTCGAAACCTCGCCATCGATGCGACAGGTGCAGGACAGCTATGAGGGCGCGCCGCGTTCGGTGCATCCGGCGGTGTGGCAGCGCAGTAGTGGTGAGAAAGTGCTGCATGTCTCGCCATGGCAGGCGGCGGGCATTGCGGGGAACGAGAGTTCCGAAGGCGACGCGCTGCTTGAAGCTCTGTGTCAGGAGATGAGCGAGACGATGCAGGCATATTGGCACAGATGGAGCGAGAACGAGATCGTCGCTTATGACAATTGGCGTATGCTGCACATGGTTACCGGTCACGACCCCACCCTTTCGCGCAATATTCACCGGGCGACGATCGAGGGCGATTACGGGCTGGGACGAGCGGAATTGGTTGGAGCAGAGTAAATGGCTGCAGAGGAATTCGATTTCGTCATCATCGGTAGCGGTGCCGCCTCGGTCGCCGCCGCGCTCAAGGTTAAGGAGGCGGGCAAGACCGCCCTGATCGTCGAAAAAAGGGAATTCTTCGGCGGCTCGACCGCGCTTTCCGGCGGCGTCATCTGGATTCCGTGCAACTCGTTGCAACGCGAGGCGGGCGTTTCCGACACGCCGGAACGCGCGCGCGCCTATCTCGATGCCTGTGCCGGGCCTGAGAACAAAGGATCGAGCGCGCAGCGGCGAAGTACATTTCTTGAAGAGGGTCCTGCAGCGATCGATTTCCTGCGCAAACACGGCATGAAGCTCGTCCATGCCGAGACCTATTCGGATTATCATGAGACCGTCTATCCCGGCGGGGAAGCTCAGAGCAGGGCGATTGTACCGGAGATATTCGACCTTAACGAGCTGGGTGAGGATTCGGACCGGATCGATTTTACTCCCGGAACCCCGCCGTTGATGACCCATGAGACCGGTAGGCTGATGCTGTTCGGCAGGGGCTGGGCGAGCAAGTACATCGTCGCCAGGGTCGGGTTGCGGATGCTGCAGAACAAGCTGTTTGGCCGCAAGTTGATCGGTCACGGCAATTCGCTGCAGGGCCGCCTGTTGCAGATCGCCCGGCGGGAAAATCTGAATATCTGGATGGAAACACCAGCTACCGGGCTAATTAGTGACAATGGGCGCGTAAACGGCGTGACCGTGCTGCGCGATGGCGAGACCATTGAGGTCAAGGCCCGCGACGGGGTGTTGCTCAACGCCGGCGGCTTCGCGCGCAATGCCGATATGCGCAAGGAGCACCTGCCCAATCCCGACGATGTCGAATGGACCATCAGCAACAAGGGAGACACCGGCGAGGTCCTGCAGATGGCGATGGACCTTGGCGCGGACACCGAGAATACCGATCTTGCCTGGTGGGTGCCCGGCACTTTCCCGCCCAATGGTGAGCCGCATGTCGTCGTCTTCGAATATGCGCGGCCTCATGCGATCGTCGTTGACCAGCAAGGGCAGCGCTATACCAATGAGGCGACGTCCTATGTCCAGATCGGCCTCAATATCTGGAAGCGGCATGAAACGGATCCGGCAGTTCCCAGCTGGATCATCATGGATGGCCGGCACCGCCAGCGCTATACGTTCAGCTCAGCGCTGCCCGGCAAGACGCCGGACGACTGGGTCTCTTCCGGATATATGAAGCAGGCCGAGACGATCGAGGATCTTGCGCGGCAATGCGAGCTGCCTGCCGAACAGCTGAAAGCCACTGTCGAGCGGTTCAATGGTTTCGCCCGCGAGGGCATCGACCATGATTTTGGCCGAGGCGTGGGTGCATATCCGCATTATCTCGGCGATCCGACCAACAAGCCTAACGCCAGCCTCGGCACGCTTGAGAAGCCGCCGTTCAACGCGATCAAGCTTTATCCCCGCGATGTCGGCACTTGTGGTGGGCTGGTCACAGACGAGCACGCGCGGGTGCTGGACAAGGATGGAAGCGTCATCCCCGGCCTCTATGCAACCGGCAACACGACCTCTTCGGTTCACGGGCCGTCCTATCCCGGCGCAGGCGCGAGCATTGGCGCGAGCCTGGCATTTGGCTATGCCGCCGCCAAACACGCCGCACGTAGCAACACAGGCGCGGCAGCGTGAAATTCAATCCACTCATCGAAGGATCAGCCATGAGAATTCCGCTCATCATCCTGGCGACAGCCATAACGCTTGGCGGCGCGGTGGCCTGCGTGCAGGAGTCCGACAACAGTGAGGACAAGCACATGGCATCAAGCAGGGTCGAGACCGGGCCAACGCCTTTCGACTGGGAGGCGCGCGAAGCCCAGGTGGCGAGCGGCAATCAGCGCGTCGAACCGCTAGAGTCGGAGAAATTCGCGCCTGAAGCGCAGGAGATCGCCGACAATCTGCGCGCCTTTTTTGGCGGGCCGGAAGACGGCATTCCCAAGACCTTCAGTACCATGTTCAAGCATCCCGGATTGTACAAAGGGCAGATGTCGCTCGGGCTCGAACTCAACCAGAACGGCGCGCTGCCGCCGCGCGAGCGCGAAATGGTAATTCTGCGCACTGCCTGGTTGGTGCGTTCGCCTTTCGAATGGGGCGAGCATGTCACCTATGGCAAGGAACTGGGGCTGACTTCTGAGGAGATCGAGCGGATCACCCAGGGCTCGTCAGCCGAGGGTTGGAGCGAGCACGACCGCGCGGTGTTGCGCGGGGTTGAGGAGCTGCATGGCGACCATGCGCTGTCCGAGGAGACCTGGACGATTCTCGACAGGACATGGGACGAAAAGCAGCTGATCGAACTGCCGGGCCTGGTAGGCGCCTATACGTTGACGGCGATGCTCTACAACACGCTGCGCTTTGAGCTGCTGGAGGGCAATGAGGGCTTCAAGCAGAGGTAAGGGGACACCCTCTCCCCTTGAGGAGAGAGGGTTGGATCGTGTCCCTAAAACCCCAGATCCTTGATCTCTCCGTCGAAATTGCCGCCCAGATGGGTAGTCGCCTCGGCGAGCTGTTCGGTCGGCAGACCGGCGATATATCCATCGATCACGCGCTGGTAATTGCTGACCAGCCCTTCGACGCCGTGGGCAAGACGCATATATTCGAAGCCTTTGGCATGCAGCGCTTTCTGCTGGATCGGGATGTTTGAATAATCCTGCCGCGGGATTGGCGGGAATTCCTTGGAGTCAAACGGCAGCATGGTCGGCTCCATCACCGGTTCCGGCTCGACACCTTCGGGATGCATGGTCAGCGAGTAAATCTCGAACAATGTGTGTTCCGGCCCCAGCGGTCGCACACGGTAGGAGGCGAAGCTGGAGAAGAACGGTAGCAGGAAGAAATGCGGGAAGACATATTCGACGCCTTGCAGCGGATCGGAGACATTGACTTCAAGCAGGTTGGGAACCGGCTCGCCACGTTGCTGCAGCTGGCTGGTGACTTCGGCCATGACCATGCCGAACCACATCGGCACCGCCTCGGCGGGATTATCGGGCAAGGCATCGAGCGGGATGTTGCGCGCGATTTCCACTTCCTTGGCGTGGAGCTGCCCGGCCATGCCTTCGCTGATCAAGTCGAAATGGCGCAGCTGCGCGTCAATTGCGTCCTTCACGGTAACGCCGGTGTTGTCCATCGAAGTCAGAGTATCGGCGGTCGAGCTTGAGCCGCTTTTCTCCTCGTAAAGGCCGTCATACATCGCTGGCAGGCAGTCATGCAGCTGCGGGTGGGTCTGCGTGACGTGATAGCCTTCCATGAAAGCTTCCATCGCCGTCTTCCAATTGGCTGGTAGGACGGTGCCGAAACACCATTCGGCACGCAAATGATCGACGCCATGGGCTTCGAGGCGACCGATCAGCGGTCCGATCGTGTCGCGGAAGCTGGGCGCGTCGTCGTCAAGATTGATCCAGGCACAGCCGATTGCAGTTTCGACCCGGCAGGGAACAAGGTTGATTTCGTCGGGATCAAGCTGGCGTTCGGAGAATAGGTGCTTGCCGTAAACGAACGTGTTTTCGCCATCCATGTTCCAGCGCCAGCCATGGAATGGGCAAACGAATCCGCTCTTCTTGCAATTGCCGTGGGCGGTGGGATGCGACGAATCGACGGTCATGCCGCCGGCAAAGGGCACGCCGCGATGGCGGCAGGCATTGTGGAACGCCTTCACCCCGTCATTGGTGCGCACAACAATGACCGAATACCCAGCATTGTTATACTCGATCCAGTCACCGGGCTCGGGGATCTGCTCAAGCCTCGCGGCCATCTGCCAGACATGCGGCCACAGCCGTTCCTGCTCGAGCTTGTAGAATTCCTCGTCAAAATAGCGCTTGGCAGGAATCCGCTCGGGGTCGGTGATGGCCAGCGGGACCCGTTCGGTGATGGCGGGATCGATATTGGACATATTGTGCCTTTCGTTCGTGTACTGCGCTGCTTTGCCCTAGCGGGCGACAAATTCAAGGATGGATGGAGCGAGCCGGGGCCAAATTGTCAGATGCCCCGCCATTGTCCTGGTCGATTCGACCCAATGGGCGAGGAATTCCTCCTCGCTCCAGGGCGGGTCGATCAGCTCGGAATGCGGGATCAGCTCGTGTAGTTTCACGCTGGTCCAGTCGGGATGGAAGATGTCTTTGGGGCTGCTGGTGTAGATCAGCACTGGCATCGATATCCGGGCGAAGTTATCCGGGCCAAGACCGGGAACCAGCACGCCCGCAGGAGGATTGAAGGCATCGGCCCAGCGAGTCATGGTGGCGATGAATTGCGCGGGGTCCTGGGCAAGGAGAGTCTTGCGGCCATTCGCATTGCTGGCGAGTTGCTCCTCGAAAGCGGGTAGCTGTGCGACAGCTTCCATCCCGCCAAGGCTGGCGGCGATGGCCGGTTCGCAGAAATAGGCATTGCCCAGCGACATCAGGCTGATCGTGCCGGCGCTGACCCACCATTGGATGAGGTGCGAGACGATCTCGGGATCATGCGCGGCGGCAAATAGCGTGGTGCGCGAACCTGCCGAGCCACCGGCAATTGCGGTCGGGCCAAGATCGAGAGCGCGGATAAGCTCGGTCAGGGTGGCCCCATGCATCGCCGATTCGCTTTCGCCTTCAAAGCAGAAGTCCGACGCTCCGCAATTAGGCCTATCCCACAACAGCGCGCGGTTGCCGCCTTTGGCAATGGATTCGCCCAGTTCACGGATGCCGGGTGTCTGCATCGACATTCGCCCGCCTGGCGTGATCGCGATGGCAGGCGTGCCTTCCTCGCCGATCAGCTCATATTCGATGCCAATGCCGGACAGCTCGATCCGCGCCATGCTCCGCTCCCCGCCCGCCGATTCTGACCGCCGCCGCCATCCGTCACGGATTGGCGAGCAATTGGGGGCCAGGCAATTGCCACCTTTTCATTTGCCGATGGGATAGGCAAGGCTCTCGCACGATACCGCAGTCGGCAAGAGGAAATTCCAAAATGGCACTGGCTCAGCACATTCGCGAGAAGCTCACCCTGCCGGCATTCTGTGCGCCGATGTTCCTGTGCAGCACGCAAGAGCTTGCTGCCGAAAGCCGCAAGGCGGGGATCGTCGGATCGCTCACTGCCAATCACTGCCGAGACCTTGAAGAGCTGGAGAGCCATCTCGCCTTTGTTAGCGAGTCCGTTGCGCGCTTTGCCGACGAGCAGCCTGGCAAGACCATCGGACCATTTGCGGTCAATGTCGCGCCCACCAAGGACCCGGCAGACTTTGCCGTCTGGCTGGATGCCTGCAAGCGCCACGGCACCGACATCATTGTCACTTCGGTTGGCAACCCTACCGCAGTCGCGCCAGTGGTGAGGGACTATGGTTTCCAGCACTATCACGACGTCACCAATATGCGCTTTGCCGAGAAGGCGGCATCGGCAGGTGTCGACGGGATGATTGCGATAGGCGCGGGCGGGGGCGGCCATGCCGGCACGATCAGCCATCTCGCCTTCATCCCCAAGATCCGCGAGATGTTCGATGGCACGGTTGTGATGGCCGGCGCGGTGACGACCGGCGGCGCGATTCGCGCCGCGGAAATGCTGGGGGCAGACCTTGCCTATCTCGGCACGCGTTTCATCGCGACACGCGAATCGGGCGCGCCTGATCCCTACAAGGCGATGCTGGTCGATGGTGGGATCGACGATGTGATTTATACTCGGGGCGTCAACGGCATGCCGGCGAGCTGGCTCAAGGCCTCGCTGCGTGAGGCCGGCTTGGATCCCGAAAATCTTGTCATGCCCGAGGGCCGCTCGACCGACCATCTGCCAGCGGACAAGACCCCGTGGCGCGACATCTGGAGCGGCGGGCAGGGGATCGGCTTGATCGACGCCATTCCGACGACAGTTGAACTGGTAGCGCAATTGCAGCGTGAATATGTCGAGGCTTGCGCCATTCCCGACTCGGCTGAGGCGGCGAGGGCTGCGTTGGGCGGATGAGGGAAGGGTTGCGCGCTGCTACAGCTAACCAAACAACCTGCGCAGCCAATTCCAGAACCGGGCCAGCAGCGAAGGCTTCGATTCAACAGGCATCGCAGCGTCGCCCCCGACAGCCCCATATTCCGCTTCGATCCGCTCCTTTAGCTGGCTAGCGAAGCCAGCGGCGAACTTAGGCAGGACCGGGCCGCCCATGGCTTCCCACATCGGTGCCATAGGCCCGGTGCCGGATACTTCGACTCGCAGCGCAACTTCAGTCTGCTCTCCGTTGCGGACCGCGCGATAGGTGCCGCCGCCAGTCACCGGATCGCCTTTGAGTGCGAAGTGAAAGTCGACATCTTCGGGTCCGGCCCAGCGATCGACCGCCACCTCGACCTTGACCGTGCGGACCATCGCGCCGACGCCGATCTTGAGCACCCAGATCGAATTGTCATCATCGATGATCTCGCATTGCTGGTAGCCAGGCATTATCTCGGCCCAGCGCTCGACATCCTTGGCATAGGCCCAGACGTTGTCGATGCCCTGCGCGACCAGGATCGATTGGGTAGTCTCGATCAATTGCCGAGCCTCTCGATTTCCTTTTCGAGCAGCGTGCTGGGATCGCCAGCAGCGTGGAGCGCGGCAAGCCAGCCATAGGTCATGCCGCGCGCGTTGGAGATGCCGGACTGCATGACTGCCCCGGTCTCCATTCGCGCGGCGGAGTTGCCGGCGGCATAGAGGCCGGGAATTGGCTGCTCGTCCCAGCCGACAACATTGGCATTGCGATCGATCTTGAGGCCGGCGGCGGGAATGGCAGTGGCGCCCATGCGGCTCAACTCGACGGCGTAGAAGGGTGGTTTCACGATCGGGCCGAGATTGGCATTGGGCTTGTTGCGAGGGTCGCCTGTCATCCATGCGCCCCAAGGCTGTTCGCCCCGGTGGAATTCGGGATCCATTCCTCTTTCTGCATCGGGATTGAAGCTAGCGATGGTTTCGGCAAGCCCTTGCGGATCGATCCCGGATTTCTGCGCCAGCTCTTCTATCGTGTCAGCAATCACTCCAAACCCTTCCGGCCAGTCCTGGTCCGGCATAATCGACATGAAGGCGTATTTCTCACGCGCCTGGCTGTCGATGACGATCCAGCACGGGAAATTCGGATGGGTCTGATCCATGCCCTCGATATGGTCGAGCGTGTAGTAGAAGCTGCGATAGAAACCTTCGTTGCCGAACCGCTTGCCCTGTCTGTTGACGACGATGTGATGCGGCAGACCGATGATCGGCATGCAGCTGCGCCACACCTGCTGGCCTTCGTCGGTCTCCTCTCCGGGAACGGCAAATCCGGCCATGGTGATTTCCGGGACACGTGCGACCTTTGCGCCAAACGGACCGGCGAGGCGGATGTTGGATCCGTCAATCGCGGTGAACAACATGGATTCCGAAGCGAGCACGGTTCCGAGGTTCTTTTCGAGATTGCGGTTGCGCTCATAGCTCGACACCGCGACCACCACGCCCTTGTTGCCCTTGACGAAGATGTCCTTCCCGTCACGGCTGGCCCGAACCCCGACGACGCGCTCGCCATCGCCGATCAGCTCCTTCACATCCATGCCGGTTTCCAGCGGGATGCCACGGTCCAATGCGGCCTTGACGAAATAGGCGGCAAGGCCCGAGCCGGCGCAGCGCTCATCATTGGCGATGCGCTTGCCCATGAGCTCGTAATCCCAATAGATCATCGAGGCGAGGCCGCCCGCATCAGCGATGTCCTGCGTGCTGAGGCCATAGGGCACTTGCGGGGAGAGGCGCGTCTTTGCTTGCCATTCCTCGCCGAGAGTCTGACCAGGGAAAGGCTCGACCTCAATCAGGCGGCCTTCGGAGACGCTGTCGTTTGTCAGGCCGTAATAATAATCCGGACAGCCCCGGATGACAGTCATCCGCAACCCGGCATTGTCCTCGAAATATTTGAGCGCCTCGCGCGCATGGACCGCGAAATTAAGGATCGATGCATCCTCACCATAGCCCATCGACAGGCGCTGAAGATAGCGGAAGCCACTGTCGGTCGAATCCTCGATACCAAGTTCGGCAGCGTGGTGGTTGCCTGCGATCCAGACCTGTCCCTGCGAAAGAGCGGTAACACCGCCGACCTGGTCGGACTTTTCCAGAACCACGGTCTTCAGGCCCTTGTCATGCGCAGTGATCGCAGCGGACAACCCGCCAATGCCTGAGCCGATTGCAAGCAGATCGGTCTCGATATCCCATTTTTCCGGAAGATTGCGGATCATCTGTGTCATCCTCTTCGTGCTGGCTCTTTATACTGGCTTGCTTTTGGCGATGGTTGGACTGGTAAAGCGTCTCGCCAGCGAATCCCAGCGCCTCTATAATTTACCACCTCTGTCGTTTCAATCATAATCTCTCGGGGAGAGTCCAGCCGCTTATGACCCATTGCGCGTGACAGTTAAGCACCTATAGTGCTTCAAACTGTCGCTCTGCTGCGTCCGCAGTCGGTTTTCACGATTGGCGATTCGTTCTAGGGTGACTAAGAAGCCAGACGGAAATGATTTGCAGCGGTTTGCCGGACGCCGGGAGCGTCGCGGAAATATGGACCGCTTCACCTTGGGAGACTGCTTGTGAACAAGCCGGAAAATTTCAAACCCGACAATATCAGCGGAAAGGACATGGATGAGGAAAAGCTCTCCACCTATCCGACCGAGGCTTTCCTTTCGCGCGAATATGCCGAGGCGGAAAAGCGGCTATTGTGGCCCAAAGTCTGGAACATGGTCGAGCGCGAGAGTGATTTGCCTAATCCCGGCGATTGGATGACATATAATGTCGCAGACGAATCGATCATCGTGCTGCGCAACGGTGAAGGCAATCTCAAGGCGTTCCATAATGTCTGCCCGCATCGCGGCCGCCAGCTGGTCGACACGCCCGACGGCGTCCACGACGTGCGCGGTAATGCCCGCACCAATTTCGTATGCGGCTTCCACGGCTGGACCTATGACCTGGATGGCAACAATACCTACATCCTCGATCCGCAGGACTGGAAGGGCTATCTGACGCCAGAAAATACCTGTCTGTCAGAGGTCAAGATCGATACCTGGGCCGGTTATATCTACATCAATATGGACCCCGATTGCGTGCCGCTGAAGGAGTGGATGGGCCGCGCAGGCGAGATTCTCGACCATTTCGAGCTTTCCAAGATGCGCTACAAATGGCGGCAATGGGCGGTCTATCCGTGCAATTGGAAAGTCGCGATCGAGGCCTTCCTTGAGCCCTATCACGTCGCCGGAACCCACACCCAGCTGCTCGCCTATGGCGATTATTACGCGCTGTCCAAGCAGTATGGCCTGCACTCGGTCAGCAGCTACGACACCCGCGAAGAGAAGTTCCAAATGAGCGAGAGCGCGGGGACCACGCGGGCTGGCAAGGGCGACGATGCGCGCGTATCGACCTATGAGCTGATCCGCGAGAATTATGAGACGGTCAATTTCGCCGCTTCCACCGAAACGCTGGTCAAGGCGGCGAGCCGGCTGGTCGACGAAGTGCCCGAGGGCACGCCGCCCGCCGATATCATCGCGCATTGGATGGCGTCGGCCAAGGCAGACGATGCCGCGCGTGGTGTGGTGTGGCCGGAAGTCCCGCCTGAGGTTATGGCCGAATCGGGCCTCGCCTGGGGCCTGTTCCCCAACCAGAACATCCTTCACGGCGTAACCTTCGTGCTGGCCTATCGCGTGCGGCCTTATGGCGACGATCCCAACCAGTGCATCTTTGAAAGCTACGCGCTGGAACGCTTCCCGGAAGGCGAGGAACCTGAGACCGAATGGGTCGAGGCCGAGCGCAAGCCGGAAAACTGGGGCTCGGTGCTGATGCAGGATTTCTCCAACATGGAATTTGTCCAGAAGGGCATGAAGTCCAGCGGGTTCCGGGGGCCGATGCCCAATCCGCACCAGGAACAAAAAGTCATCAATCTGCACCGCAACCTTGCCGAGTTCATGGAAGGCCGCAGCGCGCCAAGCCTGCGCGACGACGCTTGAAGGGCGCGGCGTGACGCTTGACCCCGCCCGCCATGGTCCATGGGCCGTAATCCCAGGCGGGTCCGAGGGGATCGGTGCCTGCATCGCGCGCCGCCTGGCGAAGCTCGGCATCAGTTCGGTTCTGATCGCTCGCAAGACTGAGCCGTTGGAAGAGATTGCAGAGGAATTGCGCGGGCTGGGTGTCGAAGCGCGCACTCTCGCGCTCGATCTTACTGCACCCGATATGCTTGAGCGTGTCCGCGCAGTGACCGACGATCTTGAAGTCGGTCTGCTTGTGTACAATGCGGGGGCGAGCCTGCGCACTGGTCCATTCATCGATTGGGACCTTGCCGATGTTGAGCAGGTGATCCGGCTCAATGTCGTCGGCCAGACCACGCTGTCTCACCATTTCGGCCAGCAGATGGCGAAGCGCGGGCGCGGCGGCATCGTGCTGATGGGTTCACTGGCGGGCGTCGCCGGTAGCCCCAGCGTGATCACCTATTCGGGTGCCAAGGCCTATTCGCAGATCTTCTCCGAAGGGCTGTGGTGGGAGATGAAGCAGCATGACGTCGATGTGCTGCATGTCGTTGTCGGGCAGACCGACACACCGGCAATGGCGCGCCTCGGCATCACCTATGAAGAGGGCGAGGGCGACGATCCCGACATGGTGGCGCAGTTGGCGCTCGATAATATCGCCAAGGGTCCGGTGGTGGTCGTTCCAAACATGCAGGAGGGCTTCGACCAGCTCACCAATCCCGATCGCAAGGGCCTGACCGAACAAAATGCCGCCTTTATCCTGTCCAACACCGAAGGGACGTGGGACTAGGGGGCGTTGCTCCTGCCAGTTCGACCCAATATCAAGAGAGGGGGCCCGTATGCGCGCTCTGACCACCCGGTTCGCAAGTCTATTCGCCTTGGCCCTTTGCGGGGTTCTTGCCAGCCCGGCCCAGGCCTCGCTCAACGATCAGTTCCCTTGCCAGTCAGACGATCACACATCTCTGCTCGTCTATTTTTCTGCCTTCGACAGCAACAAGGCGGTGCTGCAGGTCCTCAAAGAGAATGACGACAACGCGCATATTCACGAGCTGACCTTGAAGCCCGGCGGCGGCTGGGAGGATTTCCGCTATGAGGACAAGCATCACCACAGCTTCGTTGGCGGCAATGGCAAGGGCGTGCTGCTGATGCATGGCAAGGCCTATTTCTGCGAATTCGCTGGCGATCCGGGCGAGGGGGAAGAAGCGGCCGAAGCCGCGATGCATCCAGGCGTTCTCCTCGATGGCCGGGGCCTCGAAAATCCGGCGAAGGACACCGTCCGGACGAAGCTGCGCTTCGGTGACAGCAGGGACGCACTGGTTGCAGCGCTATCACTCGCGCTGGGGCCGCCCGGAGAGGAAATGCGCAACGAGGAATGCGGTGCTGGGCCGATGCGCTTTCTCAGCTTCGGTCCGTTGACCGCCAATTTCCAGGAGGGTGCATGGGTCGGCTGGATTCTCCAACCCGATGAGCGCGGAGGCGACGCAGTTCCGATCACGCTCGCAGACGGCGCTGTGGTCGGCTCGCGGTTGGCAGATTTGCCCGGACAGCCTGAGTATTACGAGGACAGCACGTTGGGCGATGAATTCATGATAGGCGGCATTTCCGGCATTTCCACGGGCCGAGGCAGCAACGCGAAGATCGACACGCTGTGGGCCGGGACCAATTGCCTCTTCCGGTAAGCCGGAGCAGCAGGCCCCGTCTCAGGCTGTCACGTCTTCCTCGGCCTGGTCAAACTCTATCGGCAACCCGCGAATGCCCCATGTGCCGGGGAACGGGCGGTAGCCCTGCGCGCCGGTAGTTCGCGGATTGGGCATGCGCCGGGCGATCTCGTGCAGGCCTTCGTGGATCTGCGCGCGGGCGATATACTGGCCCAGGCAGATATGCGGGCCAAGGCCGAAGCCGATATGCCGGTTGGTGCGATCACGGTCCGGATCGAAGGTCTCGAAATCATCTGCGTAGCGCGGATCGTGCATCGCCACGCTCAGCGTGAACCAGACGATCGAGCCCTTTTCCAGCAGCACGTCATTATAGACGATATCCTCTTCAAGGATGCGCTGGTTTGAGGTGGTGCTGGCATAGCGGAAGCTCTCTTCGACGACGAGCCGCGAATATTCGTGGTCCTCTGCGCAGCGCTTGTAAATTTCGGGCCGGTCGATCAGCAGCCGCATGGTTAACGTCAGCATGTTCTTCGATGTGTCGTAACCGGCGACGAACAGGAAGATCAGCACATCGGCGAGTTCGCGATAGGTCAATTCGTCTGAATCGTGGGATTGCATCAGCAGGTCGAGCAAGTCGGGCTCCTCACCGGTGCGCGGGTTGGCCCGCCGGTCCGCGACCAGATCGTCGACGAAATTCTCCATGGTGATGACGCCTTCCTGCATCGCAGGCAGCCAGCGCTTGTCCATGCTGGTGGACAGGCCGATCGCTTCCATCGCCGAGCGCAGTCCGGGGATGACCTTTGGGTCAGCACCGATTAGACGACACATCACTGTGATCGGGAAAAAAGACGCAAATTCCTCAAAATCGAATGCCTTTTTCGGCACCCACTCGTCCAGCAATTCCTTGATCACCCGTTGCATCAGCGGGCGGTGGATATTGGCCTGACGCGGAGTGAAATAGGGGGCGAGGATGTCGCGCAACCTTTTGTGCGGATCGCCCATCATCGAGAGCATGTGGCGCTTTTGAAACTCCCCCCAGGGCGTGTCATGGGCATCCATGATGTCGACAATACCGTCATACATCATGCTCATCTTGTCTTCCATGGCGAAGATGTCGCGCGTCGCCTGGTAGTCCGTGACGACATAGCCAAGATGCCAGCGCGCCAGCCAAGGGTGCTCTTCGCGCGCCTTCTTGAAATGGGGAAAGGGATCTGCGGCGAAAGCATCTTCTTCCATCGTCAGATAGGGAAGATCGAGGTCGGCACCTTTCTGCATTGATTCTCTCCTAGGCCTTGCGGCCGGTTTTCTCTTCCCACTTGGCGAAGGCTGCTGCTGCGCCCTTCTCCCGTTCGGGCTCGAGCCGGTCGATGGCATCAGTCAGCCCGCTATAGGATGCCTGGCGGTTGCGGTTGGTATTGGCAAAATGGGGCATGACGAAGCGCGCGTAAAGCTCGTAGCTCTTTTTCGTTTCCTCCCAATCGGCCCAATTGTGCGATTGGAACAGCATCACGCCGAAATCACCCTGCTTGGCCTGCAGCTTTTCGATCATCGCGATCGCGTCTTCCGGCGTGCCGATCACCGCACGGCCCGAATCGACCATGGTATCGACTGGATCGCCGCCCGACATGCCGCGCATGCCTGCCGGCGCGACCCGATCGAAATATTCGACCCAGCGCGGCATGCCGTAAGCGACATCCTTGCGCGCCTGTTCGCGCGAAGCGGCGACATGCATCGGCACGACCAGCCGCAGCTTGGCGGGATCCATGGTCTTGCCACTCTCGGCGGCGACCTCATTGGCGATTTTCCAGTTTTCGTCGAGCACGTCGAAGCCTGCGGATTCGGTCGCTGCAACGCACAGCATGCCGAAGCCGTGCTTGCCCGCGAGCATCCCGCCCGAGGGCGTGATGGCGCTGGCACAGGCGATCTCGGGATGGGGTTGGGTATAGGGCATCAAATGCGTGCGCGCCTTGTTGAGCGTGTACCACGATGTTTCGTGCGTAACTTCCTCGCCCGAAACCAGCGCGACTATGATCTCCGATACTTCCGTAAGTTTATCACGCAAGCTTTTGACATCTACGCCTATCATGTCGGCATCGGTGGGCAGTAATCCCGGCCCCATCCCGAACATCACCCGGCCCATCGTCATGTGATCGAGCTGGAGGATGCGGTTCGCGACCATCAGCGGGTTGTGATAGGGCATCGAAACAACGCCGGTGCCGAGGCGGATACGACCGGTTCGTTCGGCGGCGGCAGCAATCATCAGTTCGGGCGAGCCGATCGTTTCCCAGCCGGTCGAGTGATGCTCACCGAACCAGGCTTCTGCAAAGCCGAGCTTCTCGACCCATTCGACCAATTCGAGATCGCGCCTGAGGCCGATCGTCGGGCTCTCGATGACATCGTGATAGGGAGCAAGGAAGATTCCGTGCTCGAGCGTGACTTTCTGCATTCTCTCTCCTGTCGCGCCGGTCCAAGACCCGGAGCAGTCGTTTGTCTGGCGGTCACGCTAACACAGACAGTGGCGCGCTTCACGCATTGCGGTTTGCCTCTAGTGGTCATTGCGGCGGGCGACGCTTGCCAGCAGGCGCAGAAACAGCGAATTAGGGGTAGTAGATCGGGATCAGGGGATGTTGGCAATGCTCGGTAAGGTGCTCACTTGGCTGCTGGTGCTCGGGATGGGAGCCGCCGGGCTCGCTTTGCTACTGGGCGGCGTGCAACTCGTCGCGGCTGGCGGAAGCTTCTATTATGTCCTCTCCGGCGGAGCGCTGGCGCTCTCGGCCTATGGGTTGGCGCGAAGCAGGCGCTGGTGGTTGCCGCTCTATGGCGCGCTGCTTGGCGGAACCCTGATCTGGGCGCTGGGCGAGGCAGGGCTCGATGGTTGGGCGCTGGTGCCGCGCGTGATTGCGCCAGCGGTGCTCGGCCTCATCCTGCTGGTGCCAGCGGTGCGCGCCCGCGCGAAGCCGTCCTCCTCGGCCTGGTTGACGCTGCCGCTTGTTGCCACTGTCATCATATTTGTCGCTGCCGGTACATTGGGCCGCGAGCCCTATCCCGAATTTGACGGCACCGAACCGGTGACAGTCGCGGATGAGCAGGACGGCGAATGGCGCAATTGGGGCCGCAGCCTGTCTGGCGAGCGCTTCTCACCGCTTGCCGATATCGCCGCAAGCAATGTCGGCAAGCTGGAGCAGGCCTGGGAATTCGTTTCCGATGTCGAGCCGTACGGCTTTCACAGTTTTGAAGCAACACCGATTGCGGCGGGCGGCAAGCTGTTCACCTGCCTGGACCGCGATGTGATCGTCGCGCTCGACCAGGACAGCGGCGAACAATTGTGGAAATATGATGCCAAGCCTGACCTTGAAGGCGTGTTCGCCGCCAATTGCCGAGGCGTAAGCTATTACCTTGCGCCCGAACCCGCCGAAGAATGCCAGGCGCGCATCCTGTTTGGCGTGCACGATAACCGGCTGATGGCGCTGGACGCTGAAACCGGCAAGCTTTGCGAGAGTTTTGGTGACAAGGGCGCAATCGACCTCAGGGAGGGCCTCGGCGACTTTCCCAAGGGCATTGCTTTCCCGACATCGCCGCCCGCGCTGGTCGGCGGGCTGGCGGTTATCGGCGGCTGGGTCACCGATGGGCTCGATACAGACGAACCTTCAGGCGTGATCCGCGCCTTTGATGCGGTGACCGGCGAACTCGCCTGGGCCTGGGACTATGGCCGCGACGATGATCCGACCAAGGAGCTGGCAGAAGGCGAGACCTATACGCGCAGCGCGCCCAACGCCTGGGGCGTGTTCAGCGGCGATGAGGCGCTGGGGCTGGTCTATATCCCGACCGGGGTCAGCACGCCTGACTATTTCGGCGCGCATCGCACCCCGGGGTCTGAAATCCACGCCACAGGCGTAGTCGCGCTCGATATCGCAACCGGCAAGTCACGCTGGCACTTCCAGACCATTCACCATGATATCTGGGACCTCGATGTCGCGTCGCAGCCGGTCCTGACCGGAATTGAGCATGACGGCCGGAAAGTGCCAGCGCTGATCCAGCCGACCAAGCGCGGCGAGTTCTTCGTACTCGATCGCCGCGATGGCAAGCCGGTGTATCCGGTGAAGGAACGGCCGGTGCCGCAGAATGTGGTGGAAGGAGAGTGGGCGTCCGATACCCAGCCTTACAGCAGTTTCCCCAATGTTGGCGGTGCGGTGCTGCGCGAGGTGGACATGTGGGGCGTTACCCCGCTTGACCAGATGTGGTGCCGGCTGCAGTTCCGCAAATTCGAATATCAGGGTGAGTTCACACCGCCATCGGAGAATTGGGCGATCTTCTATCCCGGTTCTGCGGGCGGTTCGAACTGGGGTAGCGTCACGGTTGATCCGGTGCGTGGGCTGATGGTGTCAAACAGCCTGTATATGGCCGATATCGGCAAGATGATCCCGCGCGCTGAGGTCGAGGCGATGAAATATGCCGATGGCACGACCTCGGAAAGCTTCGCCTTCATCCAGGAAGGCACGCCCTTTGCGATCGACCGCAGGGTGTTCCTCAACCCGCTTGGCGTGCCGTGCCAGGAGCCGCCTTATGGTCGCTTGACGGTGATTGATCTCAAGACCGGCAAGAAGCGCTGGAGCCTGCCGTTCGGGACAGCCAAACATGCCGGGCCGATGGGCCTTTCATCCTTCCTGCCGATCCGCATGGGTTCGCCCAATCTCGGTGGCTCGCTGGCGACCGCAGGGGGTCTGATTTTCATCGGCGCGGCGCAGGATCGGCAGTTCAGGGCGATCGATATCGGCAATGGCCGCGAGTTGTGGAGCACCGAACTGCCCGCAATCGGCGGAGCGACGCCGATGACCTATCGTTCGGCGAAAACCGGCAAGCAATATGTCGTGATCGCGGCAGGTGGTCATCCGGGATTGCCGGGGCCATCTGGCGGCAGCTTGATGGCCTATGCGTTGCCCGAGGGGGAGTGAGCTTCCGACGCGGATGCGACAAGATCTGCACTTCTGGCGCAGCGAAATGTCGGCTTGCGACCTAATAGCAGTCATCAGTCATGCGCGACTGCAACGTCCGCTTCGCGCCCAATAACGGCCATTCAAGGTCGATTCGAAGTTTCCCGAAAGCCGCCGTTCGATCTCAGCCCTCCGAGAACCCGCAATGGGTTGGTTAACAAACGTCGGTCAATTGCTGCTGCGATGGCCAACCTATATCTGCCCGTCAGGTTTTTGGCATCCGAGCCACAAGCCAAAGATGTCATGAATGGGGTGGGAAGCGGCCTTACGGAGGGTACGCTTGATACTCTTTGGCAGCATCTAGTTGGGGGCACCACGTTGGCCGATATTGATTTTGCACTGTGCTTG
>JAQWKP010000212.1 GCA_029247785.1 Novosphingobium sp.
TTGAGCGCCTTGAGCACCGGGACATGCTCCTCGGTAACATGCCCGGTCCACAGCAGGAGGTTCATTCCAATCTTCACGATGCAGCCTCCTGAGCTTCACTGGCTCGCGCGCGTGCACCGCGCTCGGCGAAAAACACTGCGCCGAAGATGAAGAACAGCACCACCGGGATGATAGCGATTGCCTGGAAGCTCTGCTCGGCGGCAAACCCGAGCACCTGCTGAAGTTCGGCCCCGGGCTGGAGCGCCGCAAATGCGTCTTCCCCGCCAGCCTTGTCGAGCTTGGCCCGGTCATAGATCTTGCCGATCTGCGGCAGCACGAAATAGATCGCCATGGCTGCAGCAAAGCCGAGGATGCCGATGCCCCACGGCCCGCTTCTGGGATAGCGCCGCGCAGCTGCGGCCAGCATGGTCGGCCACATGTAACACACACCGATTGCCCACAAGGTTGCCGCGATGATCGCGGTGAACGGCGAGGAAGCCAGGCTCAACCCATAAAGCCCGATCGCGGCGGGAACGGTGCACACCCACAGCAGGCCCATGTCGGAAAAGCGCCGATCCAGCGCGCCGGCGAAATGGCGCATGACGAACATGATCGCCGAGACATAGACCAGCACCAATATGCCCGGCATGCCTACCGTCTGGGTCAGGGCAATATCGACCCAGGAGCCCGGCGCGAGTTCGGCCGAGGCGGTCAGGATCATGATCGCCGGGAAGATCCAGAAGGTCGGGCGCTTGAACGGCTCAGCAAACATCTGACGGAACGGAACACCTAGATTAGTGCTTTCGGTTTTGGGAAATTTCTGGGTCAGCGCCCAGCCGCCGAAAATCACGCCGGGCACGCAGATCAGGGCGATCAGCGGCTGCCAGCCAAGTTCCAGCTCGCTGAACAAAGCGAGGCTGACCAGCCCGCCGACCACCAGCCCCGCAGGCCACCACGCGTGCAGCACATTGAGCCGGTGAGTCTTCTCGTCCGGATAGAGCGAGGCGGTGACCGGGTTGATCGCAGCTTCAGTCGCGCCCCAACCGATCCCGCAGACCACCATGCCAACGCTCAGCAGCATATAGACCGCATCGAAACCGCCGGCATTGGGCGAGAGGATGATCAGGATCGGGCCAGCTATGAAACAGACCGAGGCGAGCAGGATCACCCGCTTGGCACCGATAATGTCGAGCAGCGGGCTGATCACCAACAGGCTGAGCGCAAAGCCCAGGAAACTGTTACCCAGCGCCGCCGCGATCAGCTCGCCCGATTGCAGCGGCACCACCGGATCGAGCAGCGCTGCCTTGATTGCGCCCGACGCGCCGGTCCTTAGCGAGAAGGACAATGCCGCAGTGAACAGCGCCAGCACGCAGATCCAGAATATCGCCTTGCGATTGTAGCCATCGCCTTCCACGCACATTCCCCCGTTCTGGTTCCTGTCAGGCCTTATCGAGCCCGAGGACATCGCGGATCAGATCGTCATCGGCCCCGCTTCCGGCAAAATCGTCGAAGGCGCTTGTCGCTCTGCGGATCATGTGGCGAGCGATAAATGGCGCACCTTCAGCCGCACCCTGCTCAGGATGCTTCAGCGCGCATTCCCATTCGAGCACCGCCCAGCCGTCATAGCCATATTGCGTCAGCTTGGAGAAAATGGCGCCAAAATCGATCTGGCCGTCACCGAGCGAGCGGAACCGGCCGGGCCGATCCACCCATGAGGAATAGGAACCATAAATACCCGCGCGGCCACTAGGGCGGAACTCGGCATCCTTGACGTGAAACGCGCGGATGCGCTCGTGATAGATGTCGATGAAAGCGAGATAGTCCATCTGCTGCAGCACGAAATGCGACGGATCATACAGGATGTTCGCACGCGGGTGCTGGTCCACCGCATCAAGAAAGCGCTCGAAGGTCACGCCGTCATGCAGGTCCTCACCGGGATGCAGCTCATAGCAGGCGTCAACGCCGTTCTCGTCGAACACATCCAGGATCGGTTTCCAACGCCTTCCCAGTTCGGCAAAGCCCTCTTCGACCAGCCCGTCAGGCCGTTGCGGCCATGGATAGACCATGTGCCACATCAGTGCCCCGGAGAAGGTCGCATGGCTGGTGCAACCGAAGCGCCTGCTGGCGCGCGCAGCCATCTCCAGCTGGCCGACTGCCCATTGCTGACGTGCTTCGGGATTATTGTGCCATTGCGGCGGCGCGAAGCCATCAAACAGCGTGTCATAGGCGGGGTGGGTCGCGACCAGCTGGCCTTGCAGGTGTGTGGAGAGCTCGGTCACCTCGACGCCGTTATTGGCGCAAATGCCTTTCACCTCATCGACATAGTCCTGGCTCTCGGCGGCCTTTTCGAGATCGAACAACCGCGCATCCCATGTCGGAATCTGCACGCCCTTATAGCCCAGGCCACCCATGTATTTGGTGATCGCGTCGAGCGAGTTGAACGGCGCTTCGTCACCGGCAAATTGCGCGAGGAATACGGCTGGGCCTTTCATCATGCGGCTCCCTTCACAAATTGACCCAGACCGCACCCTGGCGGCTCGATTCCAGGCAGGCGGAGATAAAACGCATGCTGTGCAGCGCATCGTCCATCGTCGCGAAACCAGGCTCGCCCTCGGGAGCAGGCGCGCCCCTGAGATGATCGCCGAAAGCGCGATAGATATTTGCAAAAGCCTCGAGATAACCTTCCGGATGACCGCCCGGCGTGCGGTGCAGAGCAAGGATATCGGATGGCAGATAGGCGCGGTTGCCGCCGTCGTGCCAGGTCTCGACCGGCTTGTCCCGGCGCCCGACCACCAGCTTGTTGGGCTCTACCTGCCGCCAGTGCAGCCCGGCCTCGTCGCAATAGATCGAGATCGCCAGATCATTGGCGTCGCCGACACAGACCTGGCTCGCCGTCAGCGTGCCCTTGCCACCACCTGAAAGCCGGAACATTGCCGCGCCGTCATCATCGATCTGTCGGCCTTCCAGCATGGTCAGTTCGGCGCAAAGCTCGGCAATGCGCTCACCGGTGATGAATTCGACAAGGTTGGCGGCGTGGGTGCCGATATCTCCGAACGCGCCGGCCTCGCCCGAACGGGCCGGATCGACGCGCCATTCAGCCTGCTTGTTGTCGACCAAATCTTCGGAGCGCGACAGCCAGTCCTGGGTATATTTGACCATGACCCGGCGCAGCGCCCCAAGCTCACCGCCCGCTACCATCTTGCGCGCCAGCTTGACCAGCGAATAGCCGGTATAGGTCTGGGTCACGCCGATCCGCCGACCTGTGCGCGCGGCTGCGTCGGCAATCGCCTGCGCATGGGCAAGCGATTCCGCCAGTGGCTTGTCGATGATGACATCGAAGCCCGCTTCCATCGCGGCGATCGCCGGAGGGGCGTGCATGTGGTTGGGCGTAACAATCGCAACCGCCTCGATCCGCACGTCCTCAGGCAGCGCCGCTTCGCGCTCGATCATCTCGGCCCAGGAACCGTAAGTGCGATCCTCGCTCAGTCCGATCTCGCGACCCGAGGCCCTGGCCTTTTCCGGTGTCGCGGAAAGCGCGCCGGCAACCAGCTGCCAGTTCCCCGCTATGGCCGCAGCGGTGCGATGCACGCCGCCGATAAAGGCGCCCTGTCCGCCGCCGATCATTCCATAGCGGATCGGTTGCACGCGATGCTCTCCCTATTGCGCCGGTTGGGCTGAGACTTCGTCCTCGATGTTGGTAGCGCTACCATTGCAACCCTCGCCCGCCTTGCGCAACACCCAATTTGTCGCACCCAGCAGCATTTGCCTGTATTCGGGCTCGGCAAAGGCCGTGGGCTGGTGCCCCATCGCGGAATAGAGCGCGCGGCCCTCGCCGACACAGCGCGACCAGACAATCGGGTGATCTTTGCCCATGGCCAGGTCAGTGCCGAACATGCTTCCCGGATCGTAAGTGCTTTCGTCCAGCGTGGCGAGAACGCTGATACCTTCCTTTCGGGGTGATTTGTCGAAGGAATACCATTCGTCGGTTCGTACCAATCTGTCGGGCAGCTGGGCGGAGGCGGCGTGAATCCGGTCCTCAATGTGGACAGTCGCCTTCTGGAATTGCGGGTCGATCGGATGTCCTATCCAGTGAGTTCCGATCACCTGATCGACATACCAGGGCCAAGCCTCGTGTGAATTGTCGCCGGCAGCATGAATGCCGACATAACCTCCGCCACTCACCAGGAATTGCTGGAAGGCGGCGCGCTGGTCAGCCGTGAACACGTCGCCGCTGACATTATTGAAAATCACAGCATCGAAGCGCGAGAGAATTTCGGGGCTGAACGCTGCACCGTTTTCGGTCTGGAAATAACCCCAGCCGTTGTCCTTGGCGAATGTCTCAAACAGCGCATTGGCGACGGGAATCGCTTCCTCATGGCGGAAGCCATTGGTCTTGGAGAACACCAGGATCGCCGGGCGCTGAATTCCGGGGGGCATGGCGGGAGCTTCGGTCTCATAGACCTTGAGACCGCCGAGCATGGTGCGCTGGATCGTGTCCCAGTTCCGCCAAACCTGAATCGCAAACACGAGCAGCAGCAGCAACAGCGCCCACCCAATAAATTTCAGGGCTTTCTTGACTGACTTCTTCACTTGCACTCCCCCTTGCAACCAGTCTCGCCAACTCCAGCAGACCTATAAATCTCGCGGACAGCGCCAGGCTTTAAGCGTCGCGGCGCTGTCCGCCACTGGCCTGCCCAACGCTTTCGCAAGCTCGAAGATCCGCGCCACCTGCTCCTCGTTGCTGGGCTTGTCGACTGCATCGAAATGGCTTTCCAGGCCGATCTGGATATGTCCGCCCTTCTCAATCGCAAGCGCTGGCAAGTCAGTCTTCAACAGATCGCTGCCCCAGGCCGAAACCGTCCAGGGCAGGCCCGAATCGCCCAGCAGGTCAAGATAGGCCTCCAGCGCTGCAGGAGTTGGCGGCAGGCCGAACGGCATCGAGCCCTGGACCGCACCATCGCCGCCGCCGAGATAGAAATTGATCACGGTCCCCTGCGGCAATTTTCCGGCCGCATGATAGGCGAGCGCGATCCTCAGGAATTGGGGCTCGAACACCGAAATCTGCACGCCGAGATTATGCCTCTCGTGAAAGGCGAAGGCCTCGCGGATCTGATCGAAGGAGTTCTGGTAATACCTGCCGGTGACTTCGCCTTCGTCGCTCATCTGCATGAAGGGCACCGAGCCGCAATCGACAATTCCGAAATGAAGACCGATAGCCTCGTCGATCAGCGCGAAATGCTCCAGCTCCTGGGCGCCATGGCCGGTCAGGGTCGGATACCACAGCGCATCGGGCCGGGCCTCGCGAACCCGCCGCCATGCCGCCAGATAGTCGTCGGCGGCCTCAGCCCCGCGCATGCGGAAGTCACGGTTGTGGGCATGGAGGATCGATGCGCCCGCCTCGTAACAGCCAAGCGCAGTGGCGACGATCTCGTCATGACTGCGCGGCACGTTGGGATTGTCTTCCTTGCTGCGCTCGCCATTGATCGAAACGGCGATCACCAATGGTTCGGGATCATTCATCCTGTCTCTCCCTGTTGCCAAGTGATGGTAGCCTTGGTTTCGCCGAAGGGGTAGTTGCACATGCATTCAATAGCAAAGCCCCAGGAGAGAGACTTGGCCCGTTTCACCTATACCGTCCTGTCGCGAGCCGTTCCGGGACAGGAAGACGAATTCATCCAATGGTACACCGAGCGACATATGGTTGATGTGTTGAAGATGCCAGGCGTGGTCAGCGGCAAGCTGTTCCGGCTTGATTTCCAACGGGTCTATGACCTTGACGCGCCGCAATGGACGTTGATGACGATCTACGAGCTGGAAGGCGACGATGTCGAAGCGATCGTCAACCAATTGCGCGATGCATCGGGTTCGGCAGCGATGCCATCCACCGACACCTTGAACAAGGAAGGCATGGTCCAGATAGCGGGCCATCTGATCGCTGAAGGGGGCTAGACCATCGTGCTACGACAGAGGTCGCAGGCGCCCCAATGCAGCACCGAAATGCAAGTCATTCGCATTAATGCACTTGTGCCGTTGCATTTTGGTGGCCGATCGCAGATAGGCCCCGGGCCCGCCGGTAGGTGCATGCAGGAGTTGGATCGATGAGCAGCGAGAAGCATTCGGCAAGAAGCGAACCGCCCGAGCACCGTGACGGCATCATCGGTGATCTTCTGGCGGAGAAGGACAAGCTCGAAGACCGGCTGATGGAGCTGGACGATGTGCCGCTGCTGCTGGTCTATACCCACCTTTCGGGCGACGAGGCACTGATGCAGCGCTATGCCCCGCACGTCAAAGGTGCCTGGGCGTTCGAGGTCGACGATGTCCCCGAGCTCAAGCGCGAGTTGTGCCAGGCGCTGATCGCCACCTTGGCAGACTACACCGAATCTGGTCGCCCGCTCCCACCTGCCCCGCCAGTCGACAAGCTCCAGCGCATGTGCAACGCCAGCGTCGGCACCCAGGTCCCCGAAGAATATATGGCGATGGTGCTCGAAGAGCTGAACTTCGACCGCACCGACGCCAAGACGGTGAAATGGCGCAAGCAACCTTCGCCGGCTTTTCTCGATGATTTCAAGGTGGTGGTGATCGGCGCGGGCTATTCGGGCCTGGCCATGGCCACCAAGCTCAAGCAAGCCGGTATTCCCTTCGTGATGATCGAGAAGAACGAGGATGTTGGTGGTACCTGGTTCGAGAACACCTATCCCGGAATCGCGGTCGACACGCCCAACCACTTCTATTCCTACAGTTTCCGGGTGAAGCCCGATTGGGACCACTTTTTCTCCACCGGCCCGGAGATCATCGACTATATCCGCACCTGCTATGCCGAGATGGATATTGGCGAGGAAACCCGTTTCAATGAGGAAGTGGTCTCGGCAATCTGGGACAAGCAGGGTCACCGATGGGATGTCACGGTGCGCCGCAAGGACGGCAGTGAATATGCGATCCGCGCAAATGCCGTGATCACCGGCGTCGGATTGCTGAACAATCCCGCGGTTCCGGATTTTCCGGGCAGGGATCGCTTCAAAGGTCCGATGTTCCATTCAGCGCGCTGGGATCATTCTGTCGATCTGGAAGGCAAGCGCGTCGTCCAGGTCGGCACCGGCGCCTCGGGCATGCAGCTCGGACCGATGATCGCGCCAGAGGTTGAGCATCTCACCATATTCCAGCGCTCGCCGCATTGGGCGCGCCACAATCCGCTGCTCTACGCGAAAGTCAGCGATGCCATGAAATGGGGGCTCGCCAACATCCCCTATTACAACAAGTGGTATCGCTATCAGTTGCTCTGGGCGACATCGGACCTGGTTCTGCCGAATTTGCACAAGGATCCGGACTGGCCGGAACCGGAGCGCTCTCTGAACGCAGCCAATGACGAAGTCCGCCAGCAGCTCATCGCTCACATCAGCGAGCAGGTGAACCACGATCCCGAGCTGCTCGCCAAGCTCATTCCCGACTTCCCACCTTACGGCAAGCGCATGCTGCGCGACAGCAACTGGTACAGCGCGCTGACCCGGGAAAATGTCGAGCTGGTGACAGGTGCGGTCAAGGAAATTACGGAAACCGGCGTGATCGACAAGGATGGGATCGAGCACCCCGCCGACGTCATCGTTCTCGCCACCGGCTTCAAGGCGCAGACGCCGATTTATCCGATGAACGTCGTCGGAACGAAGGGCAGCATCCGCGACGCCTGGGGCGAAGACGATCCGCGCGCTTATCTGGGCATCACTGTGCCCGATTTCCCCAATATGTTCATCCTCTACGGTCCGGGCACCAATGGCGGCCATGGCGGCAGCGCGGTCTACAATTCCGAATGCCAGGTGCGCTACACCATGCTGGCGCTGCGCGAGATGATCGAGCGAGAAGCCGATCGCGTAGAGGTGCGCCCCGAGCCATTCGAGGAATATATCAACACGGTCGATGCCGAGCACGCCAAGCTCGTCTGGACCCATCCTGGCGTCAAGAACTGGTACCGGAACAAGGCCGGCCGCGTCGTCACCAACTCGCCCTGGCCGCTGAGCAAATACCGCAATCTAACCGCCAATTTCGATCCTGACGACTATATCATCGAGCCTGCCTAACGCCTTACCGCCTTGCATCGCCTGCCGAAACGTCGGACATGTGGCTTGGCGGCGGGACGAGGATCGCATCGAAGTGACGAGGGCCGAACCATTCACGATAGCCGTGCCGGAATCGGAGTTGCAGGCGCTGCGCGCGCGGCTCGGACAGACCCGATGGGCCGATGAACTGGCGAATGACGACTGGCGATACGGCGTCGAGCGCGGCTGGTTGGAAGAGATGGTCCGCTACTGGCACGAGGATTATGACTGGCGCGCCATCGAGGCCGAGATCAACCGCGTGCCGCAGTTCAAGGCGACAGTGGACAGCGTTCCGATCCACTTTGCGCATATCAAGGGCAAGGGCCCAAATCCCATGCCGCTGCTGCTGGTGCATGGCTGGCCCTGGACATTTTACGATTACTTCTCACTGATCGGCCCGCTGACCGATCCTGCAGCATATGGCGGCGATCCCGCGGAGTCGTTCGACCTCATCATTCCCTCGTTACCGGGCCACGGCTTTTCGATGCCGCTGACCAAGGCCGGGCTTGACGTGCCGGCCCATGTCGAGCTGTTCACGACGCTGATGAATGACGTGCTCGGCTATTCGCGCTTCGCCGTGGCCGGCGGCGACTGGGGCGCGGCGATCACCAACCTCATGGCCCATACCCATCCCGACAAGGTGATCGGCCTGCTGGCGACAATCCCGTTCTTTCCGGGTCTCGATCTCAACACGATCACGCCGGGCGATTATGCCGAGGACGAGCAGTGGATGCTGGAGCGGCAGATGGAGAGCGGGCCAACCGTGGTCAGTCATTTCACGGTGCAGAGCAGCGACCCGCAGACGCTCGCCTATGCCCTGGTCGATTCGCCGGTCGGCACGGCGGCCTGGCTGTGGGAACGCCGCCGCGCGTGGAGCGATTGCGATGGCGACCTGTTCAACGTCTACAGCCGCGATTGGCTGTGCACGCTCGCCTCGATCTACTGGCTGACCCGCAGCATTGGCACATCGCTGCGCCTCTATTTCGAACACGCACACGCTGGCGGAATGCCGTTCAAGCCGCTGCATGACCGCAAGCCGACGATCGAGGTTCCCTGCGGCTATGCGATTGCGCCCAAGGAAGTGATGCTCATCCCGCGCGGTCTTGCCGAACAAGCCACCAACCTGATGAACTGGAACTTGCTGCCCAAGGGCGGACATTTCTCCTTCGCCGAACAGCCGGAGCTGATGACCGAGCAATTGCGCGACTTCTTCCGCCCACTGCGCGATCAGGGCTAGGGCGGGCCCATGGCAAGAATCGGCACCTGGGCATTCGCTCTCATCCTCGCGGCGGTCGCGCTGGTCCTGCTGGTCGGCGGGATAGTGCTGATCAGTGAAGGCGGCAGCCCTTATTACCTTGCGGCGGGTCTCCTGGCCGCAGTGAGCGCGGTGGCGCTGGTCCGGCGCAAGGGCCTCGCAGTCAGAGCATATGCCCTGTTGCTAGCCGGCACCCTCGCCTGGAGCCTGTGGGAAGCGGCGCTCGATGGCTGGGCACTGGCACCCCGGCTGCTCGGGCCTGCCGTACTTGGTACGATCTTCCTTATGCTGCCGATCAAGGCACTTTCCGGATCGCCGAGTCGTTGGTGGCTGGGCGCACCGGTCTTCGCCAGCTTCGCCGCTATAGCACTTGCTGGCGTGCTCGCGATTTCAGGCGAGGCTTCGACATCGCCCTATAGCCGAACCGTGGCGGCAAGCGGCGGCGCGACCGACTGGCGTTCCTGGGGCGGCGCACCGGGAGGCGGCCATTACGCCGCTGCGACCGAAATCACCCCCGGAAATGTCGGCAAGCTTGAACTGGCCTGGCGCTTTGATTCTGACCTGCCGCCGCCCCTCATTGCCAATTTCGAAGGCACCCCGCTGGCATTTGGCGATCACCTCTATGCCTGCCTGACAACCGGCACTGTCATTGCGCTCGACCAGGTGAGCGGCAAGGAAATCTGGCGCTACGCCACGCCCGATAACGCGAAATATGATTTCACCCGCATGTTCAGCGGCAAGTGCCGGGGCGTGTCCTTCCACCAATCCCCCGAAGAACTGCCAGCCTGTACCAACCGCATCCTGTTCGCGAGCCCCGATGGCTATCTGCGCGCCATCGATGCCGATGACGGCAAGTCCTGCAACACCTTCGGCGAGGACGGTGCGGTCGATCTGCATGCCGGCATGGAAGACCAGCTACCCGGGTCACGCTTCAAGGTAGAGGCGATCCCGTCTTCGCCCGCCGCGATTATCGGCAATGTCGCAATTGTAGGACAGTCCGTCTCTGATCTTGCTTCGCTCGATGCGCCATCGGGCGTTATCCGTGGCTATAACGTGCTCTCTGGAGAGCTGCTGTGGTCCTGGAGCGCAGGCATCGAAGATAGCTCGCCCGAGGATAGCCCCGGCGACATCTACACCCGCGCCAGCCCCAACGCCTGGGGCCCGCTCAGCGGCGACGAGGAACTGGGCCTCGTCTATGTCCCGCTTGGCAACAGCCCGCCCGATTATTTCGGCGGAATGCGCGCCGAGGCGCTCGACAAGTTCACCACTGCGGTGGTCGCGCTTGATGTGGCGACCGGCGAATTGCGCTGGTCGTTCCAGACCGTGCATCATGATCTGTGGGACTATGATCTCGCCGCCCAGCCCACTGTCGCCGACCTGCCCGGAGAGGACGGGGTGAGACAAGCCCTGCTGGTGCCCACCAAGCTCGGCCAGATCTTCACGCTCGATCGCGCGACCGGCAAGCCGATCGATGCGGTGGAGGAAAGGCCGGTACCGCAAGGCGGCGTTCCCGGCGAGAGGACCGCGCCGACCCAGCCGTTCACTACCGGCTTTCCCCAGCTCGGCGGCGATGACCTGAGTGAAAGCGATATGTGGGGCATGACTCCACTTGACCAGATGTGGTGCCGCATCACCTTCCTGCGCTCGAACTACCAAGGCCGTTTCACCCCGATCACAACAGAGCGCACGCTGATGTTCCCGGGCACTGCCGGCGGCATCAACTGGGGCGGTGTCTCGATTGACCAGGCGCGCGGATTGATGATCGTCAATACGCTGCGTTTCGCCAATTTCGGCAGACTCGTGGCTCGCAAGGAAATGGCAGGGCAGGACTTCGGCGGCGCGAAGGGTCAGGTGATCTTCGGACAGGAAGGCACGCCATGGGTGTTTGCGCAATCGACCTTCATGTCGCCGCTCGGCGTGCCCTGCCAGAAGCCGCCCTTTGGCACGATTAACGCGCTTGACCTCAAGACGCGCAAGCTGGTCTGGTCCAAGAGCTTCGGCACTTCCGCCATGGCCGGGCCATTCAACTTCCCGTCGCTGCTCCCGATCCGCATGGGAGTCCCCAATATGGGCGGCTCTGTGGTAACCGCCGGCGGGCTCACCTTCATCGGTGCGGCGCAGGACCGCAGGCTGCGCGCCTATGACAGCGCTACCGGCCGCGAGCTTTGGAGCTTCGATCTCCCCGCGATCGCTGCAGCCTCACCGATGAGCTTCGTCTCACCGCAAGACGGGCGGCAATATGTGGTGATCGCGAGCGGAGGCCATTATGCCCTCCCCGGCCCGCAGGCCGGCGCGATCATGGCGTTTGCGCTGCCGCAGGAGTGAGCACACAAAAACATCCGGCGGCGAGCCCGGACGATAACGCCGTTGGAAAAGCAAGTGAACCGCGCGGCTGGCGCGGCATAGGGAAGCCGCGTGCAGGCGG
>JAQWKP010000214.1 GCA_029247785.1 Novosphingobium sp.
GGTCGAGCGCCGCGCGCACATGTTGGCGGACGCGGGCTATCTCGCCTTGATTGCCGATCTCTATGGTGAGATACCGCTGAACTTCGATGACGTTGGTCCGCTGGCGAGCAAACTGCGTGAAACTCCCGAGGGGTACCGGGCGCGCATCGCTGCGGCGATTGCCACCTTGCGCACCCTTCCGGGAGCCGATGGCCTGAAGCTTGCGGCGATCGGCTATTGTCTGGGTGGACAGGCCGCCCTCGAAGCAGCCCGCGATGGACAGGACCTCGCCGCTGCCGTCAGCTTTCACGGACTGCTCGAGACGGCGCAACCCGCCGAGCCCGGAGCGATCACCGCGCGCATACTGGTCTGTCACGGCGATGCCGACCCGATGGTGCCGCGTGAACAGGTCATGGCGTTCTGGCAGGAGATGGATGCAGCGGGCGCAGATTGGCACTTCCATTCCTATAGCCGAGTCCGGCACGGCTTCACCGATCCGGCTAGCGACGAGCGCGATTTCGATGCTGTCGCCTATGATGCCAGCGCCGATCGCCAAAGCTGGGCAGCCATGCTCGGCCTGTTCGACGAGGTGTTCGGCTGAGGTCTAGACCACACCCTGCGCGCCGGATAAAAGGAAGCGCGTTGGCCTGAGCGTGATCACCATTCGCTCAGCATCCGCAGCCTCGTGAGGGTGTTCCTCGAGCCCCATATGAGTCCGCACGATCCAGTCGATGAATTGTCGATCGCGGTCTTCGGCAATTTCCGCTGATCCCCGGATCATCAAGTAGCGGCGAGCGTCTTCCGGGTATGGCAAGCACACGGAAATGTGTGGGTCCTGTTTGAGGTTGCGCACCTTGAATGTATCGGCAGGCGTACTGATCCGGATCACCCCCTCGTGAATCACCACTCCCATCGGCACGATCGCCAGGTCCCGGTCCGGCCTGGCCGTAGCCACATAGCCGAGCAGCATCGCGCCGCCGAAGAATTCGACGACATCTTCCGGGATCGGCTCGACAGCCAATGTCACACCCGCTCGAACGCTGCGGCGGGCAATTCCATCATGGTTTCCGCGCCCGTTTCGATCTTGCGTCGCAGCGCCCCGGCATCGGGCGTAAAACGCTCGCCAAAATAGCGCGCAGTTGTCAGCTTGGCCTCGTAGAACCCCTGATCACCCGCGCCCTCCGCCAGCTTGCCTGCCGCAGTCTTCGCCATGCGCAGCCACATCAGGCCAAGCGCAACGATCCCGACCATGTCCATATAATGATAGGCCCCTGCCCCAGCATTATCGGGCTTCGCCATGGCATTCTGCATGAACCACATGGTTGCGGCCTTGAGCTCGCCATTGGTCTTTTCGACCCGCGTCGCAAGATCGGCAAGCTGCTCATCGTCCTTCGCCGCGGCGCACTCCTCATCGACCAGCGCGAACAGGGCCTGGATTGCCCGCCCGCCGTTTCGGGCCAGCTTGCGTCCGACAAGGTCCATCGCCTGAACCCCGTTCGCGCCTTCATAGATCATCGCGATCCGGGCATCGCGGACGAATTGCTCCATGCCATTCTCGGCAATATAGCCGTGACCGCCCCAGATTTGCTGCATCACCGTGGCGACTTCATAGCCCTTGTCGGTGCCATAGCCCTTGATGACTGGAGTCAGCAGGCCAACCAGATCGTCCGCCCGCTCGCGTTCCTCTTCGCTCGTCGCTTTCTCGGCGAGCCCGACCAGCAATCCGCCCCACAGCGCCAGCGCACGCATTCCCTCGGTCAAGGCCTTGGCATCCATCAACAAGCGCCGGATATCGGGATGGACGAACAGCGGGTCGGCCTTCTCATCCGGCTCGGCCGGGCCTGAAAGTGCCCTGCCCTGCCTGCGTTCAAGCGCGTATGCCAAGCCATTCTGAAAAGCGACCTCAGCCTGGCTCAGCCCCTGTATCCCGACGCCGAGCCGCGCTGCATTCATCATGATGAACATGGCGGCAAGGCCCTTGTTCTCGTCGCCAACCATCCACCCCGTAGCCCTGTCGTAATTCATCACACAAGTCGCGTTGGCATGAATGCCCATCTTGTGCTCAAGCGCGCCGCAGCTCGCACCGTTACGCTCGCCTAGCGAGCCATCCTCATTCACCAGAAACTTGGGCACGACAAATAGCGATATGCCCTTCGTCCCTTCAGGAGCGTCAGGAGTCCGCGCGAGGACGAGATGAATGATGTTCTCGGTCAGGTCGTGCTCGCCTGCCGAAATGAAGATCTTGGTTCCGGTCACCGCGTAGGAGCCATCCGCCTGCGGCTCGGCCTTGGTGGTTATGAGCCCAAGATCGGTGCCGCATTGCGGTTCTGTCAGGTTCATTGTCCCAAGCCATTCGTTCGCCACCATCTTGGGAACGTATTTTTCCTGCAATTCAGGCGAGCCCTTGACCAACAATGCCGAAACCGCGCCATTGGTCAGTCCCGGATACATCGAGAATGCCATATTCGCAGAGGACATGAATTCTTCGACCGCAAAGCCGAGCACCTCTGGCATACCCTGCCCGCCGAACTGCTCGGGAGCGGCCAGTGTTCCCCATCCAGATTCGCGGAATTTCTGATGCGCCTCGCGAAACCCCTCCGGCGTTGAAACCGTGCCGTCCTGGTGCCGGGTGCAGCCCTCCCGGTCCCCAGAAGCATTGAGCGGAGCAAGCACTTCAGCGGCAAATTTGCCCGCCTCCTCAAGCACGGCATCGACAATATC
>JAQWKP010000216.1 GCA_029247785.1 Novosphingobium sp.
GTGGTGTTGCGGCCGAACAGCGTGCCTTGTGGGCCCTTGAGAACCTGCACGTTCTCAAGGTCCATGAAGGCACCGACGCCCGCCCCGTTGCCCGAAGTCGTGCCCGAGTTCGCGCGCGGCGAGACGACGTCAGCGAAGTAGACGGCGACCGAAGGCGAAGTCCGGCCTTCCTGGATGAAACCACGGATCGAGAAGCTGCTTTTTTCCGGGCCGAAATTTGAATTGGTGGCTAGCGAGGGGACATAGTTGCCGAGTTCGCCAGCGTTGAAGATATTGCGTTTGGCGATCGCCTCATCGTCCAGCACAGTAATCGAAATCGAAACGTCCTGAAGATTTTCTGCCTGGCGCCTTGCGTTAACGATGATGACGTCGTCGTCGTTTGCACCATCCTCGGGCTGGGCGGCATAGGCAGGAGCCGCCATGCCGAGCGCAAGTGCTGTTCCCAATGCGTAACGTGAAATGCCATATTTCATTTCGGTTTCCCTCTCGTTGGCAAGCCAATGTCCCGTCGCATCAGCCCCTGTATCCGATATCGCCTTCCGCAGCTTGGATTGCAAAGCCGTCAGCGGCAAAAATCCGATAATATCGGTGGCGAAGTTGCACGAACCTCGCGGCGGTGACAAGATATCAACTCGCAGAACCCACCGGGCAACGGTGAAATCTTCTCAGCTGTGTCTTGCGCGCAACAGTTTGCGCGACATTCGGACCGTCAGGTCCAGACTGCCTCGGGCGGAAGACTCATCAGGATCGCGTCAATATTGCCGCCGGTCTTGAGGCCGAAAGCTGTGCCACGGTCGTAGACGAGGTTGAATTCGGCATAGCGCCCGCGCCATTCAAGCTGTCGGTGCTTCTCGTCAGGCGAGTATTCCATCCCCATGCGCCGCCGCACAAGTCGCGGGAACACGGCAAGAAAGGCCTCGCCCACCGCCTTGGTATAAGCGAAATTAGCTTCCCAGGCGGCTTCGTCGGCACATTCCAAATGATCGTAGAAGATACCACCAACGCCGCGATGACATTTTCGATGCGGGATGTAGAAATATTCGTCGGCCCAAGCCTTGTGGCGCTCGTAATAGTCCTCGCCATGGGTGTCGCAGGCCAGTCTTAGCGCCTCGTGGAACTCGGCAGTGTCCTCGTCATAGGGGATCGGCGGGTTTAGGTCCGCCCCGCCGCCGAACCAGGCCGTAGTCGTGGTCAAAAAACGCGTGTTCATGTGGACGGCTGGCACATGAGGGTTGGCCATATGAGCGACCAGGCTGATACCGGTTGCCGAAAATGCCGGGTTCTCGGGCGAAGCGCCATTTATCGAGGCGGCGAATTGCTGCGAGAGCTCCCCGTGGACAGTCGAGACGTTGACTCCGGCCTTCTCGAACACCTCGCCCCTGATCAGGCCACGCACGCCGCCTCCAGTCTCTCCACCGCCGCCCTCGACACCGTCGCGCTGCCATGGGTCATATTCGAACGAGGCGTCACTGCCTGCCTCGCGCTCGATGGCTTCGAATTCAGCACAGATCGCATCGCGCAGGCTCTCGAACCACACTTTCGCGCGCTCGGTATTGGGTTTCCAGTCAGTCATGCTGCTGCCCTTGCCAAGCCCAGCGCGATCCGGCAAGGAAAAGCAATGGTTCCCTTTTCGTTCTCAGGCGAGGAAATGCTGCTGGTCAGTGGCCACGCGTTGTTCTGGCCGCGTGAACAGGCGCTGCTCGTCGCTGATCTGCACCTTGAGAAGGCAAGCTTCTTTGCCAGTCACGGGCAGATGCTACCGCCCTATGACAGCCGCGAAACGCTGGGGAGGCTGGCGCTAGCGATCCGCGAAACTGGAGCAAGACGCGTTTTTGCGCTCGGCGACAATTTCCATGACGAGCGTGGTGCACAGCGACTCGAGCCCCATGCCGTAGGTATGCTTGCCGCACTTACTCACGCGGTAAATTGGGTGTGGATCACCGGCAACCATGATTCGGCTCAAGAAGGCATCGCCGGTGGCGAACTCCTTGGGGAGCTGACGGTCTCGGGCCTGATGCTGCGCCACATGGCCAAGCCTGAGGAAACCCGCCCCGAGCTGTCGGGCCATTTCCACCCAAAACTGAAGGTCTCACTAAGGGGCCGCAGGATCATTCGGCCCTGCGCCGTGCTGAGCGAAACCAGGCTGATTCTGCCTGCCTTCGGCGCATTGACTGGCGGACTTGATGCCGCAGATCCGGTTATTCTCTCCGCCATGCAGCCGGCCCGCGCGATCGATGCCATTGTTCCGGCTTCCGGCAAGGCAGTTCAATATCCGCTCTGGCGTGCCGATGCATCACCACCACGGAACCAAAAAACCCAACCTGACCTCTTTCGTTGAATGGCCAGTTGTGGTTTTGATCCTTTGCGTGTCGGTCCGATTCGGACTAATGAACCGCGCGATAGATTGACACAGTAACGAAACAGGAGAACGCATATAGCACCCCCACCCCGGCGCATGATGACCCCGCCCGTCAAAAGCGGGCCGCGCTACAATGACCTTATCGTCAGCGACAAGGTTCGCGTGATCGACGAGAACGGCGAAAATATTGGCGTCATGATTACTAATGAGGCGATCGAACAGGCCGCCGGTGTCGGCCTTGATCTCGTCGAGGTCTCGCCCAATGCAGACCCGCCGGTGTGCAAGTTCCTCGATGTCGGCAAGTTTCGGTACGAAGCGCAAAAGAAGGCCAATGCCGCGCGCAAGACCCAGAAGACGCAGGACATCAAAGAAATCAAGATGCGTCCGAACATCGATGATCACGACTATGATGTGAAGATGCGCAACGTCCACAAGTTCATCG
>JAQWKP010000256.1 GCA_029247785.1 Novosphingobium sp.
AAGGCATCGCCGGATATCGCCGCAATTACCTCGTGCCGCAGCCCCATGCCGAAAGCGGGACCAACGAGGAACTGCCCTATGACGTCATCACCGAGCTAATCTTCGATGACGAAGCGACTTACAAGGGGACGGTCGAATATCTCTCGGTCACAGTGATGTCGGACGAGGTCGTCAATGACGAGAAGAACCTGTTCGACCGCCCGACCATGCGCATGGCGACGGTTGAGGAACGTGAAAGCGATATGGTCGCGCTGTTGGGCGCTAACTGATCGCGTCGAATTCCAGGTGCAGCGACTTCAGCACGCGCAGGATATAGGTCGCCTCATATTCAAACAGAGGCGTCCCGTCGGGCCCGTATTGTTCCTTGGAGATGCGGATATTGCCGAGCCGCGCCAATAGTCTTTCGATGCTAACTCGCACTTCATAGCGAGCGAGCGGTGAGCCGATGCAGGTATGCGCGCCGCGACCGAAGGCGAGATGTTCCTTGAGCTTGGGCCGGTCCATGTTGAACTCGTCGGGGTTCTCGAAGCGCTTTGGATCGCGATTTGCCCCCATATGCGTAAGCAGCAAGGTCGCGCCCGCCTTGATCTCGACACCGCCCACCGTGGCCGTCTTGACGCACAGCCTGCCCGCGCTTTTGACCGAGCCGTCAAACCGCAGGATTTCCTCGATGAAGTCCTCGATCCGCTCGGGATGATCCCGCAGGGTTTGCTGTATATCAGGCCGCGTCGCGATGATCCGGAAGCTATTGGCGAGCAGGCGGTTGGTGGTGTCTTGCCCCGCGCCGAACAGGAAGGCGCCAATCCCGGCAAGGTCTGCCAGTTTCGGCTTACCTCCGTCGGGGAAGCGGGCGGTGGCAAGATCGGTCAGAATATCGTCATGGTCCGGCTTCGCCTTGCCGGTCAGGGCTCGGCCGATAGCGGCAAAAGGCTTGACCAGCGGATGGTTCAGCACACGGCGTTTCGCGATATAGCCGGCAATGAATTTGCCGATCTTCATCAGCGGATTTGTCAGCATCTCTTCTTCGCTGAGGCCGAATTCCATCGGAACGCCGCTTTGCAGCGCCTCGCGGAATTTCGCGCGGTCGGCTTCGGGCACGCCGAGCAGATCGGCGATGACCAGCGTGGCAAAGGGCCCGCCATATTGCGCGGGCAGATCGACATGGCCGTCGCCGATGAATTCATCGATCATCGCATCGGCGGTTGCCCTCAGCGTGGGCTCAAGCGCTTTCAATCGGCTCGGCGTGAACAGCCGCGCCATGACCGAGCGCAGATCGGCATGGCGTGTGCCGTCCTGGGTAACGATGGTGTCGGTGAAGGCGACCTTGCCGCGCATCTCTTCAACCTGCGCGGTGATGTCATCGCCTTCCGGCGTGAACGGCAGATCGGGAATGGGGCCGGTGACGGCGTTGATCGAGGAAAAATGCTCGGCATCGAGCATGACCTGCACGGTTTCCTCATAGCCGGTGATGGCAAAGACATTGCGATGGGGCAGGCGCGTAACCGGGCCCTGCTCGCGCAGGAAACGAAAGTAGCTATGCGGATCATCGACCAGCGCGTCGTCGGTGTAATAATCCGCTTTGGTATAATCCGGCATGTCGGTCTGGGTCTGCGTGGCCACGAGGGGCTCCTCGAATATATGAGCGAGCCTATCTCATAGCCAGTTGGTTGCCGGCGCGCCAGCGTGGTTTTGCGTCTAGCGCCTGCAAGAACATTGGCTGGCTGGGGCGGCAGGATTCGAACCTGCGCATGCCGATACCAAAAACCGGTGCCTTACCGCTTGGCTACGCCCCACCAGCGCGCCGCGCTTAGCGCGTCGTTGCCGTGAAGGGAAGGGCACGGGTGTTGTTGCACGATTACAACAATTGGACCTGGATTCTTGTGCTGGCGCCAAAAGCCATTGCGCACGCGTCCAAAATCGTAGCATCGTCGATTAAGGGTCAGGATAATCGACCATGGGAGATGCGAAAATGAACAGGGTTCTGCTGAAATCAGCTCTTGTTGCGACTACCGCGCTGGGATTGGCCGCGCCGGCCATGGCGGCTGAAGACGACGACGATGGGATCATCATCGTCAACGCACGGCGTGTCGCGGAAAACCAGCAGGACGTGTCGATTTCGATGACCGTTGTGCAGCAGGAAGAGCTGACCAAGCGCAACATCGTCAGCGCCGCTGAACTGGGCGCCTTTGTTCCGTCTCTCTCATCCAACGAGCAATTCGGTCCGGGCAAGGCAAGCTTCGTGATTCGCGGCTTTACCCAAGAAGGCAAGACCTCGCCATCTGTCGCCGTCTATTTCGCCGATGTTGTCGCGCCGCGCTCGTTCGGCGGCACGACTTCGGGCAACGGTGCGGGCATAGGCTCCATGTTCGACTTGGAGCAGGTCGAGGTGCTGAAGGGGCCGCAAGGTACGCTGTTCGGCCGCAACACTACCGGCGGCGCGATCCTGCTGCGCCCGACAAAGCCCAAGGACGTGATCGAGGGCTACGTCCAGGGCTCTATCGGTAACCACAACATGCGCCGCGCCGAATTGGTGCTGAACGCGCCGCTAACCGACCGCATCCGCGTTCGCGGCAGCCTGGACTGGCATGAGCGCGATGGCTACGTCCGTAATCGCAGCGGCGTCGGTCCGAAGGACTTCAACGATATTGGCTATATCGCCGCCCGGTTCAGTGTGGTCGTCGACCTCGCCGAGAACCTCGAGAACTACACGATCGCGAGCTACAGCCGGTCCAACACCAATGGAAATGTCAACAAGCTTGCGGCATGCACCGATGCAAACGGAAACCCCCCCGATTTTGCGACGCTGACCGTGGCCGCCGCATTAAACCCCCTCGGATGCGCACAGATCGCGCGCCAGCAGGCGAGGGGTGATGGGTTCTGGGACGTCGAAAATGACGAAGCTCAAGCGGGCCAGGAGATAATTCAGTGGCAGGTGATCAACACCACCACCTGGGAAGCGAGCGATAACCTCACAATCAAGAACATCGTCTCCTATGCCGAGTACAAGGAATCGGTGACCTTCGACCTGTTCGGCACCAATTACCTCAGCCCCGGTACGAACACGCTGGTGACGAAGACGATCAATCTTCATGGCGGTTTCGACCGTTGGCAATCGCAGCAATCGACCTTCACCGAGGAACTGCAATTCATCGGGGAGGCTGCCGGAGGAAGGCTCAATTGGCAAGCTGGCGCCTATCTGGAAGTGAGCAAGCCGCTCGGCTGGAACTCGGGCAACACCGAAATTTTCACCACCTGCCCCGATAATACCAATTATCTCACGGGTGCCGGCTTCGGCGGCTGCCAGCCTTACCAATTGTTCGGATTCATTCCCATCGGATCGCTCTCGTCGTCGAACGTGAAGACTACCTTCAATAACAAGGGGATATACGGCCAGGCGTCAT
>JAQWKP010000225.1 GCA_029247785.1 Novosphingobium sp.
TTGCCGGAGGACGTGGCCGAGGAAGTGGAGCTGGCGAAGATCGGCTATTCCGAGTTTGATCTCGATGCCTATCGCAGCGGGGATCTGACGCCGGTCTATTTCGGCTCAGCGCTCAAGAATTTCGGTGTGACCACCCTGATCGACGCGATCACCCAATATGCGCCGCCCCCGCGTCCCCAGCCGAGCGAGACGCGCGAGATTACGCCGGACATGGACGAGGTCACCGGCTTCATCTTCAAGGTGCAGGCCAATATGGACCCGCAGCACCGCGACCGCATTGCCTTCATGCGGCTGGTGTCGGGGACGTTCCGGCGCGGCATGAAGCTGACGCCTTCGGGCCTCGGCAAGCCTATCGCGGTGCATTCGCCGATCCTGTTCTTCGCACAGGACCGCGAGATCGCGGATAGTGCCGAGCCAGGCGACATCATCGGCATTCCCAATCATGGAACATTGCGTGTTGGCGATACCCTGTCAGAAAAGAACGATATTCGTTTCATCGGCTTGCCCAACTTCGCGCCGGAAATTCTGCGCCGCGTCGTGCTGAGGGATCCGACCAAGACCAAACAGCTCAGGAAGGCGCTCGACGATTTGTCGGAAGAGGGCGTGATCCAGGTGTTCTATCCGGAGATCGGCGCGCAGTGGATCGTCGGCGTTGTCGGTCAGCTTCAGCTCGACGTGTTGATCTCGCGGCTTGAAGCCGAATACAAGGTTGAGGCGGTGTTGGAGCCTGCACCATTCGACACGGCGCGCTGGTTGACCGGCTCCGACGAGGCGCTGCGTGCGTTCACCGATTTCAACAAGGCCAGCCTTGCCAGGGACCGCGACGGAGATGCGGTTTTCCTTGCCAAGTCTGCCTGGGATGTTGGCTACCAGGAGGAGAAGAACCCCGAGCTGGCCTTCAGCGCGACTAAGGAGCGCTAGTCGCCACCCAAATCGCGTGCGACGCCTTTGGCCGTTTCAATATGCTCGCCAAAATTCTCGCGTTCGTTGGTTCTCGGGAAGGGTGCATCGGGTACGGGGAGGCCGAGAAAGGCGCATAAAGGTTCCCAGCCATCGCTAACCTCGAATTCAAGCAGTCGGTTTTCGGGAATTGTGGACCGCACCGCTGAATTGTGACGTTCAAGCGCGGCGGTGGCGCTTTCCAGGCTGTAGTCGAAGCCAAAGGCATGTTGGGCAATCATCACCGCACCGAAATACATCGGGTGGTCCTTGGGCACTTCATCTTTCAGTCCCATTTCCTCCATGCCCTTGAGGATCGTCTCGGACATGCTCGCGTGCCAGGCCTTGGGATCGCGGCTGGACAGGATCACCCTGGCATCGGGGTAGCGATCGGCCAGCTCGCCGTAGAAATGGCAACCGGGCCAGTCGACCGTGCTGCGGTAATTGGCGTAGACTTCTTCCCAGTCGACGCTTTCGCCATCGGCGGCCCGGTTCCAAAACGCGACCTGTGCCGGATCACCCATCACTTCGAGCATATGGTGACACGGACCGAAGCCGAGCATCTCAAGCGCCGTCTTCAGCGTCAGTGTCCCCGTCCGGCCATAACCCGCGCCGATTACATCCAGTGCCATTGCTTGTCCTCCCGAAGCCGTGACGAGCTATTGCACCAACTTCGTCCTGATTGTCACGTCAGGGGCAATTGGCGTGTCCCACATTGCGCACTATCTTTAGGCATAAGCCTGCTATCCAGAGACCCGTCCGACCGTGAAGCTAACTTTTGCCAGCTATAACATCCACAGGGCGATTGGCCTGGACCGTCGGCGCGATCCGGAAAGGATTCTGTCGATACTGCATGAGATCCAGGCCGATATCGTCGCAATACAGGAAGTTGACCGCCGGTTCGGTCGGCGAGTGAGCGTGCTTCCACCTGCCGCGATCCTGAAGCACACGCCCTATCGTCCCGTGCCGTTGTCGATAAGGCCGGATAGCATCGGCTGGCACGGCAATGCGCTGCTGGTCAGACGCGGCATCGAGATTCTGGATGCGTCAATTGTGCCATTGCCTGCTATCGAACCACGCGGCGCAATTCGCGCTGATCTTGGTGTGGATGGTCATCGGCTGAGGGTAGTGGGCATGCACCTTGACTTGTCTGGCCTGCGTCGCCGCCAGCAACTGCGCCGCGTTCTATCCCATGTCGCTGATTGCGAGCGGGGATGCCCGGCAGTGCTTATGGGCGATTTCAATGAATGGGCGCGGCGGGGGGGCAGCCTTCGCGAATTCGGCAACGACTGGCAGGTGCTGGCGCCGGGAAGGAGCTTTCCGACCCGCAGACCTGTGGCGGCTCTCGACCGGATCGTCGCATCCTGCGATTGGCGGATCATCGAAGCGGGGGTCCATCACAGTGCACTTGCTTCAAGAGGCTCCGATCATCTGCCCGTCAAGGCGACGCTACAGTTGCCCAATTTTTGAGCAGACTGCTCATGGCTCGGGCACTGCCGTTGTTGCACTGCACTATCCAATTTCAGATGAGCGCTGAATCTTAAGCTGAAATGCCAATTGGCACGGCCTTTGCATTTGATCCAACCGCCGGTGATTGGCCGGTGGCTGACAGGGGATTGGCATGAAATTCATCATCGCCGTCATTAAGCCGTTCAAGCTCGACGAAGTGCGTGAAGCCTTGGGCGCCATTGGCGTTGCCGGCATGACCGTTACCGAGGTCAAGGGTTTTGGGCGGCAAAAAGGACAGACGGAAATCTATCGCGGGGCAGAGTATTCGACCAACATGCTGCCGAAAGTGAAGATCGAAGTCGCCGCGTCCGACGATCTGGCTGACCAGATTGTCGAGACGATCCAGCAGACTGCGAGCACAGAGGCAATTGGCGATGGCAAGGTTTTTGTCTTCGATCTCGGCTCTGCCACTCGCATTCGCACCGGCGAGACCGGGGACACCGCGCTGTGATCAGCGCGACCGACTTGAGGGAAACCAACATGATCCGCAAATTCCTTTGCGGCGCCGGCGCGCTGGGCACTTCGCTTTTCGCTGCCTCCGCCTCTTTCGCTCAGGGTGCCGCTGAAGCGGCTCCTGCCGTAGCCAATCCAGGCAACAATGCCTGGATGATGACAGCCACTATCCTGGTGCTGTTGATGATCCTGCCGGGCCTCGCTCTGTTCTATGGTGGCCTGACCCGGTCCAAGAACATGCTCTCGACGATGACGCAGATTGGCGGCGCGGCTGCGCTTGCCATGCTCATCTGGGTCTGCTGGGGCTACAGCACTGCTTTTGGCCCGGAAGGCAATGCCTTCTTCAGTTGGGGCAATATGTTCCTGTTGGGCACAACGGCTGACAGCACTGCAGCGACCTTCTCCGACGAAGTCATCAGCGAATATGTCTTCATCAGCTTCCAGATGACGTTCGCCGCGATCACGGCGGCCCTCGTGCTTGGCGCGACGGCCGAACGCATGAAGTTTTCGGCCGCGATGGTGTTCACTGCCATCTGGCTGACGATTGTCTACTTCCCGATTGCACATATGGTCTGGGCGGGGGGCGGCCTGCTGTTCGAACTGGGCGCGCTTGATTTTGCCGGCGGAACGGTGGTGCACATCAATGCCGGTGTTTCTGCACTGGTTGCTGCCTTTATGCTCGGCAAGCGCAAGGGCTATCCCAGTGAACCGATGCCGCCGCACTCGATGACACTGACGATGGTCGGCACCGGCCTGCTTTGGGTCGGCTGGTTCGGTTTCAACGCCGGCTCGGAGCTCGAGGCTGACGGCACTGCTGGCCTTGCGATGATCAACACCTTCGTCGCGACTGCTTCTGCAGGGCTGACCTGGATGCTTGTCGAAAAGCTGATGGGCCACAAAGGCTCTGCGCTTGGCTTGTGCTCGGGCGTCATTGCGGGTCTTGTTGCGGTAACCCCGGCAGCGGGCAATTCCGGCCCACTCGGTGCCATTGTCTTGGGCGCATTGGCTTCGGTGATCTGCTATTTCGCGGTCGCCAAGCTCAAACCCGCCATGGGTTATGACGATGCGCTCGACGCTTTCGGCATCCACGGCATTGGCGGCATGGTCGGTGCTATCGGTACAGGCATTGTCTACCAGCCGTTCTTGGGCGGCCCTGGCGACGGCTCCACTGCCACGGGTGCCCAAGTCTGGATCCAGCTTCAGGCGGTGCTTGTCACGATCGCCTGGGCAGCCATCGGCACGGCAATCGCTATCTTCATCGCCAAGCTGATCACCGGCCTGCGGGTTAGTCCCGAAGCCGAGCATGATGGGCTCGACATCAGCGAGCACGGAGAGCGCGCTTACAATTAACTTATAGAGATTGGCGGGGCGGGGGACCTTCTTCTTCCACCCTTTCGCCCCGCCTCACATTGTTCCTCCTGCGAACAACAAACTCTACGGGCCGGAGCTTGACGCTCCGGCCCATTTTTCTTTTTTGGGCAGAGCCGACCATGCTCGTCTCAAGGCCGATCAATGCAGCAGCTCGAATGCGGTGCATCACTCCTTCCAACTGTAGTTTCCAGCAGGCGATTGCGCGCGGTTTGGAGGCTTGCGCGAATATATTCGCCATTGGACCGATATTTGTGTATAACTCCCGGTGCAGAAAAAGAGCCGTGCGGTTAGTTCGGCGACTTGACCTGACGCTCGGTGCGCTTCGTCTACGCAGCTTGGGTGAATGCTTTTGGGACGAAGCGAAGGTACGTTCGTAGAAATGGGTTTTGATAGGGGGCGTCGCGGAAAGGGACGCGATAAGCGGGATCGGTTCGGCGAGGACGATTTTGATCCTTTCAGCGGTGCGCAGGACCAATTTGCTGGTGGTGACCGGTTTGGTGGCGGCGGAGAACGTCCGAGCGAGGATCGGTACGGCGGCGGAAATGGCCGTGGCGCTGGAGGTGGTGGTGCACGCGGAGGGATGCCGGCACAAGTCGTCGGTGAGGGCCGAGGTACCGTGAAATTCTTCAACTCCAATAAGGGGTTCGGCTTCGTCCAGCGTGAGGATGGCGGCGATGATGTCTTCGTTCACATCAGCGCGGTTGAACGCGCTGGGCTCGAAGGTCTTGCTGAGGGCCAAGAGCTGGAATTTACGCTTGTCGACCGAGGCGGCAAGGTGTCAGCTAGCGATCTCAAGATCGTCGGAGATGTCATCGCTGTTGAGAAACGTGAAGCTCCGCAGCGCGAGCTGACGGGTGAGCGAGCAACAGGAACGGTTAAGTTCTTCAATAGCATGAAGGGATTTGGTTTCATCACTCGTGATGACGGTCAGGCGGATGCCTTTGTCCATATCAGCGCAGTTGAACGTTCGGGGCTTTCCGGCCTCAATGAAGGTGACAAGGTCGAATTCGATATCGAGGTCGATCGCCGCGGCAAGTTCTCTGCCGTCAACCTCATGATGCGCGACGGGTAATTCGTTTCCCCGTTTCACGGGAATGTGAAAGTTAACCTGTAAACGCATGATTGTGAGACAATGGCGGTCCGGCAGGGCCGCCATTTGTCATTTGCAATTCTCTTTCACAACCCACTCTGCAAGGTAGTTGGATATGTCGATCAATCCGCTGATGCCAGTCTATCCCAGGTGCGACGTCCGTCCGGTGCGCGGCGAACATTGTCATCTGATCGGTGAGGATGGTCGGCGCTTTCTCGATTTCGCGAGCGGAATTGCCGTCAATGCGCTCGGCCATTCGCATGAGGGTCTGATTGGAGCAATCCAACGTCAGGCGGAAACGCTGATGCATTGCTCCAACCTCTATGGCAGTCCGCAGGGAGAACATCTGTCCAAGCGTCTCGTCGGGCTGACATTCGCCGACACAGTGTTCTTCACCAATTCGGGGGCGGAGGCCGTCGAATGTGCGATCAAGGCGGCACGGGCTTACCACCAGCACGTCGGCGACGAGCATCGCCATGAACTCATCACGTTCAACAATGCCTTTCACGGACGGACCATGGGGACTATCAGCGCCTCAAGCCAAGAGAAGATGCACAAGGGATTCAAGCCGCTTCTCGCCGGATTTTCCTATTGTGAGTTCGATGATCTGGCGGCGGCAGAGGCTGCTATCGGGCCCAACACTGCAGGCTTCCTGATTGAACCGATCCAAGGCGAGGGTGGTATCCGCATTGCATCTGACGAGTTCATGGTGGGGCTTCGGGCCTTGTGTGACCGGCATGATCTATTGCTGGTGCTCGACGAAGTGCAGACAGGAGTCGCTCGGACCGGCACATTTTATGCCCATGAACAATTCGGGATCGATCCGGATATCCTGGCCACGGCAAAAGGAATCGGTGGAGGGTTCCCCCTGGGCGCCTGCCTGGCCACGGAAAAGGCTGCGCGCGGGATGGAATTCGGCTCGCATGGGTCGACCTATGGCGGCAACCCACTCGCAATTGCTGCTTCTGAGGCTGTACTCGATGTCGTCGCCAATGATGCCTTTCTTGCCGAGGTGCAGGCCAAGGGTAACCAGCTGCGGGGTCGCATCGAGCAGTTCATCGGCAACTACCCAGAATGGTTCGAACTGGTCAGGGGACGCGGGCTGCTGATCGGTCTCAAAATGAAGGTTGAGCCACGACCGTTTGTTGCCCATCTACGTGACCGTCACGATCTGTTGACCGTTTCGGCGGGCGATAATGTCGTCCGCATTCTGCCACCGCTTGTGATTGACGACAGCCACATTGATGAATTCATGGACAAGCTCTCGGCTGGTGCCGCGAGCTATGATCCTGCGGAGACGGCTTGATGCCTAGGCATTTTCTCGACCTGTCTGATGCGGGCGGAGACGCGATCGCTGCGATGATCAATGATGCGATCGATCGCAAGGCCGCACGTGCAGGGCTTGCCAAGGGTAAAGCGGACCACGATGTGCCGCTGGCAGGACACGTCTTGGCGATGATCTTTGAAAAGAGCTCGACTCGGACGCGGGTTAGTTTCGACATGGCCATGCGACAACTTGGTGGGAATGCCATGGTTATGGACGCGGCTAGCATGCAGCTTGGTCGCGGCGAATCGATCGCGGACACGGCGCGGGTCCTCGGACGCATGGTCGATGCAATCATGATCCGCACGGACGATCATTCCAAGCTTGAGGAAATGGCGCTTCATGCCGGTGTTCCGGTCATCAACGGCCTGACGGACAAGTCGCACCCGTGCCAAATTATTGCTGACCTTCTTACGGTTGTTCAGCATGGCAAGGCGCTGCCTGGCCTTGAAGTTGCCTGGGTCGGCGATGGAAATAACGTCCTTAGCTCGATCCTGGAGGCTGCGGGCCTGATGAAATTCAATGTAAGGGTAGGAACTCCTACAGGCTATGAGCCTGATACAGAGTTTGTCGGTCAGGCGCGTGCGCGCGGTTCCAACATAACCTTGACCCATAGCGCGGTCGAAGCAGCAAGCGGAGCCGATATCCTTGTAACCGACACTTGGGTTTCAATGGGTCAGGAACATGCAGCAAGCAAGCTCGCTGCCATGGCCCCGTTTCAGGTCGACGATGGCCTTATCGCTAGTGCCAAACCTGATGCACTATTTCTCCATTGCCTGCCAGCACATCTCGGTGAGGAAGTTACTCAGAGCGTGTTCGAAGGGGCCCAATCGGTCGTATTTGACGAGGCGGAAAATCGCTTGCATGCGCAGAAATCAATCCTGCGTTGGGTCTTCGGGCAGTTGTGAGTTCTGACACGCAGGACTCGCCGACCGAAACCGGCTTTGACCGAGTGCTGGCTTTCAGTTTGCCCGAGCGCAATGTGCGGGGGCGGCTCGTAAGGCTTGGCCCTGTCCTGGAGACCGTTCTTTCAAAGCACGCCTATACCGAATCGATCGGGAATTTGCTGTCTGAAGCGCTCGTGATGACTTGCCTGATGGGTTCGTTGCTCAAGGAATTTGACAGTCAAATTACCCTCCAGGTCCATGCGGAAGGAGGAGTAGTCGACCTGCTCGTCTGCGATTTCAGGAAAGGCGAGTTGCGAGGCTATGTGCGCCACGATCCCGAAAGGCTGGATGGCATGGGCGCCAACCCCTGCCTGGCAACTTTGTTTGGAGAAGGCCATCTTGCGATTACTTTTGAATTGATCGAAACAAATGAGCGATATCAGGGTATTGTTCTACTCGAAGGGAGTGGGCTGTCTCAAGCTTGCGAGTCCTATTTTACGAGGTCAGAGCAAGTCCCTACACTCCTTCGGGTCGGTGTTCGCACAGAGGGTGATCGCAGAGTCGCCAGCGGATTGATTGTCCAGCATTTCCCAGAAGGGGAGGAAGGTAAGACAAGGCTGGCGGCAAAGCCGGATCATCCCGATTGGGAAGATATTGTGGCGCTTGCTGGAAGCATTCGTCACGACGAACTGGTTGATACAAGTCTCTCCCTGGAGCAATTGGTCTGGCGTCTATTTCACGAGGAGAGTGAGGTTAGGGTCGAACGTATGGCCGCGCTAAGCCAAGGCTGCCGCTGCACAATCGAACATTTCCAACAGGTTTTGGTGCGCTTTTCGGAAAATGAACTGCTTTCCATGCGTGATGAGGTCGGGCGCATCCCAGTCGAATGTGCCTTTTGTTCGAGGACATTCAGGATCGAGGCATAAAGGCTCGGTTCATCGCTGATATGCAACAGCTGGACGCGAGATGTGGCTGTGCTATAATGTGATTTGCAGCCAATACGGCAGCTTAATGTGTTAGATATAAGAGTTGAGTTATGCGGATTAGGTCAGTCTGGGCCCCGGTCCTAGGTATCTTGAGCGCGGCAGCCGTGCATTTCGCGCCTGCGCAGGCGCAGCGGGCATCTTTGGCCATGCTTGATCACTTCGAAAGCGGCAATTGGCAGCTTCGCATGCGGGGGGGCAGCGGTGATGTCGAAACGATTTGTTTGGATAGCGGACGCAAACTGATTCAGCTGAAGCATCCGACGGACAGTTGTTCGAGTGTCATTGTCGACGATACACAAACTGAAGTCACAGTGCACTATACCTGCCCGGGGCGGGGGTATGGTCAGACCCATATCCGCCGCGAGTCTAGCAGGCTGGCACAGATCGATAGTCAGGGCATAGCTGACAGCTTGCCATTCAACTTTGAGGCTGAAGCACGTCGAGTTGGCGAGTGCCAGGATTGAATACGGCTTGAGCTGTTCAGTCGCTAGCTGTCTAGGTTTATGGAGGAAATTCAAATCAGCGCCCGTCGCGACGCGGTAATCTTGCTTTCAGGTGGGCTCGATTCGATGGTGACCGCCGGACTTGCACGTGAGGCCGGTTTCAGGGTCAACGCGCTGACTATCGATTACAATCAGCGGCACCGAAAGGAAATCGAGGCTGCTCGGTGCATAGCAGAAGCGGTCGGCGCCTATCGTCACCTCGTCTTGCCGCTTAATCTTTCGAGATTTGGCGGTTCGGCGCTTACCGACGATATCTTGGTCCCAAAGACCGGTCTCACCCACGGTATTCCCGTCACATATGTCCCCGCAAGGAACCTAATTTTCCTTTCGCTCACTTTGGCTTGGGCGGAGGCCATAGGCGCGCGCGATCTCTTTATTGGTGTCAACGCCGTAGATTATTCTGGATATCCGGACTGCCGACCTGAATTCATTTCATCCTTTGCCTCAATTGCAAATCTGGCAACGAGAGATGGTTCGCAAGGAGAACGCTTTGCAATCCATGCGCCTCTTCAGAGTCTTTCAAAGGCGCAGATCGTGCTGGAAGCAGAACGACTTGGGATCGATCCGGCCATGAGCTGGTCTTGTTATGATCCACTGCCGGATGGAAAAGCCTGCGGATTGTGCGACAGTTGCCGATTGCGCAAGATCGGATTTTCTGAAGCAGGCGTTGTCGATTTCACCAAATACGCAGTGTAATCAAAATCTTCGTTCGAACAAACTCGAAGTGCCACAACAAAAAAGGGGCCGGAGGTTTCCCTCCGGCCCCTTTTGATTGTTCAGCCGTGAGGCTTAGTTGCCTGAGCCGGGACCGTATGAGATCTCGACGCGGCGGTTTTGCAACTCGCGCACACCGTCTGCAGTGGCGACGC
>JAQWKP010000242.1 GCA_029247785.1 Novosphingobium sp.
TCGCCTATGGCCGGCACCGCTGCCTCGGTTCGCATATCGCTCGCAAGGAGCTGGCGGTAATGCTGGAGGAATTCCTTGCCGCAATCCCGCAATTCCGGATCGAGCCGGGTGCCGAAGTGCCGATGCATCTCGGTGCGCAAATGGGGCTGCATGCCCTGCCACTCAATTGGGACGTTTGAGGATCACTGCTCCATGACCACCTACCCGCTGTTTTCCGCCAATGCCCATGTGATCGAGCCTGCCGATATGTTCGAGGGGCGCGTCTCTGCCAAATGGGCGGAGCGCGCGCCGCGCCTGATGCCATTGGAAGTCGGCGGCCAGTTCTGGATGTTCGAGGAGAAGATGTCCTTCCTCCATCGCACCTGCGTGATGGCGGGCTCTCGCGATAGTGCCTGGTGGCAGGCCGTCGACAATTTCAACACTATCGCCACGCTCGATCAGTTGCGGCCCGGTTGTTATGACGCCGGCGAGCGCATCCGCGACATGGATGAGGACGGCATCGCGGTTACCGCCTGCACCTCCTCGCCCGCCAGCATGGGCTTCGGCGGCGACATGTTTTCCTACGCCAAGGACGCGGAACTCGGCCTCACCTGCATGCGGGCGTGGAATGACTGGTATCATGAGGAATGGGTCTCGGCCGCGCCCGATCGCTTCGTCCCGGTCGGTTGCACCTGGTACCGTAATCCGAAGCTCGCTGGCGAGGAAGTGCGCCGCAACGCCGCGCGCGGCTTCAAGGCCGTCGCCCTGCGCAATCCGACCGATCTGGGTGAGCCATGGCTGGGCCTGCCGCATTGGGACCCGTTTCTTGCCGCCTGCGAGGCAACGGGCACGGTCATCGTCCACCATACCGAGGGGCTCGACTGGTTCCCGCGCCGCGACAATCCGGACAATCACTATCCCTATGGCATGACGCTGACGCTTTATCAGGCCTGCGCGATGGACTTCCTTGCCCACTGCATGTGGGGCGGAGTGACCGTGCGTTTTCCCAAGCTCAAGATATTGATCGCCGAGGCGGGCGGCTCGTGGCTGCCGCATTTCATCCGCCGGATCGACTGGACACGCCAGCATTCTGGCTTCACCCAGGAAGGCTGGCCTGACCCGGCGCTCGCCCCGCTCGACATGCTCAGACGCAATTTCGCCTTCAGCACCCAGGAATTCGATGTGCCGGCGGATCTGGCGGAGGAATTCGGCAGCGACATCTGGATGGTCGAGGAAGACTATCCCCACATCGAATCCTATTTCCCCGACACCGGCAAGCATATCAATGCCAAGCTGGCCGCGCTCCCGCCCGCGCTGGCCGAGAGCATGGCGTGGAAGAATGCATCGCGTCTCTTCGATTTTGCCATGCCCGCCGGAACCTAGTCAGGAGAGGCCCATGTCACTCACCCACCTTCCCGCCAGCGCCAGTATCGAGGAAGCGTCCGCCTGCCTTGCAGAGCATGGCCATGTCATCATCGACAGCCTTGCTTCAATCGAAGACCTCGATCACATCGATGCCGAGCTTGAGCCCTGGTACGATGCGGCCAAATTCGGCGATAGCGAGCATGCCGGCTTGCAGACCAAGCGCACCGGCGCGCTGATCGCCCGCTCGCCGACTGCGCGCAAGCTGATCATGAATCCCCTGGTGCTGGGCGTGGTCACCAAGGCCTTGCCCTATATGTTCCAGCTCGGACTGACCGAAATGGTCTCGGTGTGGCCGGATTCGCAGCCCCAGTTCCTCCACCAGGACCAGTCGGTGCTCGGTCCTTATCCGTTCGAGCCGGACTATGAGCTGATGATCACGACGATCTGGGCGATCTCCGAGTTTACCGAGGAAACCGGTGCAACCCGCGTCGTGCCGGAAAGCCATCGCCTCGGATCGATGCTGCCATTCAGCGATGCGGATGCGGTCAGCGCCGAAATGCCGCGCGGCTCGGTGCTGATCCTCAGCGGGCGTCTCTATCACGGCAGCGGCGCGAACCGCTCGAAACAGGTACGGCGCGGCATGACGATCGACTTCATCGCCGCGTGGCTGCGCCAGATGGAAAACCAGTTCCTGTCCTGCTTGCCGGAGATCACCAGGACCTTGCCCGAAGACCTGCTGCGGTTGATGGGCTATCAGGTGACGCCGCATTCGGTTGGCCGGGTTGGCGACTGGCTCGATCCGCTGAGCGTTGCGCTGGGCGGGGAAGACCGCCTCAACGAAGCCCTGCTCGGCACCTGACCTACGGAGAAGAACTCATGTTTATCGCGATGAACCGCTTTCAGGTGAAGCTCGGCCAGGAAGAGGCCTTCGAGACGGTCTGGAAGAACCGCGATTCCTTTCTCGAGGATGTGCCGGGCTTCGTCTCGTTTCACTTGCTGCGCGGGTCTGCCGAGGAAGATCACACGCTGTTTGCCACGCATACTTTGTGGGAGTCGCGCGATGCTTTCGTGGCCTGGACCAAGTCCGAAGCCTTCCGCAAGGCCCATGCCGGGGCGGGCAATAACAAGCCGCTTTATGCTGGCTCGCCGCGGCTCGAGCTGTTCGACACGGTCCAGTCAGTCACGGCCAGCTAAGGCAAGGTGATGGCTGCGAGCGAGCAATGTGAAACCTGGCTTGACCGGATCGAGGCGCTGGCGCGCGAACATCCCGATCTCACGGCGATCACCATCACCGGAGACGACGGAGAAACGCTGAGCTGGCGGGACCTCACCTGGCGCATCGCCGGGATCGCTCAATTGTTCGCCGAGCGCGGCGTCCAGCAAGGCAGCACGGTCTGCCTGCGCCTGCCCAATTGCACCGCCTTCGTGCTCGGCGCATTCGCGGCCTGGCGGCTCGGCGCGACAATCCTGCCGCTGCGCTGGGATATGCCGCCGCCCGAGCGTGCGCATGTGCTGAAGCTGGGCCAGCCCGTCGTCATCGTCAGCGAGCAGGGCGATGTCGAGGGCGAGTTGGCAGCCAGCACCATGCTCGCTGCCCCGCCTATCGATCCGGCCAGCCTGCCACCGCCGCTGCCTGCTTCTCCCGCATGGATGATCGCATCGGGCGGATCGACCGGCACACCCAAGCTGATCTCGCCCGATGGCGATACGGTGCTGGGCGAGGGCGGCATGCGGGTTTCGGGCGGGCAATCTTTGTTCGCCGACAATTCCGATCACCGCCACCCGGTGCATCTGGTTTGTGCGCCGCTCTATCACACCCATGCGTTCAGCCTGCTGTTCCGTACCCTGGTCGAGGATTTCCGGCTGGTGCTGATGCCCAAATTCGATGCCGAGTGCTTTCTCGACCTGGTTGAGCAGGAACACGTCAATTTCTTCGCGATCGTGCCGACCATGGTGATCCGCCTGCTCGCAAGCCCGACAATCAAAGACCGCGACCTGTCGAGCGTCGAGAACGCTATTCTCGGTGCAGGGGCGACGCCCGAATGGGCTGTGCGCCAATGGATCGACGTGATCGGCGGCGACACGCTGCTGATGGGCTACGGCATGTCCGAGGGGCTGACTGCAAGCTTTATCCGGGGCAGCGAATGGCTGGAACGCCCCGGTAGTGTCGGCCAATCGATCCTCGCCGATGTCCGGGTGTCCGACGAAGACGGCAATGAGGTGCAAGCGGGTGAAGTCGGCGAACTCTATTTTCGGCCCAAAGGCGGCGGCGAACATGCGTTCCGCTATTTCGGCGATGCGAAAATTCGCTCGCTGCCCGGCGGCTGGGCCTCGGTCGGCGATCTCGGCCGGGTCGATGCCGACGGCTATATGTTTATCGTCGATAGGCGCACCGACATGATCGTCAGCGGCGGCGCGAATGTCTTTGTCAGCGAAGTCGAGGGCGCGCTGCTTGGCCATGACGGTGTGGCGGATGTCGCGGTTATCGGCTTGCCCGATCTCGAATGGGGCAGACGAGTCCATGCGATTGTCGTCTTGAAGGATAGTGCCGACCCTGACGGGCTGGAAGACGAGCTGCGCAGTCATTGCAAGACCCGGCTTGCTTCCTACAAGGCCCCGCGCACCGTGGAATTCGTCGACGATCTTGGCCGCAGCGAGGCCGGGAAGCTCAACCGCCAGGCGCTGGTCCGCGCCCGCGAAGAGGAGAACACATGACAGTTCATTACGAAGAGCGCGGCCACGTCGCACTGCTCACGATTGACCGGCCCGAACGGCGCGGGGCGATGAATTTGCAATCCTATCTCGAGCTGGCCTCTGGCTGGCGCAAGGCTGCGGCGAATTCCGAAATTCGCGCGGCGGTGATCACCGGGGTCGGCGATTCCTATTGCGCCGGGGCCGATCTCAAGGAGTTCATTCCCCAGGTCGCAGCCGAAGCCAAGTCGCGCGCCGAGAGCGGTGAGGGTCCGGAATCCGCACAGGCCAGCACTGACGGAATGTCCGAGGCCAGCAGCGACCTGACCTTCGCGGTGCTGCGCGGGATCGATTATCCCAAGCCGATCATCGCGGCGGTCAACGGGCCATGCGTTGCCAGCGGCATGGAGATGCTGCTGGGCACCGATATGCGCATCGCCAGCCCGGATGCGGTTTTCGGCCTGCCTGAAGTCAAGCGCGGGTTGTTCGCTTCAGGCGGCAGCACGGTGCGCCTGCCGCGCCAGATACCCTATGTTCACGCGATGGATCTGCTGCTGACCGGGCGCTACATCTCTGCCGAGGAAGCGCTAGAATTCGGCCTGATCAACCGCATTGTCGAAAAGCCGAAACTGGTCGAAACGGCGATGGAACTCGCTAATCAGATCGCTGC
>JAQWKP010000254.1 GCA_029247785.1 Novosphingobium sp.
GGTCGACATGCTCGCCACCCGAACGTGGTCCGCATAAATCGGCAAGGCTGAATTTGACCTTGCGCCACCCAATGTGGTCGGCCTCGCCCTGCCAGTCGCCGATTTCCGCGTATTGGATCTGGTTGAAAGGCAAAGGTGGCATGACGTCGTCGATCGCCGTCTGGATAAGCTTTCTTTGGTTGCGGGCCATGTCTGCCTCGGCTCGGACCCATTCCGACTGGGCGGAATCTTTCGACCACACGACCAACGCCGCCTTGGCGCTGGCGATCTTGTCGGTGATTACGTCACCATAGCTGCGGTGCGGGGGCAGCTCCGCATCCCACCAGATGTCATACCCTTCGTCTGCGATAGCCCGCGCCAGCATCGCGACCTTGGCTTGGTCATGCCGCGAGTAGGAAATGAAGACATCGACCATTCACCGTCCGCCTGTTCGTTCAGTCAGTGATCATGTTAGTAGGGCCGCGCAGGCTTTACCAGCGGCCCCAGAAGCATCGGGGCGTCCAAACATGCTGTTCAACGGTCATTCTCGCGAATGATTTCCTGCTGGCCGGCTTTTCGGATAAAGGGACCCCATGGCCGTATTGCCGATCCAACCCGTCCCGTTCTTTGCGAGCAAGAACCAGGCATTCTGGCGCCTCCAGTTCGCCGGTTGGGGCGGCGCCATGCTACTCAGGACGATGTCGGCCGTCGCCAATGACCAACCGCTGCCGTTCCTTGTCCTCGTCCTGATAATGACGATCACGGGTTTTTCGATTTCGTTGGTTCTGGCGGTTGTTTATCGCCAGCTCATTGGTCAGCGCCCCTTGGTGATTTGGGGCCTGACTGCATTGATCCTGCTGTTCTTTGTCGGTCTCCACGCCTATACGGATGCCTGGGTAATCTCCCTCTACCGGACCGAAAGCGAGGCAAGCTTCGCGCAATTGTTCATTGGTGTGTTCTTTCTTGACGCAACTCTGCTCGGTGCATGGTCTGCGCTTTATTACGCGATCAATTTCTTCATCCAGGTCGAAGAGCAGAACGACCAGATGATCCGGCTTGAAATTCAGGCGACCAATGCCCAGCTTGCCATGCTGCGTTACCAACTTAACCCGCATTTTCTGTTCAACACATTGAATTCCATCTCGACACTGGTGCTACTGAAGCAGACTGAGCCGGCCAATGCGATGCTGAGCCGATTGTCGTCCTTTTTGCGCTATACGCTGGTGAAACCACCTTCGGCACGGGTTACTGTCGAGGAGGAGGTGGAGACACTTGAGCTCTATCTCGACATCGAACTGATGCGCTTTGAGGACCGCTTGCGCACCACGTTCCGCATCGAACCGGCGACGCGCGATGCCCTGCTGCCTTCATTACTGCTCCAGCCGCTCGTGGAGAATGCGGTGAAATATGCAGTGACCCCGCAGGAGAGCGGAGCCGAGATCACCATTGCCACGCAGGTCGACGGGCAAATGCTTCGGATCGTCGTGTCAGACACCGGGCCGGGGCTGCGAAGCAAGGTAACCGATCAGCGGATCTCAGGCGTCACATTCGATGGCGGCCAGCCCGTATCCACAGGCGTTGGCCTTGCGAATATTCGCGACCGTCTGGACCAGGCCTATGGAGAGAATCACCGTTTTGAAACGATCGAACCGCAAGAGGGCGGTTTCGCAGTATTGATCGAGATCCCCTTCGAACGACACGTCATTGCCGACAGCCCCCCCGAACCACCAAGGCTCGCGGCGGCAAATGGCTAGTCATTCAGATTCCAGCCGCGCGATCCATGCTATAGGACAGACCAGATGAGTATCCGCACCATCATTGTCGACGACGAGAAACTGGCTATCCAGGGCCTGCAGCTCAGGCTCGAGAAATATTCCGATGTCGAGATCATCGACACCTGCGCAAACGGACGCGAGGCGATCCGCAAGATCAAAACCGAAAAGCCCGACCTCGTCTTCCTCGATATCCAGATGCCGGGTTTCGACGGCTTCAGCGTGGTCAAAGGCATCATGGAGATCGAGCCGCCGCTGATCGTGTTCGTCACGGCCTATCAAGAACATGCGATCCGGGCCTTCGAAGCCAATGCCGTCAATTATCTGATGAAGCCGGTCGAGGATGACAAGCTGGCCGATACGCTGGACCGGGTACGCACTCGCTTGTCCGAAAAGCGCTCTGCCGAAGAGGCAGAAA
>JAQWKP010000259.1 GCA_029247785.1 Novosphingobium sp.
GAATTCCTCTTCCGACATCCGGTCGCGAATCATCTGGCCCCAATCGTCATGCCATTGCGACCAGGCGAAAGCGGATACTAACGAGGTGCCCGAAATATCGTCGAGTACCAGATAGAGCGGCGCACCCCGCTCCAGCAGATCGGGCATGGTGTCTTTGAGGAACAATCGCAGATGACCGCCACCGCGCTCGCCTACCAGCCGCTTAAGATTGGCCGGTTCAGGTTCGGCGGTGATCGAATTGATCACCTTGTTGTTATCAAGCCGCGCTTCGAACCGCGAATGGTCGAGCACCTTGCCGGCTCCGCCCGATGGCGGAGTCAACATATCGCGCGCCGTGCCGATCATCAGCCGGTCAGAGTCGGGGCCATCGGGCCAGGACACATCGATACTGGAAGTGCGCCGCACCGAATTGGCGGCGCGGGCCGGTGAAGGATTAGCGGTCTGGCGCGGCGGCGGGGTAAGTGTTGCAGTTGCCATAATGTCGGAATGTCGCCCCGTTGCGAGTGGTTATCAGGCGTCCTGTGCCAGTTTGACCAGCAGTTTGCCAATGGAGAGTTGCCCGACGCGGTCAGCCGCCGACGTTAAAGGTGGTTTGGAGCTGGAATTCACGCAGGCCTTCGATACCACGCTCGCGGCCCAGGCCTGAAAGCTTGAAGCCGCCGCCGCTGGCATAGCTCGACATCACCGCGCCGTTGATATTGACCGCGCCGCTGCGGATGCGCTTGCCGACTTCGAGCGAGGCGACCTTGTCGACACCATGGACCCAGCCCGACAGGCCGAACTTGCTGTCATTGGCCATCTCGACCGCGTGATCGATATCATTGTACCCGATCACACCAACCACCGGACCGAAGATTTCTTCCTGCGCTGCCGGGTTCTTGTTGTCGGGCAGGTCAAGCACGGTCGGCTCCCAGAAGAAGCCCTTGTCGAGGCCATCGGGCCTTTTGCCACCACACACTACTCGCCCGCCGGCTTCGACCGCAGCCTTGGTGAAATGTTCACAGCGGTCGCGCTGGGCCGCACTGATTACCGGGCCGAGCTGGGTTTCGGGATCGCTGGCGACGCCGATCTTGGTATTGGCGAGCGAGGCCTTCATGCCTTCGAGGACCTGCTCCTTCGCGTCCTCTGGTACGAACACCCTTGTTCCGAGCACACAGCCCTGTCCGGCATGGGACAGGCAGACCATTGGTGCTGCCCCCACCGCCCGGTCGACGGCGTCGGGCAAGTAAATCTGTGCCGACTTGCCGCCCAGCTCGAGCACCAGTCGCTTGAGCGTCGGCGCGGCCTGCTGCGCCACCTTGACACCAACCGTGCAGGAGCCAGTGAAAGAGACGAGATCGACGCGCTCGTCAGTGGTCATCAATTGCCCGCCTTCAAGGCCCGGTTCGATGATCACATTCATTATGCCATCGGGAATGCCGGCCTCAGCTGCCGCCTCGGCAAATATCAGCGCGGAGATCGGCGTTAGCGGATTTGGCCTCAAGATCACCGAATCGCCCGCCATCAGCGCCGGCACAACTTTCCAAAAGGCGGTATAGAACGGCACGTTATAGGCGGAGATTGCCGAGACCACGCCAAGCGGGGTCCAGCGCTTGAGGCTTTGCACATTGAAATAGGCATTGACCCGTTCGTGCAACGGCAAGCCATTATCCTCAACCTCGTGCATGGCGAGGAACATATCGATAATGTCATCAGTCATGCGCAGCGGCGCATGAACTTGCGCGCCCATCACCGTCGAAGAAGCCGGGCAGCCTGCCTCGGCGATGGCGAGGTCACGCAGCTGATCGGCACGCGATCGCAGCGCGTCTGCATATTTGCGCATCACAGCGCCGCGCTCTTTCATCGACAGCCCACTCCACCGGCCATCGTCGAATGCGGTGCGCGCCGCGCCGATCGCTGCATCTGTCTGCGCGGCGGAAACGCCCGTGAGCGTGGCGACAACTGATTCGTCGGACGGGTTCTCGACATCAAATGTCGTGCCCTCGCCCTTGATATAGGCACCATTGACAAAGCCGGCGTGTTCCAAGGCATGCTCCCAATTCATTCGATATTTGGAAAAGTTGTTCGGCCAAAAAGCTAGCTGAGCAGCCGGGCACCGTCAATCGTCGAGCAGGGCCAAGTCTGCAAGTCGGCAGCCAAGACTTGCAGTTTACCAAGCGCTTGCTACGAGGACCAGGCATCCCGCATGGCAGCACCGGGCAGCGAGCGACCTAGCGGGGACCGTCCACACATGGCCGCGATGCGCGGATGCGCTTGGAGAAATGAGTAAAAAGGTGCATGCTGGCACCGTACACATGACTGCCGCTGGCAGCAGCGAGGCCCTATGACCACCTAACCCGAGCATCAGGCGATCCAGGGCGAAACGAGACCGCGCGAGCGAATTGAACAACGATATTTGAAAACCGGAGAGACAGATGGCCACTTCAGCACTTGAGAAACCCAAATCAGGCTCAACCGTCAAGGTGATTGATGCCGACACCCATCTGACCGAGCCGCATGACATGTGGACCAAGCGCGCGCCCGCAAAATACAAGGACCGCGTGCCTCAGGTGAAGATGCTCGATGGCACCCGCAGCTGGGTGATCGACGGCGATCAGTCGATCGGGACTGGCGCGCACCCCAACAGCGCCATCCTCAAGGAGGGCGGCAAAGTTCGCGATATCGATACCTTCCTCGCGCTGCAGTTCGAGGATGTTCACGCCGGCTCGTCATCGGTCAAGGAGCGCCTCGAAGTGATGGACGATGCAGGTGTCCATGCCCAGATCGTCTATCCCAACATTCTCGGCTTCGGCGGGCAGGCCTCAGCAAAGGTCGATCCCGAACTGCGGCTCGCCACCGTCCAGATCTATAATGACGCGATGGCCGAATTGCAGGAGGAATCAGGCGACCGGTTGTTTCCGATGGCGCTACTGCCATGGTGGGACGTGAAGTCGGCAGTCGTAGAGACCGAGCGCTGCATCAACATGGGCCTGCGCGGCATCAACATCAATTCTGACCCGCATATGCACAAGGACGAGATCAATGGCGGCATGATCCCCGATCTTGGCAGCGAACACTGGTATCCGCTGTGGGAGCTGTGCGAAGACAAGGACCTGCCGATCAATTTCCATATCGGCGCTTCGGAAACCTCGATCGACTGGATGGGCAAGATGGGCTGGCCTGGGCTCAGCCGGGATCTTGCCTCGGGCATCATGGGTGCGATGATCTTCTTCAACAACGGCCAGACCGTTTCGAACCTGATCTATTCCGGCCTGCTTGACCGCTACAAGAAGCTGAAATTCGTGTCGGTCGAAAGCGGTGTCGGCTGGGTTCCGTTCCTCAAGGAAGCTCTCGATTATCAGCTAAAGGAAATCGCGGAGACCAAGAGCTTCGACAAGAAGCCCTCGGAATATTTCGCCAGCAATTTTTACTTCTGCTTCTGGTTCGAGCAAGGCGATACCATCGCCAACACTGTTCGCAGCGTCGGCATCGACAATTGCTTGTTCGAAACCGATTTCCCGCACCCGACGAGCCTGTATCCGATCGATCACCTGGAACAACATCTGACCGCCTTCACGCCTGAAGAGCAGGCCAAGGTGCTCAGCACAAACTCGGCCAGGATCTACAAGATCGACGTTTGATCCTGCCTGGCAACTGATTCTGCCGGGTGAGCGACACAAGTCGCCCCCGGTTGCATTCGGGCTGACGGCTCAGTTGAGCATCGGACGGAATTTCGGGAGAGGTTATGACATTAGCAGTTGATCTGACGGGCAAGACCATTCTCGTTTGCGGCATTTCCAATGGCGGGATCGGCGGCGCAACCTGCCGCCAGATCGTGCGAGCTGGCGGCACCGTCATCGCGCTCGACAAGGATCAGGCACTGATTGATGCAACGGTGGCGGGAGTTGAGGCTCTGGGCGGCAC
>JAQWKP010000317.1 GCA_029247785.1 Novosphingobium sp.
GCGCCGCCGCGCCGGGCCAGTTCCAGCGCATAGGCCCGGCCAAGCCCGCCGCCTGCGCCGGTGACGACGGCTATGCGTGTTTCGAAGCTGGTTTGCGCCATTACAGCTCTCCCGAATGGCTTGCGATCAGTTCAGGCCTAGCGCGCCCTTGGTGTCTTCGCTGACGCTAGCCAGCTCGGCATCGTCCTCGGGTGAGGGGATGAAGCTGGCATAACCATAGGGGGTGACCACCGGGATCTCGTCATCGGTCAACTCGCGCGGCCATTCCCGGCGCGCCATGGCGGCATCGATTGCGGGAGCGAGGCGTTCGGCCTTCTGCTTCTCGCGGCTGTGCTCGCGGTCCTGGAATTCGGGCATGATCTCGCGGGCGAACAGCTCGACCGATTCGCAATTCTGCTCATGCGGGAGCTTGCCGCCTTGGTGCATCAACAGCATCTGATCGACACCGGCATCTTCCAGCGCCTGGACATGGGCGCGGACTTGCTCGACCGATCCGATCGTCGCGGTCGGGTTGTCGGCGCCCATTGGCGGGATCGAGTCGCGAATTTCCTCGAATGTACTCCACGAATCTCCGCGGCCTGGCCTGACCTCGCCATCGAGGTAATATTTGTTGATCGAAAAGCCAAAGAACCGCAGGTGTTTGCCGCGCTCATGAGCCTCTTCGGCGTCGCGATGGACATGAAGCTGGGAGAGCACGGCGATGTTGGGATTGACGCTGTGGCCAATCGGCACGCATTCGCTTTCAAACCGGCTGTAATATTCATCGACCGCCCGCTTCGCTCCCGCGCCGCTCAGTGCATTGAAACCCAGACAGCCCATGCCGTGGCGTGCGGCAAGGTCCGGCTTGCCGGCGACCCATAGCGGTGGATGCGGCTGTTGGTAGGGCTTGGGTACAAGGTTGCGGCAGGGCATTTGGAAGAAATCGCCATCATGGCCGGGATAGGGCGTCATCGCCATCATGCTGGCGATCTCTCGCACCGATTCCTCCCATGCCTGCCGCTTGATCGCCGGGTCGAGCCCGAATGCCTCAAGCTCCATGCGCGACGCGGATTCACCGGTTCCAAATTCGACCCGCCCATCGGATATCTGGTCCAACGTCGCGATGTGTTCGGCAAGCCGGGCGGGATGGACGAATTGGGGCGTGGCGCAGGCGATGCCGTGGCCGATACGGATGCGGCTGGTCAGCGCCGCCGCCGCTGCCAGCCAGGTGCCGGTGGCGGAAGACAGCGAATGGTCTTCCATGAAATGGTGCTCGACACCCCAAATGCAGTCAAACCCCAGTTGTTCACCAAGCTGGACATGCTCCAGCGTCTCGCGGAACAGCCGGTTGGTGCCGCCTTCTTCCCACGGTGTTGGCAGTTGAAGTTCGTAGAACAGACCGAATTTCATCGCAGACTCCTGTCAAATTCCGTCCATGCCGTTGACCCGGCCCAGGATTTGCGGGCGGAAGCCGAACAGCGTCTGCAACGTCTCCGAGCCAAACTGGCGGGCCGATGGGTTGAGCGAGAGAAACCAGTTTTCCTGCGGCAGGAGAACCGGGAAGGTGTAGACCGCAAAGATCGCAGCACGGCCCTTGTCGCTCAGGTTGATGCCATTGGTATGCCAGGTCCGGCCTTCCAGTATCAGCAGCGATCCTGCGGGCGCGACCGCCGGGATCATCCGGGCGATTGCCTCCTCCGACGGACGCTCACCATTGAGACGATGTGAACCTGGCAGGAACAATGTGCCTCCATTGTCAGGCGTAAAATCGTCGAGCAGCCAGCCGAGGTTTAGCACCCAGCTCTGGGTCAGCGGGCCGGGCAGGTGGCCCTGGTCGCAATGCACGAGCATGCTGCCGCTGCCTGTATGAAGGATGTTTGCCGCCATGCTGGAAAGCGACGCGGGCCAGCTGAGCGTGCGAGTGACGAGATCGATGGCCAGCGGCAGTTCGGCCAGTTCGCAGAACACTGGATCGTGGCTCGGCATGTTCCAGATACGCTGGTTGACATCGTCGTCCTCGCCGAATTCATATTGCTGCGCGAGGCCATATTTCCGGTCGGTATGGGCGGCATGGTAAGTTGCGTCGTGAAGTTCGCGCAGCAGGCCCGGTTCCAACGCGTCAGCGAGGATGGCTGCGCCATGCTCCTCGAGATCGGAAAGCGCAGCGTCGACACTGTTGGTAACGCCTGGGCCCTCGGTGATCCAATCCAGTTCCATGCGGCCTCTTTCCTGCAGATCAGACCAGCGTCACGCCGGGATAGTCGCCCAGAATGATGCTCTCCATGTCGCCATAGCCGCTGTTTGCGCCTTCGCTGATGCGGATCGGGCGGTCGCGGATCTGCCAGCGGTAGTTCTCGGATTTTTCGGGGTTGTTGACGTCATCGACGCATTCGCCGTCAAGAAAGTCCTCGCCCTTGAAGCTGCCATGGAGCTGATCCTTCCATGGGCCATACATGCCGGGCAACAGGCGAAAGCCCATTTCCGGATTGAGCACTTCGATCTCGAACACCCGCTCGATCATGGACTTGCCGGGCCCTGCCAGGATCGCGGTGATCCTTCCGCTCATCGCGCCCTTGTCCTGCTCGCGATAGGCAATCTCGGGATAGAGATGCAGGATCGGAACCTG
>JAQWKP010000321.1 GCA_029247785.1 Novosphingobium sp.
GGTCCTGCGATTCCCGTCGAAGATCTTTGACCTCATCGGTGGTTGCAGAACGGGCCGTATCGCCTGCCAGGCGGCGCTTGCCTGCTTCCATAAACTCCTTCGACCAAGTGTAATACAGGCTCTGGGCGATGCCTTCCCGGCGGCACAGCTCGGCGATACTGTCGTCGCCGCGCAGGCCATCGAGCACGATCCGGATCTTGTCTTCTGCGGAAAAATGTCGGCGTGTGGCCCGCCGGATGTCCTTCACGACCTTCTCGGCAGGGGCCTTCGATCGGCCTGAGTGTTTTGCTCTCATCTTCGTTCCTTCGTCACTACGACGAGACCCAAATCCTCCTTAACTCACAACCACATTCTGGTGACATAGGCGCTGACGGGGAACACTTAGGAGATGAGTGTGGACGCATTCGCAATCAGCATCGTTGAAATCTGGAACAGCCTATGTTTATCCCTCGAGGCCTACTCTCTGCAAATGGGGGAGACTTCCGGCAATGGCTATATGCTGATGTTTTTCGCCTTTTGCCTTCTATCAGGTGGGGGATTCTTCGCATTCTTTGAATTCGATGGCTGATAGGCGACCGGAAGCTGATGCGCGCGAAATGGTCCAGCGAATTGCAAAAGAGGGGCGCAAGTTCGGAATCGGTGCGATGATCGTTAGTCAACGTCCTTCGGAAATTGACGACACCATTCTCTCCCAGTGTGGCACCTTCATTGCGCTGCGCCTCACCAAGCTCTACAACGTCCTCGAAGCGCTGCGCGAAGGCCGCACGTTGACCGAGGCGGAGCGCGACATGCACGATCGCGGGCTGGTCACGCTGATCCGCGAGCATCACGACGCAATCGATGACCTGGTGGCGCAGGCGTATGGCTGGCCAGCCGACCTCTCCGATGAAGATATCCTCACCCGGCTGGTCACGCTCAACAAGGAGCGCGCGAAAGAAGAAGCGCGCGGCCTGATCCGTTACTTGCGCCCCGAATACCAGGACCCCGGCTACAAAGCCCCGGTCAACGAAACGCTCGACCTGGGAGAAGCCGCGCCCGTGCTGCCCGACAACGTCATCGCTTGGCCCAAGGCCCTGCCCGACCAGGTCAGCGCAGTGCAATCGATCCTCTCCGGCGCACCCGCGCCATTGGCAGCCCAGGACATCGCCCGCAGTTTCAAAGGCAAACGCACCGCCGCCTGCGCCGCCGTCCACCAGTCATCAGCCTCCTGCTCGGACCACAAATCCTGCGGGCGCGAAACTGTCAGCGGGGCTGAGGATTGCGACTGCAACACCCCGTCTTCTGACAGGACGATAGCTTTTACGCCCGATGTGCCCAGATCAATGCCCAGGAACATCGGCTATTCAGAAACCAACAGCCGCACGGGCCCGATCAGGCCCGAAGGCCGCAACTCAGCTTCAGCCGTATAGGTTGGCGCGGCAACAAAGGTGATCCGTTCAGCCCCCGGTCTTGCATCACCGATCAGCCGGTTCATCCAGCGATTGGCCACGCGGATTTCAAGCTGGTTGGTCCCCTTCACCGCTGCATCAGAAATATCCACCCGGTCCGGCGCGAACCAGCTGGTGCCAACATATGTGCCGTTGAGATAGACCTCGGCAATATCCGCAACCGTGCCCAAATCGAGCCACAGGCGCTGACCTTGGGGAAGTGCATCCAGTGTCAGCTCAGTGGTATATGTCGACACACCAGAGAAATATCGAATGCCCTCATCCGCCAGCGTGTTGAGTGGCACCAGCGCGTCCAGAGTGGTTGAAGCGGGAGCGCCCCGCCCCTCCTGAAACGCCACATGCCAAGGCTGGTCGAGCGTCAAAATTTCTGCAGGCTCAATCTCAACGTGGGCGGCTGATGTCGCTTCGGTAGCGTCACGGAACACAACAAATTTGGCATCGTCCGGCCCCAGATCCAGCGGGATGACCGTGTGATCCCCGTCAATTGTGTAAGACAAAGGCTGCGCCGTCCCGCTAATCGCATCCCACAATTCGGGAACACGGCCGGTTACCCGAAAGCGCGCCTCGACTTGCTCGGTCCGGTCATGGCGGTTGCTCAGAAAGTAGATATCTCCCTGCTCCAGTTGGCGGTGTAGGAAGAGTATTTCGGCATCCTGCGCGCCTCCGGTGAAGCTGAAATCCGCACCCAAGCCTAGCTGCGCCAAAGCCGCTTCGGGATCGCCGCTTTCGATCACATTATCCCGCGACCACAATTGCTCGACCAAAGCTGCAAATTGCTCGGCGGATGCTGCATCGGCGCGCGAAGGGCTGGCAAGAGGGCGCTGGCCAACAATCGTTGCGCCCTGCCTAGCCAGTTCCGCCAGCCGCAACAAAGTCGGCAAAGTCATATGCCGCGTATCAGGGCCGAGGAACAACACACGGTAACTAGTGCCGCCCTGCGATTGCAGCATGCCACCTTCGACGCTGAAGGCATCATGCAATATCTCTGCATTGACGAAATCATAGGCGTAACTGGTCGGCAAATTTTCCGGCACGCCAGCTGCAAATTGCGCCGTCAGCGGCGCTTCTTCACCGCGGAAATAGGCGATATCCGCAAAATAATGGCCCTGTTGCAGCATATAAGCGCTGCGCGACATATAGGTAACCCACGGCCCCGCCATCTCGGCCCAAGTCTCATTGCGGTTGAAATATTGGCCGAAGATCATCAGCGAAAGGCCGGGCTTGCGGTCCTCCACCGGAACGTGAACGCTGGTATGGATGACCGGGCGGTTGATGCCGTAAGCAAATTCCAGATCGATAAAGCGTTTCAGATCGCGCGGGGCGAAGGCCCATGGCGAACTGGCGGCAGTCATCGATTCAGCCGCAACCAGATTTTGCCCATAGACATGCGAAGTGGAGGCAGCGCCTTTCATATCGCCGAGCAATGTGGTGCGCATTTGCCCGCCGCGCGGATAGGTCCACAGCGCCGCCATCGGCACATCTGCATAGCGGCGCATCGACAGATCATCGCCCAAAGCCGGGCGCGAGTTTTCCAGCGCTTCGCCATAAACAATCAGGCCGCTCTCATGCGCAACTTCGGCGACAGTTCCATAGTGATTATCGCTCATCATCTCGCTGAGCGTCTGGCGGTAGTCGTAAAGAAATCCCTCCGTCTCCGCTTCGGATCCGATCACCGCGCCAGTCAGCGCGGGAAGCCAAGGACGCAAAGCATAGCCGCGCCGATGGGCAAATTCTGCCTCCATCGCGGGAGTCCAATTGGCAAAGCCAACTTCGATGGAATCGGTCAGCAACGCCCGCAAGCCGCGCTCACCCATCAGCTCATCGCCAACAGTCTCGCGGTACATTCCAAGATAGGTCTCAAGGTATCGGCGCACAGCGACCGGATCGAATTTGTCGACCTCCAGTCCGGTGGCCTCGGGCGGAGCGGGATGGTTGGTTTTTCCGGTCAGCGACCAACCCAAATCGAGCACCATCCAATCGCTGCCCGCAGGCGGCGTCCAATCAAGATTTCCGTTTGCATCCACACGGTCGGAGAGATCGACCACATCGCCAAGGCCAAGGCTTACTGGCGCTTCATCATCAGACATTATCTCGTAGAAATCGA
>JAQWKP010000328.1 GCA_029247785.1 Novosphingobium sp.
CTGCCCGCTTGAAGATTGCCCACCCGATGAAGACGCCACCACCCGCTATCACTCCTCATTCGAACCTGTTTACGACCCTGGCCGAACGGAACCGGATGGAACGAAGTCACGATGCAAAAATACCCTCTTCGCCGGAATCACGATCTGCCCGACGTCATTGTGCATTGATACTGACTAAGCCCACAGCCGAATCCGCAACGGCCATTTGCGTTCTAGAAATGAGAGGGCCTCAGAGGCAACAGTGGCAGTGCAAATAAAGTGCAATAAAGCCTGTTGACATGGCTCGACCCCGCAGGATTCCACGGCAAATTTTTTTTCGTGAACTATATCAATCAGTTTTGCAGCGCACACTTGCGAATCGCAGGGTTTCCAAGGGTTTCCGACGACACTTGTGCGACGCACCATTCGACGAAAAAAGGGCCGGAATTTTCATCCCCGGCCCCGTTCCTTCTTTGTCCTGTCCGCTCCCTCATGATGGGAGCGAATCAGTCAGCGAATCACAGCTCAGCGACGCGCTTCGTCAGCCTCGATAGTTTGCGCGAAGCGGTGTTCTTGTGGAGCACGCCGCGAGCGACGCCGCGCGCCAGTTCGGGCTGAGCTGCCTTGAGAGCTTCGGCAGCGGCGCTCTTGTCGCCACCCTCGATAGCCGTTTCGACCTGCTTCACGAAGGTACGGATGCGGCTCACCCGGTTAGTGTTGATCTCGGTGCGCCGGTTATTCCGGCGGATGCGCTTCTTGGCTTGCGGCGTATTGGCCATGACTGTCCTTTGGCTGACCGCAAGGCGGTCGGATTATCTTCGAAAAACTGCGGTAGAGGCGAAACAACTCGCCGGAAAGCGCGGCCATTAGCCCCAGCCTGCCGAATCGTCAAGCGAATGGCCTCTCACTTCTGGCACTTGCTGCACCAGAAGGTGCTTCGTCCGCCCTGAACGAAGCGCTTTACCTTGCCGCCGCAGGGGCAGGCCTCGTCTTCGCGACCGTATACTCGCCATGCCGCGGCAAAATAGCCCAGCTCGCCGGAAGGCTGCGCATAGTCGCGAATGGTCGAGCCACCAGCTGCGATCGATTCCTCGAGCACCTGACGGATCGCCGGAACCAGTCGCTTAAGCGCGGCGACCGAGACTCGGCCCGCTTCCTTGGCAGGCTTGATATGGGCGCGATGCAGCGCCTCGCAAACATAGATATTGCCAAGACCGGCAACGATTCGCTGGTCGAGCAGCAATTGCTTGATTGCCGCGAACCGCCCGTCGAAGGCGCGCTTGAGGTGCTCGGCGGTGAGCTTCGGGCCAAGCGGTTCCGGCCCCATCGCGGAAAATTGAGGCCACTCATCGAGCTGTCCAGTCTCGACAAGGTCGACCGATCCAAATCGCCGGGCGTCGTTGAGCGCCAGCAGATGGCCCGAGCCGGTTTCGATCACCAGGTGATCGTGCTTGTCCGGGTTGTCGGGATCGATACGCCAGCGGCCTGACATGCCGAGATGAAAGACCATGGTCAGCCCGCGCTCGATATGGACGAGTCCGTATTTGGCGCGACGGCCCAGCGCAGTAACCGTGGCACCGGTCATTGCCTGAACGAGATCAGGGGGGAAGGGGCGCCGCAGGTCAGGCCGGTTCACGACCACGCGCGCGAGCTTCTCGCCTTCCAGATAGCGGGCAAGGCCGCGCACGGTTGTTTCGACTTCGGGAAGCTCTGGCATGATGGCGCTTTATCCCGGGAGTGACGGTGTGTCGATTGTGAGAATCTTGCTGAATGCGTCCGTGGCATCCGCCATGGCCTTGGCAACACCGGCCCGGTCCCTCTGCCTAACCACCCCAAGTG
>JAQWKP010000339.1 GCA_029247785.1 Novosphingobium sp.
ACGCCGAGCCCGTATTCATGCGCGGTCTCGGCCATCAGCGCCAGCAGATCGGCGACATGGCTGCGGTCGGGATTGGCGCTGTGATAGGCCAGCGCGATTTTCCCGCCCAGCCGGGCGCCCATTTCCAGACCGGCCCGGTAGCTTTCGATATCGCTTTCCGATGACAGGTCGAATGCTTCGAGCGTGTGCACCGACACGCCATGATCGGCCAGTGCCTGCCGGCAATCCGCAAAGTCGCCTGGTGCCAGCACTTGTCTGGGAAAAGCAGAAGCACTGTTCATCCAGAGGCTGACCAGCTCGAAGCCAGCGGTCCCGGCGGCGGCGATGAGGTCCACTGGCTTGGTGTCGGTCAGGGTCAGGCAGTCGAGCGATAATTGCATTGGGCGATCTCCCGGCAGCGAAGGCTATGGGTGCTGCAGGTCTCCGTCAAATGGCTTCTGTCGGGGCTCGACTCCCTTGACTGGAGTAGCCGGTGCAATCAGTCTTCAGCATCGCTCCGGGGGAGAGAGACATGGCTGACAAGGCCCAGATGATTGCGGCTATCGAGACCTATTGCCGGGCCGAGTCCGAGAACGACTGGGACGCGTTCATCGCCCTGTTTGCTGAGGGCGATGTGTTGCATGAAGATCCCGTCGGCTATGCCAAGCGCCATGGTCGTGCCGGGCTCGAGGAGATCTGGCAGATGGCGCAGGCGGGCAATGTCAATCTGCAGCTGACCGGCGATGTGATCGTCTGCGGCAATGAGGCGATCGGCATGATGCGCGCCGAAACAGGACCGGAAGATGCGCGGCGAGTTACCGGGCCAATCGTCGATCACTTCGTGTTTGATGAGGACGGCAAAATCACCAGCGTACGCGCTTTCTACAATTTCTGACCGGGCGAACTCATGAGCGATAACGCATCCAAGGCAGAGACCGTCATTGCCGACGTTCTGATCATCGGCGGCGGCGCGTCGGGCGGCGTGGCGGCGCTCGAACTGCAGCGTCAGGGCCTTTCGGTTGTCGCTCTGGAACAGGGCGAGTGGCACGACCGGGCCGACTTTCGCGGCGACAAATGGGACTGGGAACTGGCCACGCTCGGGCGATGGTCGCCGCAACCGGAGACACGCGGCAGGCCGGAAGATTATCCCATCGACCTGTCCACCTCGGACATGGCTGCGATGAATTTCAACGGCGTGGGTGGCGGCACGATCCTATACAGCGCGGTGTGGCCGCGCATGCTACCGTCCGACTTCCATTTGCACAGCCGTTGCGGCGTCGGCCTGGACTGGCCGATCGATTACCACACGCTCGCCCCCTTTTATGACGAGACGGACCGGCAAATGGGTATTTCGGGCATGGCTGGCGACCCGGCCTATGGCGGGACGTGGGAGCCGCCCTTGCCGCCGCATCCCATGAGCCCGGTCCAGCTGGACGTCGCTCGCACTTTCCATGAGCGCGGCTGGCACTGGTGGCCGGGGCCCAATGCAGTGCTTTCCGCGCCCTGGGACGGACGGCGCGCCTGCGTCCAGCGCGGGACATGCGCTTCGGGCTGCAACGAGGGTGCGAAATGCACTATCGACGCGACTCACTGGCGCAAGTTCGTTGAGGGTGGCGGAACACTGCTGACAGGCGCGCGGGCAAGCCGGATCACGCTTGATGATGCCGGTCTTGCCAATGGCGGCGAATGGATCGATGCGGCGGGTGGCCAGCACTTTCAGCCTGCCCGGATCGTGCTGTGCGCGGCCAATGGCATTGGCACGCCGCGCCTGCTGTTGGCATCGGCCTGCGAGCGCTTTCCCGACGGGCTCGCCAATGGTTCGGGACAGCTCGGCCGCAATCTAATGATGCATCCGCTGGCGACGGTGTTCGGCTGGTTCGAAAAGGACATCGAAAGCTGGCAAGGGCTTAATGGCTCGCAGCTGATCACGATGGAATTTGCCGAGACTGACCCTCGCCGGGGCTTTGTCGGCGGCACCAAGTGGTCGCTGCACCCGAGCGGTGCTGGTCCGATGATGGAGGCCTTCAAGCTGATGGTCGGCGGCTGCGATCCGCGAGATTTGCATGAGAGTTTCGCGCGACGCTTTGGCCATGGGCTGATGTGGGCCATCCTTGCCGAAGACATGCCCGACCCTGAAAACCGAGTGGTTCTGTCCGAGACGCTGACTGACAGCTCCGGCCTGCCTGCGCCGCAGCTGATCTACACCACCAGCGATGATGCCCGTGCCAGTCTCGATCATGCCAGTGAGCGCTCGGTCGAGATATTCGAGGCCGCTGGAGCGGTGGAGACACAGGCGATCACCCCCACGCCCTATAACGCCCATTTCATGGGCACTGCGCGGATGGGTGAGGACCCAGCCAATTCGGTGGTCGATCCATGGTGCATGAGCCACGAGATACCCAATCTCGGCGTGATCGACGGCAGCGTGTTCGTCACTTGCGGTACGGTCAACCCGACCGCCACGATTACCGCCATTGCCCTGCGCACGGCGCGTCACCTTGCGGAAAACCGTCAGGCGATTGCGATGCCCGAACAGCGCGCGCCATTGGTATTCAATGCCGGACCTGCCGTGGCGAATGCGGCACAAACGATCGCAGCTCCCGCGCCGCTCAGTCCTGCACAGCGTGAGCGGCTGGCCGAGCTTGGCGATGGGGTAATACTTCCGGTTGATGGTCTTCCGGGTGGCGGAACGCTGGCTGTCGAGAGTGGGCTTATCGACAAGGCGCTGGAGGCCCGGCCCGATCTCGCAGAACCGCTTGCGCGCGCGCTCGACGACACGACGATCTCCCACCTGCACGAGCTGGGTCAGGGCGACCCGCAGGCTTGGATGGCGGCAATCACCATTCTGGCCGGGGCCTATTATCTTCACCCTGACGTACGCGCACGGATCGGTTATGCTGGCCAGGAGGCGAGTCCCGTCAGGCCCGACAATTACCCCGCTTTTATAGAGCAGGGCCTGCTCGACCATCTGCTCGACGGCAGTTGGTTGGCCGCCAGGCAAGCAGATGCAGCGATTGCCTAGAACAAAGAGAGAGGACGATGTCATGGCACGATTGATCCTTGAGGACGCAACGATAGTCGATGGCGAGAATCCGCCCCGGCGCGGCGATGTGGTGATTGCTGGTGAACTGATAGAGGCGGTGGGTGAGGGCGCGGGCAGCGCCCGGCCGGACGACCGCGTTGTTGCGCTCGACGGCCGCACAGTGATGCCGGGCATGATTCTCGGTCATTACCATGCCGGATATTGGAACATGGGCCTGGGCAACGCCCCGCTTGGCCTCGATGTGCCCGCGCCGCTGCAGGCGGTGCGCGCGGCAAGCAATCTCAGGACCGCGCTGGAATGCGGCTTTACCGGCGTGATCGGTGCCGGCTCGCCCAATGGCATCGATCCCTGCATGAAAGCGGCGATTGCCGAGGGGACGATCATCGGGCCGAGGATGATGGCGGGCAGCCGCGATGTCAGCTCTACCGGCCACAGCTCGGACAAATCATTTCCCTCGCATTGGCAGATCGGCGCGAAAGGCGGGCTCAACGTTGCCGATGGGCCGGACGCCTTCCGCCGCGTAGTGCGCGAGGAAATCAAGGACGGGGCTGAGATCATCAAGATTTTTGCAACCGACGGCCACGCCACCGGGGGCGACGGGAGCGGGCTGGAGATTTCAAAAGACGAATTTGCCGCCGCGGTAGAAGCTGCGCAGGAACGCGGTGTGAAGACCCGCGCGCATATCGCCAACCGTGAAGCGATCCTCCACGCGCTCGAGCTTGGCGTGCATATCATCGATCATGGCGATGGTTTCGATGAGGCCTGCATCGAGCGCATTCTGGAAGCCGAAGCTTTCCTTACGCCCTCGATGTTCTTTCCCAAGGTGATGATGGCAGATCTGCCGGGCAATCCCTTCACCGAACTGATGAAGCTGCCCTATGTTGAGATGGCGGAGATCCTGCCGATCGCCAACGAGGCCGGCGTCAGGCTGCTGATCGGTGACGACTACGGCGCGGGAAGCTGCACCCACGGTCGCTATGCCGAGGAGCTGGAATTATACGTCAACGAAGTCGGCATCCCCGCGCTCGACGTTGTCCGCTGGGCGACCAGGAATGGTGCCGAGGCGATGGGACTGGACGATCAGACGGGCACGCTTGAGGCCGGTAAACTGGCAGACCTTCTCGTGATCGATGGCGATCCGCTCGCCGATATCACCGTCCTGCAGGATCGATCGCGCATTCTCGCCGTACTGAAAGGGGGCGAAGCAGCCGTGGATGGATTGGCGCAGTTCGAGCGCGAGGTGAATGCTGACGAGCCAATCGCGGCGGAATAGTACGTCCTCAGCCTCTGTCGCACTCGATGATCGCGTTGCGCAACACGTAGCTCTGCAGCATCGGCGGGTCCCAGCCCATGTCGGGCGGTTTTGTCAGGCGGATGCCGGGAACGCGCAGCAGCTTGTCGAGGAAAACGCGGGTTTCGCCAAGCGCGACTTGCCAGCCCGGGCAGAAATGCTCGCCATCCCCGAAGCTCATATAGGCGCCGTTGGATTTGAGCCGCTTGGCGCGGTCAGGATCGAGCCGCGTGGGATCCGGCCCGACATCCGCTTCGTCAAGATTGGCCTTGCGGATGTGCAGGGACAAGCGGGTTCCGGCGGGAAGGGCTTCATCTGCAAGGCCTTGGGTCTCCTCACCAATTGAGCGATAGATCATCCCGGCGACCGGCTCGAGGCGCAGGATTTCCATCAGGATCGCCATTTTTTCGCCATCGTCGCCGTCGAGGAATCGCTGCCGCAGCGGCTTGTTGTCGAACAGGTGCCAGGCGGCGACAACGATGAATTCGCGGGTGGTGGTCATGCCTGCCAGTCCGAAGGTCATGCATTCGACCAGGATCTCCTGGTCGCTGCGGCCCTCATCAAGCAGGCGTGAGATGACGTCTTCCTGGCGCTCCTTACGCCGCGCGGCGATCGCCGGTTTCACGTCGAGATAGAACACCTGCAGCCCGTAAAACGCCTGCATGAATTTCGCGATCCAGACCCATATGCCGCCCTTCGCGGCCTGGGTGGCGCGCGAGGATCCCTCGATGCGCCTGGCCATGGCGTCGATGTTGCTGTTGGTCATGCCGACGATTTCGGCAGCGACGGCTGCGGACAGGCGCAAGCTTAACTCATCGAGCCGCCCGCGGCCTTTTGCGCGGAATTCGGCAGTGAGCGCTTCTGCGGCACGTTCCATCACCGGCATGTGCCGCGTGGCGATTGCCTTGGGGGTGAAGAAGCGAATGATCGCGGCGCGGCGCGAGCGGTGCGCCTCGCCATGAAGGAAAAAGATCGAGGCCCTGGTGGGATCCTTCTTGTTGGTCGGCGCGCTCGCGGCCCCGGCCTGGCGCATCGTCGTGTCGCGCAGCACCTGCCGCAGCTGGGCGAAGCGCCTGAGCAATCGCGAATTGGGCGCAGGCACGACCTTTACGGCTGCCATGCTCGCGGTCTTGCTGTCCGTTTCGAATCCCTCTGCCGGGCTCTCCTCACTAGTGACGCGATGCACATTCATGCCTGTCTCTCCCGAGTGCGATCCTGTTCGCGAACGCCAGCATCGTCAACACAAATGCCGGGGGTTGCACGGAGCGCTCGGGGCTGGCACCCCAAACCGCAATCGCGCTTGTTGGAGAAGGCATGACAATGGCGACAGTGACCGAAAATCAACCTGCCAGGCCGGCAAGACGCAATACCGAACCCTTCGGCGGCGCAGCAATTATGGCTTGGCTGGCGATTTCGGTGACGCTGATCGGTTTCTGGAACACCTTCTTTGCGATCCTTCCCGATGTCGACCTGGCTCACCAGTTGCATGGTTGGACCGCGACCGGTTGGCTGGTGCTGGTGCTGGTGCAGGCAACGCTGATCCGCTCGCATCAGTATAAATTGCATCGCGTGCTGGGTTGGAGCTCGCTGGTGCTGTTCACGCTGCTTCTGGTCAGCGCCTGGCGAATGCTCGCGATCATGCTGTCGGGCAACAGCCACATTCCGGTGCCTTTTGATTTCGCCAAGCTGTTCGCCCTGTCGGACGTGACTGCAGTGCCGCTGATGATCATCGCCTATGGCGCGGCAGTCGTGCTGCGCAAAGATCGCCACGTCCATTCGCGGCTGATCTCGGTGACGCTGCTGGCCGGGCTGCTGCCCGCGATCGCTCGCATGTTCAACCTCGTGTTTACCGGGCCCGAGGGACTGATCTTTGCAATGCACCCCAGCTATCTGTTTGTGCTTGGCGTTCTCGCCGTGGCGATGTTCGTTGATTGGCGCAAAGGGCTGTTGCGCTGGCCGTTTCCCTTCGCTTTTGTGTGGTTTGTGGTCGCCTATGCGACATTCTTCCCATCGTGGCATTCCGCCTGGTTTGATGCAGTGGCGAAAGGGATCGCAGCCACCTATTGAGCTGACGGGAACGACTGAAATTTGATGCAAGAGCAAGGAATGACGCCATGACACCCTATTTCGCCGACGCGCCCCTAGCGCTTATCATCGGCTGCGGCGGGATGGGCACTTCAGTGGCGCGCGCGCTTGGCAAACGCCATCCTTTGCTGATCGCCGATATTGATGCGGAGCGACTGGCCGAGACAGTCGATGCGCTGACCGTTGAGGGCTATGTCGTATCCGGTCAGCAATGCGACATCACCGATCCTGTGCAAACCAAAGCGCTGGGCGAAGTGCTGGCGAATGGCAGCGGGGCAAGGGCGCTGGTTCATGTTGCCGCAGTCGGAAAATCGATTGGCAACTGGCGGCGGATGATGGAGATTGACCTGCTCGGTGCGCGTTACGTCGCCGATGCGGTGGGCCCACATATGGTGCGCGGCGGGGCAGGTGTGCTTATCTCCTCGCTGGCGAGCTACCTTCCCAAAGCCGATGCGGCGCTCGATACGCTGCTCGACGATCCGCTCAAGCCGGGATTCCTCGACGAGTTGGAGGCCTATCACGGTTCGCCGCCCGATTTCGACTGGACCTATAATTACGCCAAGCTCGGCATCAATCGTCTCGCAGAACGGCTCGCGGTGGAATGGGGGGCGCGTGAGGTTCGCGCGCTGTCGCTCTCGCCCGGCATGATCGATTCGCCCATGGCTCGCGCCGAGGGCGAGACCCTGCCTGCCCATGACGGCAGTGAGGGCCGCAAGACGCGTTCGGACAAGGCTCAGGAAATCCCGCTCGGGCGGCAAGGCCTTATCCTGGAGATCACCAAGGTGGTCGATTTCCTGGTGTCGGACGATGCGAGCTTCCTCAATGGCATCGATATCACAGTTGATGGTGGTCACCGCGCCGCCTGGCGCCAGTCCGGCATCATTTCGCGCTGAGGAGAGAGACCCATGGAACGCATCGACGAACTCTACGCGATCGAGCAGATAAAGCAGCTCAAGGCGCGTTATTTCCGCATGATGGACACGCGCGACTGGAGCGGCATGGCGCAGGTGTTCTGCACTGACGCCAAATTCGATTGCAGCGAGGGTTTCCTGTCGACGCCTCTGGGCGGAGAGCCGGAAGGCACTGTTGGCCCCTTAACCCATGGCCGCGAGGCGATCATGGCATGGATCGAGGATGCCTTTGCCAACCAGACCTCCGCGCATCACGGTCATTGCCATGAGATTACGATCGACAGCGATAGCGAGGCGCATGGCGTCATCGCCATGGAAGACTGGATCTTCGCCGGGGACCGCAAGACCAGGCTGCTCAACGCGGCGGGCCATTATCATGAGCGCTACCGCTTCGAAGATGGTTCCTGGCGGATCGCCGAGACAAGGTTGACCCGGCTATTCAACAATGCCGGCGAGAACCTCTATGCGCTCAGCGCCGAGGAAGCGGCGGCCGGAGCAGACTAGAGCCATGCCGGACGCAAGCGCGGGCCACTATGATGCGATTGTCGTCGGGGCCGGGTTTTCGGGACTCTACCTGATCAAGCGCCTGCGCGATGCGGGCTTTACCGTGCTGGCAGTGGAAGCCGCGCCCTCGGTTGGCGGCACCTGGTACTGGAACGCCTATCCCGGTGCGCGCTGCGATGTTGAGAGCTTCGATTATTGCTACTCCTTTTCACGCGAGTTGGAACAGGAATGGAGCTGGAGCGAGCGCTATCCCTCCCAACCCGAACTCCTACAGTATCTGAACTTCGTGGCAGATTACTTTGAACTTAGACCTAATATTCGTCTCGATACCCGCGTCACCTCGGCCACCTTCGACGAGGACGAGGGACTTTGGGATGTCAGGCTTGACAGCGGAGATCCGGTCTCGGGCCGGTTCTTCATCCTGGCAGGCGGCGCGATTTCGGTGCCAAAACCGCCTGAGATCGACGGAATCGATAGCTTCGCTGGCGAGTGCTACCACACTGGCAACTATCCGCATGAACCAGTTGATTTCACAGGAAAATATGTGGCAATTATCGGCACGGGGTCCTCGGGCGTGCAAACCTCGACCGCGATCGTCGACGAGGTTGCTGAGCTGACTATCTTCCAACGCACGGCAAACTTCGTTGCGCCGATCATCAACCGCCCGCTCGATGACGCCGCACATGCGGAATACCGGCGCACGAGTTTCGAACGACATGAGAAATCGCGCCATTCGCGCCAGGGCATTCCCCATGACCAGCCGACCCGCTCGGCCTTAGATGTCAGTGATGAGGAACGGGAGGAGATTTTTGGTGATGCCTGGGAGAATAGCCACCTGTTTGGCCTACGGCTGACATTCAACGATCTGCTGTTCGACGAAAAAGCAAATGACACGGTCGCCGAATTCGTGCGCGGCAAGATCCGGGGGATTGTCCACGATCCTGAGGTGGCCAAGACGCTGACCCCGCGCGGCTATCCTTACGGGACCAAGCGGCCTTGTATTGGCAAGGATTATTTCGCGATGTTCAATCGCGAGCATGTTCATCTGGTCGACCTCAAGCAAACCCCGATCATGCGTATGACTCCGAAGGGCATCGCCACCAGCGAAGGTGAAATGCAGTTCGACACGGTGATTTTCGCGACCGGCTTCGATGCGCTCACAGGAGCTGCAGGGCGGATCGCGATCACTGGCAGGGGCGGAGAAACGCTTCGCGACAAATGGGTGGACGGGCCGCAGACCTATCTGGGCCTGACCTGCAATGGCTTTCCCAACATGTTCCTCGTCACCGGCCCCGGCAGTCCCGGTCCGCTCTCTGCCATGGTCCGTTCGATCGAACAGCATGTCGACTGGATTGGCGATTGCATGGTGCATATGCGCGAGGAAGGCTTGGCGACAATCCAAGCCCTGCCGGACTATGAGATAAACTGGATGGACCACGTTCAGGAGGTTGCCGAGGGCACGCTCTATCCGCGCGCGGACTCCTGGTATATTGGTGCAAATGTACCCGGTAAACCACGGAAGTTCATGCCCTATCTGGGCGGCGTCGGGGTCTATCGAGAGAAGTGTGACGCTGTTGTAAGCGCGGGCTATGATGGCTTCGCCTTTGGTGCAGACAAGTGAAGGAGAGATAGCCTTGGCCACCAACACAGTTGAGCGCAAAGCGCCGAATGCCGACGAGGTAATATTGCCGCCCGGGATTTCCGCCGACTCGCATGTCATCGAGCCGCCCGAGGCCTTTTCGGCCCACATCGATCCGACCTATCGTGACCGTGTGCCACGGGTCGTCCATGATGACGTCAAGGGCGACCAATATGTTGTCGATGGTCTGCCGGGTCCGATCTCGATCCCTTCGGTTTCCGCATGCGGCAAGATCCCCCGCGCGGTGCCCGATGCGGACGGCAAGCTGGAATACTGGTTTGACGAGACGCCGGCGCCCTATCCGAATGCACCTTATGCAGACGAGGCGAGCGGCGCGGCGGCGCGCCATATGGGAAGCATGACCTTCGCCGATACGCCGCTGGGTGGCTGGCAGGCCCCGGCCCGGCTTGAGGCCCAGGACCGCGACGGCGTAATCGCCGAGGTGCTCTATCCGACGCTTGGCATGGTGCTGTGCAACCATCCCGACGCCGCGTTTCAGGACGCTTGTTTCCGCGCCTACAATCTGTGGCTTCAGGAGTTGGTCTCGGAGGCTCCAGACCGATTGTTTGGCGTCGGTCAGACGGCGCTGCGCTCTGTCGAGGATGGCATCGCCGACTTTCGCCGGATCAAGCAGATGGGCTTTGTCGGGGTGATGCTGCCCGGCGATCCGCCGATCGAGGCTGACTGGTTCGATGAGGAATTCTATCCCTTGTGGGAAACCGCAATCGAACTCGATCTGCCGGTCAGCTTTCATACGCTGGCGAGCGGGCGCAACAAGCGCGCGGCTACGGACCTGCTGTCAGTCGGCAAGAAGAAAAATGTCAATTTCGGCATGGAAGTGCTGCGCGCCAATCAGGATGCGATCACTGATTTCGTGCTCGGCGGAGTGTTCGAGCTTTATCCGGCGCTGAAGCTGGTCTGTGTCGAGGCGGGGGCGGGCTGGATCCCGGACTACATCAACCGGATGGATCATTTTTACCACCACCACCGCGCGCTTTACAAAGTCGAGGATATGGAAAAGCTGCCGAGCGAATATTTCTTCGACAATGTCTATGTGACGTTCCAGGATGATCCGGTCGCGCTGTCGCTGATCGACCGACTCAATCCGAAGCGGCTGCTCTGGGCCAATGATTATCCCCATTCCGACGCGACCTGGCCATGGAGCCGCAACATCCTCGCCGAACAGGCCAAGGACCTGACGGACGAGCAGCGCGGCTGGCTTATGCGCGACAATGTGAAGGCGCTCTACAAGCTGCCGGTAGGGTGAGTGGGGTCGGGTAGCGGGTCGATCCTAGAACAGCCCGCGCTCGCCATAGCGGGCAATACGGATTTTCGCGCCTGCCGTTGGTTCGGGCTCCATATTCGGCAGGGTCGGAATTGGCTGTCCACGACGCTCAACCTCGTGGCTCAGGCGGCTCATAAAGGCCTCGCGCACCTCTTCCTGTGGCTCCCACATGACTGAATCATCAGCGACGAACGGATGGATAGGCAGGGCACGTTCGATGGCCAGCAGGGTATCCTCGCCTTCGCTGGAGACAGCGCCGACAAACGTCTGCCGGCCATAGAAGGTGAGGCTGGCCTTGCCCTTGCGTTGCCAGGGCACGCCGGCGGGGATGCGCATGGCCAGTCCCTCGTCCGTGAGCCGGATATCGCGGACGGGGATCGGCAGGGGGTAACCCTCGTCATCGCACAGCGAGAGATGTGCGGTTCCGCCCATACCGACTGTCTCTTCGGCAAGCGCGCGCCAGGACTGATCCGGCCAGTTGGAAGGCTTGCTGATCGTTCCGGGCGGCGGAGGATCAGAAGCCGGATAATCAGTGCCCGCCGGTGCCAGGATGCAATGCGGAGCCGAATCCATCGCAGCGCGGTCGTCCCACCACATCACCTTTGCCGGCGCGACCTCGATGATCATCCGCGTCCAGTACCACACTGCATTGCGCGCCAGCTCCCAAGGCGGGTTGTGGGGCCGTGAAAAGCCGGTCTCGGCGATATAGCGCAGGGCATTGTCCTGCAGGTTCGCATCTCTGACTGCCGCGCGCCCGGCGATGGAAACGATTGGCTCGTTTTTGGCTCCGGCGATCAGCAAGCCGACTTTTGGATTGCGCCTCGCACGTTCCGCCTTTGCCGGGTATGACAGCCCGGTTGCGACGTCGATGGTGGCGAGGTCATCCGGATTGAAATAGGAAACCGGCGTGTCGATCGGCACGCCCGCCGCACTCACCGTCGCAAACTCGGTGACCAGCGTCCGGCGCAACATCGCGACCACATTGTCGGGTAAGTCTGTCAGCAAGCTCATGGCGATCCTCATAGTTTGGGCGGTCATGGCCCGGTTTGATGCTGGACTAGGCCAGTCGCCCGTGCAAATCCATTCGCCAGCCGTTGGCGCTCAATAGAGGCCATTGGAAGGAGCGGGAGTTTGACCAGCACCGAGCAAGCGAATCTGTTGGAAACCGTCGCCGCCGCGTTCCGCAGCAATTCGGCGATGTATCGTGACATGGGTTCAGAGCTTTACGGCTGTCTGTTTGCTGCCTCTGCAGATGAGCCGGAACTGGTAGAACTGGCAAGCTATGGCCAGGAAGGCGCGAGGCCAGTCCATCTGCTGTCGGCTGTCCACGACCTTCTGCTGGCCGATTCCAGCGACCCGCTCGCCCGCTTCTTCTCGACGCTGACCGATGCTCCTCGGCCGCCACAGGAGGCCTTCCCGGAACTACTGCGATTCTGCCAAGAGCGGCGCGGCGAAATCCTTCCCATCTTGCAAAGCCGCACCGTGCAATCGACCTATGTCGAGCGGTGCTGGTGCCTGATGCCGGCACTCGCCCATGTCGCCGGGCTGGTCGGGGAGCCGCTCAACCTCGTCGAAATTGGTTGCAGCGCCGGCGTGCTGCTGACGTGCGATGCCTATAGCTATGATGTGCCGGGGCGGGGTGGAATCGAGCCGGTCGATGCTCCGCTCACCATCACGGGCGATTATGCTGGAGTGCCGCCGGTCGGCATGCCCGCAATCGGCAAAAGGGTCGGCATCGACCTCCATCCGCTCGACGCAACTTCTCCGGCGGATCGACGCTGGCTGTTGGCGCTGTGCCTGCCCGAATTCCGCGAGCAGCAGGCGCGGTTGGCGAGTTCGCTCGATGTCGTCGCGCGCACGGACATGCAGCTGATCAAGGGCGATGCGCTGGATTGCCTGCCCGAATTACTCGCCGGGATCGAGGGGCCGATCTGCGTGTTCCATTCGGTTTGCCTGCTCTATTGGCCGGACGCAGCCAAGGCGGCGCTGGACGAGCTGCTGTGCGAGGCTGGCCGGTTGCGCGACATTTATCGGCTCGGCTTTGAGCTGGCGGAGGAGTTCGACGCTTTTCATGCCGGGCGCGGAGCCAGCCCCGATGCGCTCGCACGGCCAGATGG
>JAQWKP010000347.1 GCA_029247785.1 Novosphingobium sp.
GGCCGGAATATCAGTGCCGCTGGCAATGGTCGAAAGGCGATGTCGCCATCTGGGACAACCGCCTCGTCCAGCACTATGGCGTGCCCGATCATACCACTGACCGCTATCTGGAACGGATAACGGTTTCAAACGGCCCGGTTCTTGGCATCGCCGACCGGGAAAGCGCCGAAGTGGCGGCCTAGGAGGTCTCGCAATGGAGCAGGTCTACGAATTGGCGGGCGGCGTTACGGTCTCGCGCATGCAGCCGACGATCGGCGCGTCAATTTCGGGGATCGACATCGCCGGCGGGGTTTCAGCGGAGCAAGTCGAGAGCCTGAAACAAGCGCTTTATGCCCATGGTGTGGTCGTGTTGCGCGGGCAGGACGCGATGAGTTTCGACGATCATCTAGGCTTCGCCGCAATCTTCGGCGATCCGATCAGCGAAGGCCACGTTCCGGACCGACCGCAGATTACGCCGGTGACCGGCAAAGTCGGATCCAAGGAAGGCACCGCCTGCTATTGGCACAGCGACGGCGTCTACAAGCCGGAACCCGAGTTCGCTTCGATTCTGCGCGCAGTCGACCCCTGCACCTTCGGCGGGGATACCAGCTGGTCGAGCGGGGTCGCGGCCTATGCGAACCTGCCCGACGAGGTGAAACGGCAGCTGCGCGACATGCGCTTCAACTCCAGCCTGACTGCTCGCATGCCCAAGGATTACAATCATTTCGGCGATGGCGATAATTGGAACAAGCTGCATGAGAAATACCCGCCGGTGACCCAGCCGGCAGTTTCAGCCCATCCAGTGACCGGCGCGCTCGCGCTCTATGTCAATCAGTCATGGTCGATCGATATCGTCGGCATGGACGAGGGCGAAAGCGCGGCGATGGTCGCCATGCTGACTGCCGAGATCAAGCGGCCCGAATATCAATGCCGCTGGCAATGGCAAAAAGGCGACGTCGCGATCTGGGATAACCGCCTTGTACAGCACTACGGCGTTCCCGATCACACCACCGGCCGCTATCTCGAAAGGATCACGGTCGCAAACGGCCCGGTCCTGTCCATCGCCGACTGGGAAGCGAGCGGCGCGAAGGTTAAAGTGGTGGCGTAAGGGGGCAAAAAAGCGCGACTTACCCCTTAACTCAAAGGCAATAGCGTAGTCTAAGAACGGAGTGTCCGTTGGTCAGCTGTTGGGTGGCTAGCTGCCATTGCGCCTAGCGCGGCAAGACGTCCGCTATTGGGCCGTGTCCGGTCAGGCAGCTTTCAGGAGTAGGTTGCGCCAAAGCTGACATTTGGAGCGTGTAGATGGCGCGACCGCTTGCAACGCCATTGCGGTCATGAAGTTGCAATGATTACTTCGCCGAAACCGAACGCATGAGTAGTTTCGTCACCCAACGAATTGCCAAGCGCTTTCGCGGCCAGTAGGTCAGCACGCGACGAAAACAGATAATCCAAGCGAAAACTCGAAAGCACGAGGTTCCTGATAGCCAAGATCGAGATTTTTGGGCCTTTGGTGTCTCCGTATGTGGTCAAGGTTCTTGCGGCTGCCGATTACAAGCGGCTCGCCTACACGCATCAAGAGCATGTGAGCATACGTGAACTTTCCAAACTCAATCCCGACGCTGGCAAGGTACCTGTCGTACGATTCGATGGGCAGGCAGTCTTCGACTCTACCTTGATTCTGCGCCGCTTTGACCGAGTGCAATCAACACCCTCGCTCTTGTCAGAAGACCCAACTATCGCGGCGCAACAGCGCCTGCTGGAAGACTGGAGCGACGAGGCTTTCTATTGGTATAATCAGGCATTGCGATGGAGCGTGAAAAACGAACGTCGAACGATCAAACAAAACTCCCGATTCGTGCCGGTTCCGCTTCGATTTCTTGCAAGACCCCTGCTGCGTAGGTTAGTTGGGAAACAGCCGAACGCGCAGGGCTTGGGACGCTTGCCCTACGACATGTTGGTTACGGAGTTGGCTGAACGCCTCGACGACCTGACAACCTTGCAGGGACCCAGAAATACTTCTACGCTGGTCAACCAAGTGTCGCGGATTTCGCAATCTACGGCGTATTCGAAACGGGCTGCAACGGGGCTACCCCCGATTTCGCTGAACAAGTATCTCGGCGCTCCGCGCTGGTCGATTGGCACAAGCGCGTACAGGACTTGACCAGACGCTAGTTGGCAGCCGCGAGGGCACTGCGCATTCTGATTGCTTCTTATTAGCGCTTGTATGCAGATCG
>JAQWKP010000353.1 GCA_029247785.1 Novosphingobium sp.
GCACGTGCTGGCCAAAGTCGCTCCCGACGCCATGGATGCGATGCCCGATGACCCCGATGGCGCCGTGCAGCGCTATGAGCAGCTCATCAATATCAAGGATCGCGGGCAGATCTTCCGCATCGATGTCGACACGATCGAGCATATCGAGGCGGCGGGCGACTATATGTGCATCCGCACCGCCGACAATTCACTGATCCTGCGCGAAACCATGAAGGACCTGGAGCGGCGGCTGGACCCGCGCATGTTCCAACGCGTCCACCGTTCGACGATCGTCAATTTGAACCAGGTTCGGCAGGTCAAACCGCACACCAACGGCGAATGTTTCCTGATCCTCGAATCCGGCGCGCAGGTGAAAGTCAGCCGCTCCTATCGCGACGTGAACGCCCGCTTCGTCCACTAGTCACGCCGCATGAACCAGCAGTTTCACATCGAGCATTTCGACCTCGACGCCTTCATCACCGCGTCGCTGGCAGAGGATCTGGGCGACGGCATTGATGGCGGCGGGCATGACGTCACGTCTGAAAGCGTGATTGCTGCCGGGGCACGTTTTTCCGGGGTGATGGATGCCCGTCACGCGATCAGCGTCGCTGGCCTGCCGATAGCCGCCGCGTTTTTTCGCAAGCTCGACCCCTCAGTGGAAATCGAATTGCTGGCCCAGGAAGGCGAGCAGGTTGCCCCGGGCACCGATCTGATGCGCATTGCCGGAAATGCCCGTGCCTTGCTCACCGCCGAGCGTAGCGCGCTCAACACGGTCCAGCACCTGTCAGGCATCGCCACCATGACGCGGGCCTATGTCGATGCCATGGAAGGTCATGCAGTACTGCTAGACACGCGCAAGACCATTCCCGGCCTCAGGCATCTGGAAAAATACGCCACCCGCATGGGCGGGGCGCAGAACCACCGCATGGGCCTGTGGGACGCTGCGATGATCAAGGACAATCATGTGGCGGTCGCCGGCGGGGTCGGCGAGGCGGTCCGACGCGCAAAGGCGGCCGGGATCACCCGGATTATCTGCGAAGTCGACCGCATCGACCAGATCGAACCAGCGCTGGCGGCGGGCGCCAACCACCTGCTGCTCGACAATATGGGGCCCGCCATGCTGCGTGAAGCCATTGCGCTGGTCGCTGGAAGGGCCCCCTGCGAAGCCTCAGGCGGCGTCAATCTGGAAACGATCGGTACAATCGCAGCATCAGGCGTCGATTACGTCTCGGTAGGGCGGCTGACCCAGAGCGCGCCGGCTGCCGATATCGGACTCGATTTCACGCCGCTGTGACAAGGTCTGCGATCATCGCGGGCCTCACCCTCGTGCTTGCCCTGCCTGTCCCAGCATTCGCTCAGGCCTATCAATGCTCAATCCCCCGGCGGATTGAAGCGCCGCGGCCAGCGAAGCCCGACGGCCCGGTGCGTGCCAAGCCTGTCGCCGCCTATGTTCTCGCGATCAGCTGGTCGCCCGAATATTGCAAGATGGGCGGGAACAAGAATTCGATGCAATGTTCGGGGCGCAACGGGTATTTCGGATTCGTGCTACATGGTCTCTGGCCCCAGGCGACCAGAGGAGCGCCCCCGCAATGGTGTCCGACCAGGCTGCGCCCGGCACCCAAGCTGATCCGCCGCAACTTGTGCATGACCCCGGTGCCCTGGCTGCTTGAGCACGAATGGGCCAAGCACGGCAGCTGCATGGTCAGACGGCCAGAAACCTATTTCAAGGTCAGCGCGATCCTGTGGCGCTCGCTACGCTGGCCCGATGCCGATCACCTATCGCGCAGCAAGACGCTGACCGCAGGCGACCTGCGCGAGGCGATTGTCCGCCGCAACCCTGACTGGAGCAAAAGCCAGGTGGGCATTGATGCCAACGAACGCGGTTGGCTGCGCGGGGTTCGCCTCTGCTACGGCAAGGACTTCATGCCGCGCACGTGTCCCAGGGCAACATTCGGCCCCGCCGATAGCGCGCCGTTGAAAATCTGGCGAGGACTTTAGCGCCGCTCACGGAAAAACGCCCGCAGCAACTCTGCCGCCTGCGCTTCGCCCATGCCCGAGTAAATTTCGGGCCGGTGCAGGCATTGTTCCTGCTCGAACACCCGCGCGCCATGTTCTACGGCACCACCCTTGGGATCCGGCGCCGCGTAATAGAGCCGCGCGATCCTGGCATGGGAAATTGCCCCGGCGCACATCGCACAGGGCTCCAGCGTGACCCACAGTTCGCAATTCTCCAGCTTCTCCTCGTCAAGTTCTTGCGCCGCCCGGCGAATCGCCAATATCTCGGCATGGGCGGTAGGGTCGCCTAGGCCTCGCGGCATGTTGTGGGCCCGGGCGATGACCTCGCCATCCCGGACGATGACCGCACCAACCGGGACCTCATCGGCAGCGGCAGCCTCGCGCGCCTGCGCCAGGGCGAGGGCCATTGATTCAGGAAGTGGCCAGCGGGTCATGGTCCTTCGCTTGCCTCGCGCGCCTTGACCATTCAAGGGTGAATCGCTAATGGCGCGCCTTCCCGAAACTTCGGCACATCCTTCGAGCGAGAAACATCATGTCCCGCATCTGCGAACTGACCGGCAAGGGCCGTCTGACCGGCAACAATGTCAGCCACGCCAAAAACCGGACCAAGCGCGTATACCTGCCCAACCTGCAGAACGTCACGCTGATGTCGGAAGGGCTCGATCGAAGCTTCAAGTTTCGCGTCTCTACTCATGGGTTGCGCTCGGTCGAACATGTCGGCGGGCTTGATAACTGGCTGCTGAAAACCGCCGATACCAAGCTCAGCTCGCGCGCGCTGAAAGTGAAGCGTGAACTCAAGAAGCAGCCACCACAAGCAGCGTAAGGCCGCTTCGGCAGGCTCTCTCAATCAGGACCGTCGGAAAGAGGCGCAGTATTTTGCTGGGCTTCGCTTTGAGTGCCCGGCAAGTCCGCAGGATCGACGCTGAGCTTCCAGAGCAACGTGCGCTGCACGACTGAACCGTTGTCATCGGAGATCAGCCAGACATTCAGCCGGCCATCGGGACGTAGTTCGATAGCCATGCCCTCGAAATTGTCGATCGGCAGTGTGGATGTCAGCCACGCTGCCTCTTCCAGCTGCCAGATCTGGCCTTCTTCGATCTGCTGAGGATCGCCAATAGCGATACGCCCGGCAAACCTTGCAGGGTGGGGCCAGACCATCCGGCGCATCAGCACGAGCAATCGCCCGTCGGGTAGTTGCACCATCTCGGTCGGACTGAAGCCGACTGGGCCCCTCACCTTGAACGGCTTGCCTTTCGCCCATTCGACCGGATCGGAATCGAAGATCAGAGCGTCATGCTCAATGTTCTCAAACCAGCCCGTAAATGCTTCACGCAAGACTACGAATCGTCCATCCGACAATCTGGTCACGGCCTCAGCTGCGAAGTTGCCATTCCAGCTCTTCATGGCTTCGGGCATAACCGAAGCTTCCAACTGCATGCCTGGCCCGAACCGCGCAAACGCAGGGCGACCCTCATTGATGAGCCAGACATTCCCACTGATCGGATCGCTGGTAGCGGCCTCAATATCATTTACGAAAGGAGGGGAGGGCTTGGCCGGATAGATCTTTCGGAAAAGCGGTTCACCGTCGGGCGAGCCTGACGGGGTAAATCGCAGCTGCCACCCCTTGTCGGAAATGGCGTTTATTTCGCCGGATTCGGGTGGCAGAAGGGCTGAGAAGCCTCCGAATGTTGATAGGAACGAAGCGATTTGCCAAATTGCTTCTAGTTCGAACGGACCGAGATGCTCCGCATATTCCTCCCTGGGAGGAACGCTCAGCCTGACAATCTGCAAATCGAGCACATCCTCGTGCCGTGCAGGTGCCTCCCGCAAAGCGATTCCCGGGGTCAAACCCAGGCACAAGACCAAAAGGGCAAGGAAACGTCGCACCAGTATGCGATACCCCAACCGCCTCCACGGTCAAAGGTCATCCGGTGCTGATTGCGCTCAGCGCATCGGGCCCGCAAGCAGCAAAGGGTCAAGCCGCGCCTTGTTCCACTTCAGGCCCCAATGCAGATGGGGCCCGGTCGCGCGGCCAGTCATGCCAATGCGGCCAATGACCTGACCCTGTTTCACAGCCTCGCCATTCCGCACCAGGATCTCCGAACAATGGAGGAAGGCACTGTTCAGTCCCATGCCATGATCAAGCATCAGCAAATTGCCTTCGAGCGTGAACGGGCGGTCTGTCGCGAGTATGACCACGCCATCCGCTGGAGCGACGAAAGGCGTTCCGCTCCTGCCGGTCGAGACATCGATCCCGGAATGGTAACTGCCTGGGGTGCCCCGATAGATCCGCTGCGAACCGAAACGCCCTGATATCCGCCCGACCACTGGCCAGACGAACTTCTGCCGCCAACCCTGACTGCCGGTGTTCTTGGCGCGCGCGGCGTTGATTTGCGCCAGTTCGGGACGACGCAGCCGCATGAATGCCGCGCTGGGTCCACCGGAACGCCTCGCCACATTGACTCGCTCGATCTTCCAGGCGCGCCGCGCGACCGTGAGCTGCTGCGTGATATGGCGACCATCGCCCAGAGCCGCGACGAGCTTGGCCGACGGCGGTGCATTGCGGTCAAACGCCAGGAAGAAACTACCGTCCTCGCCCAGCGGGACGGGCTGTCCATCCAGCAAAAGCCGGGTCGTGTCGTCAGGCACAGAGCCTTTCAGCCATCCGCCTTGCTTGGCTTCGCCAGACAGGGTGAATTGCGCCGATCGGTCCGCCTCGGGCATTGCTTCGGCCGAGACCGGGCTGCCCCCGCCTGCCGAGCCAACAAGCGCCAGCATGGCGAGCGCCGACGCGGCAAAGACGAGAGGTCTGATCAACCTTCCCCCATCAGGCGGCGAGTTGCGACGCCGGCGCTGGCATAGGCCTCCTGCCGTTCAACGCACCAATAACGGAGGGCTTCGAGCGTCACCTTCTCGCCGGTCAGCGCGCACAGCACGTGGTCTCCCGCGGTTATCACGCGGAATCCATTGGGGCCGTATTGGAGGGTTGCAGGGCGATCAGGAGAGGACATCAGCATGACATCGATATTAGCAGGCCGGGCCTTTCAAAACAAATCGCCTTGTCGGGGTGTGGGTGGTTTTGGCGTAGGTGGTTTCTTCGCCGCCTTGCGTTTGGGCACGCTGCCCGCCGCCACCGGCAAATCGCCATCGCGAAACTTGAGCACCAATGATGACTCGCGTGCCGCCAGCTTGCGGTCCGGCAAGGTCCGGCCGGTACCATCCGTGACGCGGACATAGCCACGCGCCAGCACATTGTCAGGGTCAAATTGGGGCATGACCCGGTCCAAGGCGGCAAACCGGTCGCGCGCCTGTGCCACTCGCCGCTCCAACAGGAGCGGTGCCAGCCCCGCACGCGCCAACCGCTCGCCACCATTGGCAATGCGATTGCGCAGCAATGGCAGCGACAACCCGCTTGATACGGCTTGCAGCTTCTCTCGCTCTGCGCCTGTGCGGTCAGCAAGGCCGCGTCGCAGTCTCTCGCTCAACTCATCCAGCCGCTGGACCCATGGTGCCAATATCGCCTCGGGACGCGGAAGGCGCTGCACCCGCGCCTCCAGCCGCTCACGGCCCAAAGATACCGGTCGCATCGCACAGCGGCGCTTGCGGATGGCCAATTCGTCCAGCTGGGCGAGCAAATCCTCGCGTACCGGAACGGCGATTTCGGCTGCCGCCGTTGGCGTAGGTGCACGCATGTCAGCGGCATGGTCGGCAAGAGTGGTGTCGGTTTCGTGGCCTACCGCCGAAATCACGGGAATCGTGCTCTCGGCGATGGCGCGCACTACCTCTTCCTCGTTGAACGCCCAGAGATCCTCGATCGACCCCCCTCCGCGCGCAACGATCACAAGGTCAGGCCTCGGAACCGCGCCGCCTTCGCCTAACGCGGAAAATCCCCTCACTGCCGCCGCGATTTGCCCCGCGGCGCCCTCACCCTGGACCAGCACCGGCCAGACCAGCACATGGGTTGGAAAGCGATCGTCGAGGCGGTGCAGGATATCGCGGACCACTGCGCCAGTAGGCGACGTCACGACGCCGATCGCGCGAGGCAGGAAAGGCAGCGCGCGCTTGCGTTCCTGGTCAAACAGGCCTTCGCCCGCCAGACGGGTACGGTTCTTCTCCAGCAGGGCAAGCAGCGCACCTTCGCCGGCGATCTCCATATGCTCGATAACAATCTGGTATTTCGAGCGCCCCGGATAGGTGGTCAGCTTGCCGCTGGCGATGATCTCAAGGCCATCCTCGGGCATGAAAGCAAGGCGCTGAGCCGAGCCGCGCCACATCACCCCATCGATCACCGCCTTCTCGTCCTTGAGCGAGCAATAGAGGTGGCCCGAAGCGGCGCGCTTGACCCCGGACAGCTCGCCGCGCAGCCGCACGAAGCCGAAACGATCCTCGACCGTTCGCTTGAGCAGCGCGGAAATTTCACTGACTGAAAGCGGCGCGGCGTTGTCCCCGGCGCTCTGCTTCGCTACCAGCCCCCCCGACGGATCTTCGGATTCCGTCATTTTTTCGAATTGCGAGGGTTTGGGCATGAATATCCTGCTCCTGGGATCGGGCGGTCGCGAACATGCGCTGGCATGGAAGCTGGCGCAATCGCCCTCCTGCAAAAAGCTTTACGCTGCCCCCGGAAATCCCGGCATCGCCGAACATGGCGAATGCGTCGCACTGGATGCCGCCGACCATGACGCGGTCATCGCTTTTTGTGAAGAGACTCGCATCGGGCTGGTCGTCATCGGCCCCGAAGGCCCGCTCGTCGACGGGTTGGCCGATTCGCTGCACGGCGCGGGCATCTCGGTATTCGGGCCAAGCAAAGCCGCCGCCCAGCTCGAAGGAAGCAAGGGCTTCACCAAGGATCTGTGTGAGCGAGCTGGCATCCCGACAGGTGGTTATGTCAGGGCACGTAGCGAGGCCGAGGCACTGGCCGCTCTCGACACATTCGATATCCCGGTCGTGGTCAAGGCCGACGGTCTCGCCGCCGGCAAGGGCGTGACGGTTGCCACCACGAGAGAGCAGGCCGACGCAGCCGTGCGCGAAATATTCGCGGGTCGCTTCGGTGAGGCCGGGTCAGAGGCGGTGATCGAAGAATTTCTCGAGGGCGA
>JAQWKP010000358.1 GCA_029247785.1 Novosphingobium sp.
ATACGTCAAACCCGCCCAGCGCCGCCACCGGAATCGATTCAATCAGGCCGATCGGGTTGGCCTGCCCGATCAGAAAGGCGCCTGCGGGCAGGTTGAGCAGCACCGGGCGTCCACCTTCCGGCACCGCTCCGCCGGGCCGCACCCAATAGCCGTTGATGCCGCCCATTTGCGCCTGTTCGATGGTCACGCCATATTCCTCGCGCAGACTTTCCACGAGCGGAGCCATGCTGGCGCGCATCCCGGCGCGGATGCCGGGGAAGGCTTCGGGCGGCGGCGGCGGGCCATCGCCCATGGGGGATGCCGTGCCTGCGGCGAGCAGGGCGTGGGCTTCATTGGATAGATAGACCGACAGCGGCAGTTCGTAGCCGGGCACGGCGACGGTGCCGGGGGCGACTTTCGGCACTTGCGCTTCCTGTGCCGCGAGCGGGGTGGCGGCCAAAAGCAGCAGCAAGGCACCCGACAGAATATTTCGCATCACCATCTCCCACTCCGTTCGTCTCGAGCGAAGTCGAGAGACGCTTAGCGCCGCGCTTGGTGTCTCGACTTCGCTCGACACGAACGGGCTGTTTTCATTTACCGCGTAAACGCTTGCACGTTGCCCGCATCGACATTGATCATATTGCCGGTCGATTTGGCGGATGCATCGCTTGCCAGCCAGAACGCGGCTTCGGCAATATCCTCTGGCAACACGTCGCGTTTCAGCATGGAACGGTTGCGGTAATACGCTTCCAGTTCCTCGCCTGCATCGACCTTGTTCGATGCCGCGCGTTCTTTGCGCCAGTCGCCATCCCAGATGCGGCTGCCACGGATCACCGCATCGGGATTGACCACGTTCACGCGGATGCCGTGCGGCGCGCCTTCCAGCGCGAGGCAGCGGGCGAGGTGGTTGGCGGCGGCTTTGGCACTGGCGTAGGCCGAAGCGCCCGCAGCCGCCGCAACCGCATTCTTACTGCCGATGAACACCACCGACGTTCCGCCCTGATCGGCCATGCCTTTCAGCAGCGGCCAGGCGTGTTTGGCGGTGAGGAAATAGCCTTGCGCCAGCACATCGAAATTGCGGTTCCACAGTTCGACTGTGGTTTCCTCGATCGGCGCGCTCGACGCGATCCCGGCGTTGGCGACCAGCACATCCAGCCCGCCAAATTCCCGCGCGCAAGTCGCAAAGGCAGCGGCGACCTGCGCCTCGTCGGTGACATCGCAGGTGACCGAGCGGACCACATCCTTGCCGAAAGCCTGCGCAAACCCGGCGCGCACGTCTTCCACAACAGCGCCGTCGCGGTCGGCCAGCATCACGCAGGCGCCATCCTTGAGCAGCCGCGCTGCCGTGGCCGCGCCGATCCCGCCCGCGCCGCCGGTGACCAGCGCAATCTTGCCCGCCATCGGCTTCGGCGCGGGCATCCGCTGGAGCTTGGCCTCTTCGAGCAGCCAGTATTCGATGTCGAACGCTTCCTGTTCATCGAGCGCGATATAATCGCCGATAGCCTCGGCCCCGCGCATCACGTTAATCGCATTGAGGTAGAACTCGCCCGCGATCCGCGCGGTCGCCTTGTCGCCCGCGAAGGTCATCCGGCCCACGCCCGGTACCAGCACCACGACCGGGTTGGCGTCGCGCATCGCAGGCGAATTGGCCCGTTTGCAGCGGTCATAATAGGCGGCATAAAGCGCGCGGTAATCGGCCAGAGAGCGTGCCAGATATGCCGTATCGCCCAGCTTTGCCGGATCGAGCGTGAGCGGCGCAATTTTTGTGCGCAAAAAGTGATCGGGGCAGGATGTGCCAAGCGCCGCCAGTCGTTCAAAATCAGCCGAGCCGACAAACTCCAGCGTCTCATCATCGTCCGAGAAATGGCCCATCTTGCGGCGGTTTCCGGTCATCAGCCCGCGAAGCCGCGGCATCAGAGCGGCGGCAACCTGTTTGCGGTCCTCCCGCGCCTTGACCTTTTGCCCGCCAAAGGCCGGACCATCGGACAGCTTGGCATTAAGGTATGCCGCCGCCTCGGCAATCAGCCGCACCGATAATTCATAGCATTCCTTGGCCGTATCGGCCCAGCAGATGATGCCGTGGCCCGCCAGCATCGCGCCTTTGGCCTGCGGATTTGCCTTGGCAAAATCGCGGATCATCACACCCAGGGTAAAGCCCGGGCGCTTCCACGGAAGCCAGCCGATCTCTCCGCCCCAGATTGCCTGTGTCACTGCCTCACCATTGCTGGATGCTGCAAGCGCGATAATCGCATCAGGATGCACGTGATCGATGTGTTTGTATGGCAGCAGTGAGTGCAGCGGCGTATCGATGCTGGCCGCGCGGCTGTTCAGATTGAAGGTGCAATGCGGCAGGAAGCTGACCATTTTGTCATCATCCTCCTCACCCGCATAAAACCCCTCCAGCGCCAGCAATTTCTCCTCATAAAGCGTGGCGAACCCATCCAGCTTCATCGATCCAATATCGCCGCCAGAACCTTTGACCCACAGCACTTCCACCTGTTCCCCGGTCAGCGGATCGCTTTCCATCACCTTGGCAGAAGTGTTGCCGCCGCCGAAATTGGTGACGGTCAAATCTGACCCGAGCAGATTGGAGCGGTAGAGCAGCAATTCCGATTCACTCATCCCCGATGCCGCGCCATCATCCCAGCGGCTGGCAGGGATCGCAAAAGGAATAGCCTCTCCGGCGAGGGAAGCGTGCATGTTCATAATTTCGAATCCGTTGCAATCAGGGCTTTTCATAAACAAGCATTTTCGCTAACTGTCAATCAAAGCAGTGCAAAAAAGCGTGGCGTGGGGGAAAGATTTGGACCAAGGTTTTGCCATCATTGTCGATATCGGCAAGACGCTGAGCAAGGTCAGCTTGTGGTCTGCAAAAGGCCACATGTTGGCGCGGCGGGCGCGCGAAAACGCCGTGGTAGTGACCGATGGCATCCGCCGTCTGGATGTTGATGGCATTGGCGCATTCTTGCGCGAATCGCTGCGCGAACTTGCCAGCAGTAACGTGCAATATATCGTGCCAGTCGCGCACGGCGCCGGAGTTGTGGCGCTTGAAGGCGAGGCGCTGGCCTGTGCGCCGATCGACTATGAACAGCCATTGCCGCCAGAGATGTTGGCGCAATATCGCCAACAGCGCGGCGGCTTTGACGAAACCGGATCGCCCGCCCTGCCCGATGGCCTGAATTTAGGCGCACAATTGCATTGGCTGGAGCAGCTTCACGGCGAGGCAATGGCAAGCGCAACCTTTTTGCCCTGGGCGCAATATTGGGCTTGGTTCCTCTCCGGCAAAGCAGTGAGCGAGGTGACAAGTCTGGGCTGTCATTCGGATTTATGGGAGCCGGCCAAGGGCGATTTCTCAGCGCTGGCATATCAGCGCGGCTGGGCCAAACGCTTTGCACCCATAACCAAGGCAAGCGATGTGATCGGCTCGCTACGCGCAGACCTTGCCGCCGAAACCGGCCTGCCCTCCGACGTAAAGATACTAGCAGGGCTGCACGATTCCAACGCCGCCCTACTGGCTGCGCGCGGCTTTGCAGAGATTGCTGACAGTGAGGCCACCGTCCTTTCCACCGGCACATGGTTCATCGCCATGAGAAGCCTCGGGCAATCCGCCGATGCTACGCTTGTCCTTTCGACCATGCAGGAAGACCGCGACTGCCTCATCAATGTCGATGCTTTTGGCGTTCCGGTCCCCTCCGCCCGATTTATGGGCGGACGCGAAATTGAACTGCTGATCGATGGCGAAGCGCAGCAAGTCGATATTGCGCAAGACCAGCCGGATCTGCTCGCCGCAGTGGAGCATGTGGTGGAAACCGGTGCGATGGTGCTGCCCACGCTCGCGCCCGGCAATGGCCCCCACCCCGATGGACAGCACCGGTGGATCAATCGTCCCAATGATGCAGATGCCCGCCGCGCCGCCGTCTGCATCTATGCCGCACTTGTCGCTGGCACGTCTTTGAACCTGATCGGCGCCAAGCAAACACTGCTGGTGGAAGGCCGCTTCGCCAAGGCGCAAGTGTTCGTCCGCGCACTGGCATCGCTTCACCCTGACATGGCTGCGTTTACTGCCGATGCACACAATGAAGTCAGCTTTGGCGCGCTCCGCTTGGTTGACCCCGCGCTCCGCCCAAAAAGCAGATTGCAGCGGGTAGCCCCTTTGCCGGATAACTTGAGCGCCTATCGCAAGAGCTGGCACAACTATATAAAAATAAACGATTCATCAGAGGAAAAATGCCTATGAGCCAGAATGAGATAGAGGGCGGCGTCACTGAACAGAAGGACAATTGGAAAGCCACCATTCTGGCCGGCCTCGCCAATTATATCGATAGCGGTTCGATCGTCTCGGGCGGTGCAGCGCTGGCGCTGTGGCAATCTATGTATGGCCTGTCTGACAGCCTGCTCGGCTTGATCGCAGCCTTTGGCCCCAATGCCATTGGCGCTGGAATCGGCGCACTCATCGGCGGACGATTGTGCGATTTGCTCGGGCGCAAGCGCATCTATCAGTGGGACATGCTGGTGTACGCCTTTGGCATGTGTTTTCTGGTGTTTGCCAATGCTCCGTGGATGATCGTTGTCGGCTTCCTGATCGTCGGCCTGGCGGTGGGCGCGGATATCCCGGCAAGTTGGTCCCTGATCGCAGAAGAGGCACCTGATGCACGGCGCGGCAAGCATTCGGGCGTGGCGCAAATCCTGTGGAACCTTGGCCCCGTCGTAGTTCTGCTGATGAGCCTTGCCTTCACCAATCTGGGCGAATTGGGCGCGCGTCTTGTGTTTGCGCACCTTGTGATCGTGGCGCTTGGCCTCACTTTCATGCGCCGTAGGATGCGCGAATCGCGCCGCTGGGAAGAAACGCAGGCGAAAGACTACACCCCGCCGCCGCTCTCCAGCCTGTTCAAGGGCAAATATCTGGTCTCGATCCTTGGGCTGGTTGGCATCTATGGATTTTGGAACCTGTGGGCTGGCACGAACGGTCTGTTCTTTCCCTATCTGATGGAGACTTTGGGTGTCGCAACAAGGTCGCAGAGCATTGCCCTGCAGTGCCTCAATTTCAGCCTTGGCATGCTCGCAAACTATGTGATTTTCATGAAGCTGGTGGACAAGGTGGACCACCGCAAACTGTTTATGGTGTCCGCCATCATGCAGGTGATCGGCATGAGCTTGCTGGCAATCCTGCCGCTCACCGTCCCTGTGGTCTTGGCACATGTGCTGATCCTCGGCTTTTTTCAGGGCTTCGGCGCGCAGAGCTTTTTCCAGCTGTGGAGCGCCGAAATGTTCCCGACCGCGCTGCGCAGCACAGCCCAAGGCCTCAGCTTTGCCATTGTGAGGATCACGTTGGGTGTCTTCAGCTTTTTTGTGCCTTTGCTGGCTGCGACAGATTTTACCGTATTGGCATGGATTCTTACCGGTTTCCTTGTAGTCAGCGCCGTAATCGGTTGGCTGTGGGCGCCGAGCAACGCGGGCAAATCGCTCGAGCAAATCGAGCGCGAACAGCTTGGGTTAGGCGGAGAAAGCTAGATGCATGCAGCAGAGCGAGAAGAAGCAGTGCTGGCCGCCTTGGGTCGGACCGGCTTTGTTACCTATCGCGAGTTGGAAGCCAGCCTTGGCGCATCACCCGCAACCATTCGGCGCGATCTTTCGCGGCTCG